>CAXTSH010000022.1:23651-42829 GCA_964246925.1 uncultured Acetobacteraceae bacterium
CGGCTTGAGTATGTCGGGGCGTCGTGCGTCAGCACGCCTTCCGGCGTGACGCCCCGAACCCCACCAAAGGCTGGCCTTTGGAAACCATGACCTTAAGTCAGGCGGGTCTGGGGGCGTCGTGCGTCAGCACGCCTTCCGGCGTGACGCCCCCAGCGGGTCCAGGGCAGAGCCCTGGTCGCTTGCGCATCGGCGTCAATCCGATTGCCTGGTCCAACGACGACATGCGCGATCTCGGCGCCGACACTTCGCTGGAGACCTGCCTCGCCGAGGCGCGCTCGGTCGGCTTCGAGGGCATGGAGCTTGGCCACAAGTTCCCCCGCGATCCGGAGGCCTTGCGCGCTGCGCTGGCGCCGTTCGGCCTCGCCTGCATCTCCGGCTGGTACTCGGGCGCGCTGCTGGAGCGCGATGCCGGCGAGGAGATGCGTCATTTGCGACCGCATCTGGACCTGCTGCGTGCGATGGGCGCCGAGGTCCTGGTTTTCGCCGAAACGTCGAACGCCATCCACGGCGATTTCGCAGTGCCTCTGTCGAACCGTCCGGTGCTCGATGCGGCGGGTTGGGACGTGTTCGGAGCGCGGCTCACCGCGCTCGGCGAGCTCACGGCGCGGGAGGGGGTGCGGCTCGTCTACCACCACCACATGGGCACGGTCGTGCAGAGCGAGGCGGACATCGACGCGCTGATGGCGGCGACCGGTCCTGCGGTGCAGCTTCTGCTTGATACCGGCCATGCCGCCTGGGGCGGCGCCGACCCCGCCTCGCTCGCCGCCCGGCACAGGGCACGCATCGGACATGTTCACGCCAAGGATGTCCGGCCGGAAGTGCGCGCGCGGGCTGATGCCGAGGATTGGAGCTTCCTGCGCGCGGTGCTCGAAGGCGTCTACACAGCGCCCGGCGACGGCTTGGTGGATTACGTCTCGGTGTTTCGCGCACTCTCCGGTTATCACGGTTGGGTGGTGATCGAGGCTGAACAGGATCCGGCGCGTGCCAATCCGCTGCTCTACGCGCGGATGGGTTATGCGAACCTGCTCGGCTTCCTGCGGGAGACGGCTTGATGGCTGTGTTGCTTCACCACCCGGGGTCGCCGGGTCCTGAGGGCAGCATTCACCGGATCACGCCGGAGGACGCCGGCTGGTCGTTCGTCGGCTTCGAGGTCGTGTGTCTTGCCCCGGGACAGTCGATTGATCGCGTGATCGAGGGCAGGGAGGTCTGCCTGGTGCTGGTGTCTGGCCGAGCCGCGGCGGAGGCGGCCGGGCAGGATTTCGGGACCATCGGCGAGCGGGACAGCCCGTTCGAGGGCCTGCCCTGGTCCGTCTATGTGCCGCCAGGCGCGCATTGGTCGGTGGAGGCCGAGGGGCCTTGCGAACTGGCCATCTGCTCGTCGCCTGCGACGGGGCGGCTGCCGGCGCGTCTGATCAAGCCGGAGGAGGTTGGCGAGGAGACGCGCGGCACCGGCACCAACACGCGCCATGTCCGCAACATCCTGCCCGACACTGCCGACGCCGAGTCCCTGTTGGTGGTCGAGGCGATCACGCCCGGCGGCCACTGGTCGAGCTATCCGCCGCACAAACACGACACCAACGACCCGCCGCGCGAGACCTATCTCGAGGAGACGTACTACCATCGCCTGCGGCGCGGATCGGGCTTCGCACTGCAGCGCGTCTATACCGACGACCGCTCGCTCGACGAGACGATGGCGGTCGGTGACCGCGACGTCGTGTTGGTCCCGAGAGGCTATCATCCGGTCGGCGCGCCGCACGGGTTCGACCTCTACTACCTCAACGTCATGGCGGGCCCGGTGCGCGAGTGGCGGTTCAGCATGTCGCCCGACCACGCCTTTCTCGGCTGGTAGATCCTTATTTTCGGTGGCCTGCTGGCCCCTGAATACGAGCGTATTTCAGGGGCAGGACACCAGGAGCACACCTCATGAGCAGCATGCCGGACATCGTCGGACACGTGATCGGCGGCAAGCGGTCGCATGGGGAGCGTTTCGCCGACGTATTCGAGCCGGTTTCCGGCCAGGTGGCGCGGCGGGTGGCGCTGGCGGAGGCGCCGGACGTGGACGCGGCCGTTGCCGCCGCGACCGCAGCGTTTCCAAAATGGGCGGCGACTTCACCTCTGTCCCGCGCGCGGGTGATGTTCCGGTTCCGCGACAATCTCGAGCGCAGTACTGACACGCTCGCGGGGATCATCACCGCCGAGCACGGCAAGGTGCTGTCGGACGCGCGCGGCGAGGTCGTGCGCGGCATTGAGGTGGTGGAGTTCGCCTGCGGCGTGCCCGAACTGCTGAAGGGCGACTTCACCGAGCAGGTCGGGCGTGGGATCGACAGCTACTCGACGCGCCAGCCGCTCGGGGTCGTGGCCGGCATCACGCCGTTCAACTTTCCCGTCATGGTGCCGCTCTGGATGATCCCGGTGGCACTCGCGACCGGCAACTGCTTCATCCTCAAGCCGTCCGAGCGCGACCCGTCGGCGTCGCTGATGATCGCCGATCTGCTGCGCGAGGCCGGGCTGCCGGAGGGCGTATTCAACGTCGTTCAGGGCGACCGCGTCGCGGTCGAGGCCATCCTCGCCCACCCGGGCATTCAGGCGGTGAGCTTCGTCGGCTCGACGCCGATCGCCGAGAGCATCCAGCGCACCGGCGTCGCGCACGGCAAGCGCGTGCAGGCGCTCGGGGGGGCCAAGAACCACATGGTGGTGATGCCCGACGCGGACATGGAGCAGACGGTGGACGCGCTGATGGGAGCCGCCTACGGATCGGCCGGCGAGCGCTGCATGGCGGTGTCGGTCGCGGTCGCCGTTGGTCAGGCGGGCGACGTGCTGGTGGACCGGCTGGCGCCCCGGGTGCGGGCGCTCAAGATCGGACCGGGCACGGACCCGGAGGCGGAGATGGGGCCGCTGGTCACGCGCGCGCATCTCGACCGCGTGCTCGGCTATGTCGAGACCGGCATCGACGAGGGTGCCACGCTGGTCGTCGACGGGCGTGGGCCGAAGCTGCAGGGCTACGAGGGCGGCTTCTTCATCGGCGGCTGCCTGTTCGATCAGGTGACGCCCGACATGCGCATCTATCGCGAGGAGATTTTTGGCCCGGTGCTCTCGGTGGTGCGTGCGAAGGATTTCGATGAGGCGCTCGGACTGGTCAACGCGCACGAGTTCGGCAACGGCACCGCGATCTTCACCCGCGACGGCGACAGCGCGCGCGCCTTCGCGCACGGCGTGCAGGCCGGCATGGTCGGCGTGAACGTGCCGATCCCGGTGCCGATGGCGTTCCACAGTTTTGGCGGCTGGAAGCGGTCGCTGTTCGGCGACCATGCGATGCACGGGCGCGAGGGCGTGCGCTTCTACACCAAACTCAAGACGGTGACCTCGCGCTGGCCGACCGGGATACGGGCGGGCGCCGAATTCGTGATGCCGACGCTCGGCTGAGCCGCATGGTGCGCGTGGGCGTTCTCGGCTGCGGCCGGATCGGCCGGATCCATGCGCGCAACCTCGCCCGACATCCGCGCGCCGAGCTTGCCGCGATCTTCGACGTCGCGCCCGGTGCGATGTCCGAAGTCGCAGGCGCGCTTGGGGCGCGGGCTGCCGGGTCCGCCGAGGAGATCATCGCCGATCCCACGCTGCGGGCAGTGCTGATTGCAACCCCGACTGACACCCATGTGAAGCTGATCATCGAAGCGGCCAGGGCGGGCAAGGCGGTTCTGTGCGAGAAGCCGATCGACCTTGATCTGGCGCGCGCGCTTGCCTGCTGGGAGGAGATACGGTCGGTCCACCCGGTGGTGATGATCGGCTTCAACCGGCGGTTCGATCCGTCGTTCCGGGCGCTGCACCAGCGGATCGAGGCGGGCGAGATCGGCGCGCTGGAGCAGGTCATCATCACCAGCCGCGACCCGGCTCCGCCGCCGGCCGCCTACATCCGCGCCTCGGGCGGCCTGTTTCGCGACATGACGATCCACGATTTCGACATGGCGCGCTATCTGGCGGGCGAGATCGTCGAGGTGCACGCGTTCGGCTCCAACCTGGTCGACCCGGCGATCGCCGCCGAGGGCGACATCGACGGCGCGATGGTCACGCTGCGGGCCCGTTCGGGGGCGCTGGTACAGATCAACAACTCCCGTCGCTGCGCCTACGGCTACGACCAGCGCGTCGAGGCGTTTGGCGCCAAGGGGATGCTGCAGGCGGCGAACCGCACGCCGACCACGGTGGAAGCCTGGACTGCCGAGCGCACCACCTCACGCGACCCGATGCTGCCGTTCTTCATCGAGCGTTACCGCGAGGCCTACGCTGCCGAGATCGACCACTTCCTTGCCGCCGTCGAGGAAAGGAGCTCGCCAGAACCGAGCTTCGCCGACGGCATCGAGGCGCTGCGCCTCGCCGAAGCCGCATCCGAGAGCCTCGGCAGCGACCACACCGTCAAGATCGGTTGAGATGCGCGAGATCGGGATTGGACTGGTTGGCAGCGGGTTCATGGGGCGCGCCCACGCGCTCGCCTTCCGCAGCGCTGGCTTCGTCTACGACCTGCCGCTCAGGCCGCGCCTGGAGCTGCTGGCCGACCATGACGACGAGACGGCGTCGGCGGCGGCCGGACGGCTCGGGTTTGCGCGCGCGACCGGCGATTGGCGAACTCTGGTCGACGACGCACGGGTCGAGCTGGTGGCGATCGCCGCGCCGAACGCGCTGCACGGGCCGGTGGCGTTGGCAGCGCTTGCAGCCGGAAAACCGGTCTATTGCGAGAAGCCGCTGGCCAACACCGCCGATCAGGCGCGCGTCATGGCGGACGCCGCCGACGCCTCAGGGCTCGTGACCGCGGTCGGCTTCAATTATGTGCACAACCCGATGATCTCGCTGGCGCGCGAGATCGTGCAGGGCGGCGAGATCGGAGAGCTCACCGGGTTCCGGGGCCTGCACGCCGAAGGCTTCATGGTCGGCCCGGCGCCGTTCAATTGGCGATGCGCCGAGGGCGGGGGCGCACTGGCCGACCTTGGCAGCCATGTTATCTCGCTTGCTCGCCACCTGGCCGGCGACATCGCCGCCGTCTGCGGCCGGCTCGACACCGTGCACCGGCACCGGCCGGTGGCGGCGGGCAGCGCCGAGATGCGTGAGGTGTCGGTCGACGACCAGGCCAACGTGCTGGTGCGCTTCGCCAACGGCGCCACCGGGACGCTGGCGGCGAGCTGGATCGCGACGGGCCGCACGATGCAGCTTGCCTTCGAGCTGGTCGGCACGCGCGGTTCCATCGACTTCACGCAGGAGCGGTTCAACGAGCTTCGGCTGTTCAAGCCTGGTCAGCCAGGACGCGAGGGGTTTACCCGCATAGTCGCCGGCCCGGATCACGGCGACTATGCGGCGTTCTGTCCGGCGCCGGGTCATCAGATCGGCTTCAACGACCTCAAGACGATCGAGGTCGGCCGATTGCTGCGCGCGATCGCGAGCGGCACCAGGGCGTCGCCGGATTTCCGCGAGGCCTACGAGGTGGAGCGTGTCGCGGACGCCGTGCGGCGCTCTTCGCGCGAAGAGCGCTGGGTGTCCATCCCGCACTCGCAGGCAGGTTAGGTGCCGGACAGCAGCGGCGGCGTCTGCTGGTGCTGGACGACGCGCCATTCCTCATGAGCCAATCGGCGGTAGGTGGAGGTGCAGTGCGCCTCGTAGGGCGTGATCCCTTCGCGCTCCGCCTTTGCCTTGTAGGCAATCACGATCAAGCCTTCCTGCGGACGCGCAACCTGACGCTCGGTCAGCTCGATTTTCGACCAGCGCGGGGTTTTGGCAACCGCCTCGATTGCTTGCCGCCCACTGGTCACGAAAGGTGGTGCCGGCAGCACCATCAGGCATTCGTCGTCGATCGAGGCGCGATAGTGTTCGGCGTCGGCAGTCCAGAGGCTTTCCTCGAAGCTCCAGATACGGCTGTCATCCATCGTGGCTTCCTTCATCAACGCGGCTATATCGCCTCGCACCGCTGATCGTTCTCACGGGCGCTTTCCCTCCCTCACTCGGTGCGGCATGGAACGGCCATGCACCCCTCACTTTCTGCCGCGGCGCGCACGATTGCCCGGCGCCTCGACCCGGAGCGCGCCCATCGGCTTGCACTCGCAGCACTCGCGCTGACCGACCGGCTCGGGTTGGCAGGATCCGGCCGTCATGATCCGCGTCTCGCGCGCACCGTGATGGGCCTGCGTTTTCCGACGCCGGTCGGGCTCGCGGCCGGCTTCGACAAGGACGCGTCGGCAACGTCCGCCTATGGCAGGATCGGCTTCGGCTTCGTCGAGATCGGCACGGTGACGCCGCGTGCCCAGCCCGGCAACCCGCGTCCGCGCCTGTTCCGGTTGGAGCCGGATCGCGCCGTGATCAACCGGATGGGTTTCAACAACGCCGGGATCGACGCGTGTGTGGCGCGTCTGCGCGCCCAGCGCGCGTCCGGCCGCATCAGCGTTCCGGTCGGGCTCAACGTCGGCATCAACAAGGAGGGGGCCGATCCGGAGCGCGACTACCCGGCGCTGGTCGAGGCGGCTGCCTCGGTTGCCGACTACGTCGTGATCAACGTCTCGTCGCCCAATACGCCTGGCCTTCGAGATCTGCAGACGGTCGCACGGCTTGACGCCATCCTGCAGGCTGTCGGCCGCCGCATGAAGGCGGGGACGCGCCTGCTGGTCAAGTTGGCACCCGATCTCGGCGACGGTGAGATCGCCTCCCTGGTGGGTCTCCTTGTGGGATCCTGCGCAACGGGGCTGATCGTGACCAACACGACGATCACGCGGCCGCCCGAGCTGCGCTCCGCCAACGCCGGCGAGGCAGGCGGCTTGTCGGGTCCGCCGCTCGCCTCGCGCGCGCTCGCCGTACTCGATCTGGCGGTTGCCGCGCGCGGTGCGGCGCCGCTGGCCATCATTGCCTGCGGCGCCGTTTCGGACGGTCAGGACGTTCGCCGTCGTCTCGATGCCGGCGCGGACCTGGTGCAGCTCTATACCAGCTTCGCCTATCAGGGCCCGGCGCTGATCTCTCGCCTGGAGCGCGAGCTGCTGGAGGGAGTTCGGTGAGGCATCTGACGGGCATGCGGGACATCGCAGACCAGTTCGACGGCTTCATCGTCGATCTGTGGGGCGTGGTGCATGATGGCGTCCACGCACTGCCCGGCGCCCCGGACTGCCTTGCGCGGTTGCACCGCGCAGGCAAGCGGATCGTGCTGCTGTCGAACGCGCCGCGCCGTGCAGGGTTGGTCGTCGAACAGTTACGTGGCCTCGGTGTGGCGGACGAGCTCTACGATCGCGTGGTGACCAGCGGGGAGGTCACCCGCGCGCTGCTGCGCGCACGCAACGATCCATTCTTTCAGGGTCTTGGTCACCGACTTTACCTGCTCGGTCCGGCGCGTGACAGCAACATCCTTGAAGACATCGACGAGGAGCGCGCCGCCGACTTGGAGCACGCCGACTACCTGCTCAATACCGGGCCCGATGACGACCGCCCGGGATCGGGCGAGCTCTACCGGCCTCTCCTGGAGCAGGCGTACCGGCTCTCACTGCCGATGCTGTGCGCCAACCCGGATCTCGAGATCGTTCGTGGCGGGCAGCGAATTATCTGTGCGGGACTGCTGGCGCGCGAATTCGCGGCCATGGGTGGTAAGGTCAAGCTGGTCGGCAAACCAGATCCGGCGGTCTACCGGCCAATCATGAAGTTCCTGGACCTGCCGAAGTCGCGCGTGTGTGCGATTGGGGACGCGCTCGCCACCGACATCGCCGGCGCGGCAGGCGCGGGCCTGGACTCGATCTGGGTGCTGGGCGGCATCCATCACGAACTGCTGCGCAACCCGGCCGGTGCCAAACAGGCGGCGAGCGCGGCGGGGCTGACGCCGATCGCCTGGCTGCCTTCATTCGTCTGGTAAACCAGGGCGCTGCCCTGGACCGGTTCCCTTCGTGCCAGCACTGACCCGGCACTTGATAGGCCGCTCCACCGATGCCCGCGACCCGGCACTGATCGAGAACGATATCGAGACGGTGTGATGCAGCGCTTCATGGGCGCCCGGCTACGACGGTTGCCGCCCTGAGAACAACCAGACGCCGCAACCGTCACCCTGGGGTGAGTCTCTACTGACCGCCGCCACTTACAGTGCCACCCCCGGTCGTCCCACCCGGCGCTGCGCCCGTCGTTCCAGCCGTGCCGCTGCCAGTGACGCCAGCGGCGCCGGAGGTGCCGGTCGTTCCCGACAAGGTGCCCAATGCCGATGCCCCGGTACCGATCGAGGGCGGCCCGGCCGATGGCACGCCCGCTGCCGGATTTCCGACGCCGCCCGGCGCCGCACCCGTCACGCTGCTTGGGCCGCCGCCGCCCGGTGCTGCACCCATCTCGCTTGCTCCGGCTCCCGATGCCACCCCCGACGCAGTGCCCCCGGAAGCACTTCCGCCGGCACCTCCCGGTGCTGCGCCCATTCCGCCGCCAGCCGCACTGCTTCCGGCGCCCTGGGCGAGCGCTGCACCGCTCAGGCCGATGATCGCAACGCTCGCGAGTAGGTATGTGCGCATGATCCAGAACTCCTGTCTTTTGCGAACCTTACGGCCGCCTCTATCGAACGGTTTGGAGGCGTAGCGGGTTCGGCTGGTCGCTCAGGCGTGACCGGCACGCCCGGACAAAAGGATCGGCTCGATGCGCAACATGCCGAGCGCTCGCCGCCATTTCGTCTCGTGATCGCGGTCGAACACAATGTCCTTGGTCGCCGGCACGGTGATCCAGGCGTTCTCTTCCATCTCGCGCTCGAGCTGCCCGGCTCCCCAGGCTGCATGACCAAGCGCCAGCAACGCCAGGTTGGGACCTTCGCCTTCCGCCAGCGCCTTGAGAACGTCGAGGCTTGCGGTCAGCGACATCGTCTCATCGATGATGAGGCTGCCGTCGCCCTGCCAATCGGCGCTGTGCACCACGAAGCCTCTCGACGTCTCGCACGGGCCGCCGGCGCAAAGCTCGATGTGACGGCGCGGGGTCGTCGGCTCGATCCCGAGCTGTCCCAGCAGGTTGTCTATACCGGGCTCTGCGAGGCGGCGATTGACAACGATCCCCATCGCGCCATCGTCGGCGGAGTGCGCGCACATCAACACTACGCTTTGCGCGAACGGCTCGCTGGTGAGAGCGGTGGTCGCGATCAGAAGGTGGCCGGCCAAATGCCAGTCGGCCTCCTCGTTCCATGACGTCAGTGACATGCGCTGGCATGTGGCTCGTGCGCTGGCCGGTGCAAGCGCGGGCTTGTGACGTTCCTCTCTGATCACCGAAGCTCGAACCCAGTTGCCGGGGTGGAAATGCGGCTGGCCGAGCACGACGCCTTGGCGTTATTCAACCGCCATTCACGAGGAGCCTTCGATGACGGTCAAGCCAGGCGATATGCTTCCCGAGGCAACATTGATGCTGGTCACCAATGACAGTCCGGAGCCGGTGCAGACAGGGGAGTATTTCAAGGACCGCAAGATCGTCCTGATCGCCGTTCCGGGCGCTTTTACGCCGACCTGCAGCGCTCAGCATCTGCCGAGCGTCCTGGAGCACGCAGCGGCGATCAAGGCCCGCGGCGTCGACGACATTGCCTGCGTCGCGGTCAACGACCCGTTCGTGCTCAAGGCATGGGCGGAGGATCAGGGAGCCGACGGCATCATCACCATGCTGGCCGACGGCAGCGGTCTATTCACCAGGGCACTCGGACTGGAGCTCGACCTGGTCGCGCGTGGCCTGGGGGTGCGCAGCCAGCGCTACGCGATGATCGTCGACGATGGCCGCATCGTTCATCTGGCGGTCGAACCGCCGGGCGAGTTCGGCGTCAGTGGCGGCCCGGCCATCATCGAAGCTCTCGGCTGATCGTCCGCCCGGACCGGCGCGTGGCCTATACGCTCGCTTATCTCGCCAGCCCGGTGCCGAGCATCCCGGACCCGGCGCGCGGCAGGCAGCACCATCCGCGGCCGCCGGATCGACGCGAGCATTTCGGCACCGAGGCGGCGGCGTTGATGCGCGCTCGCGAAATGTTCCCGGCCGCTGGCTGGCTCCAACTACGGCTCTACGGCCCCGACGGTCGCCTGTTGGCCGACCAGTCGGCGATCGCCGACCGGCTCGGTCTCGACAACCCCGACGGTCGTCCGGCGTTCGAAGGCAGCCAGACGGGGCAATCCGCGCCATGAGTTCAACAGGAGTGCGGGCATCGTTTTCATGCCGGCACCATGAGGAGTAGTAAAAGACAATGGGACTGACCGTCCTTGTCACCGGCGCCACGTCCGGCTTCGGTGACGCCATCGCCCGGCGACTGGTCGGCGACGGCCATCGCATCGTCGCCACCGGCCGCCGTGCGGACCGCCTCAATGCGCTCGCGGCCGATTTGGGCGGCAGCCTCCTTGCCTGGCCGCTCGACGTCACCGACGCCGCCGCGGTCGCGTCCCTGCCCGGTTCGCTGCCGAGGGGCTGGCGCGACATCGACGTGCTGATCAACAACGCGGGCCTCGCGAGCGGCATCGAGCCCGCTCAGCGCGCCTCGCTCCAGGGTTGGGACGCAATGGTCGCGACCAACGTCACCGGACTGATCCGGATGACCCACGTGCTGCTGCCCGGCATGGTCGAGCGCGACCGGGGCCACATCGTCAACATCGGAAGCACCGCCGGCGCCTATCCCTACCCCGGTGGAAACGTCTACGGCGCCACCAAGGCCTTCGTGCGCCAGTTCACGCTTAACCTGAAGGCGGATCTGGTCGGCACCAATGTCCGCGCCACCGACATCGAGCCGGGTCTGGTCGGTGGCAGCGAGTTCAGCGCCGTCCGTCTCGGCAGCGACGAAGCCGCCGCCAAGGTCTATGCCGGCACCGATCCGCTGACGCCGGTCGACATCGCCGAAACGGTGGCCTGGGTCATTGGGCTGCCGGCGCGCGTCAACGTCAACCGGATCGAGCTGATGCCGACCTGTCAGGGCCCTGGCCCGCTCGCGATCAAACGGACGGAGGGGTGACGCGCTCCAGGCTTCTCTCGCCGGTCAGGATCACCGGCGGCCCGTTTACGCTTGCCGAGCACGGGACGGCTGAAAAGTCCGGCCTGGACAAGCACGAAGCGAACGAGCGCGCAGACAAGGCGCGAGAGCGGCTGTCAAGCTTGCAGATGTTGCTGAACGCCGAGGCGCGCCGGTCAATGCTGATCGTGTTCCAGGCGATGGATGCCGGCGGCAAGGACGGCACCATCAAGCACGTCATGTCTGGCGTGAACCCGCAAGGCGTGGACGTGACCGCCTTCAAGCAGCCCGGGCCGGTCGAACTCGCCCACGACTTCCTGTGGCGCGTGCATGCGGCGGCACCGCTGCGCGGGCGGATCGCGATCTTCAACCGCAGCCACTATGAGGAGGTGCTGACCTGCCGTGTCCATCCGTCATTGCTGGAGGCGCAGCGTTTGCCTTCCGGTGACCGCGACGAAGCGTTCTGGCAGACGCGCTTTGACGACATCGTCGCCTTCGAGCGTTACCTGGCGCATCAGGGCGTCGCCATCCTCAAATTCTTCCTGCATGTCTCGGAAGACGAGCAACGGAGGCGCCTGCTGGCCCGCCTCGATGATCCCGAGCGAAACTGGAAGTTCAGCGCGAGCGACCTTGCCGAACGGTCGCACTGGCACGCCTACCAGGACGCCTACGAGCAGGCGATCCGTCATACCGCGACGCCGGAGGCGCCGTGGTTCGTCGTGCCGGCCGACCACAAATGGTATGCCAGGCTGGTGGTGACGGAGGCGATCGTCGAAACCTTGCAAGCCATGGACCCCCGCATTCCCACGATGTCCGGAGACGCGCTCGCCGCGATCGAGACGGCACGACGGCGTTTGCAATAGACTGCAAGCGCGCCATCATGCCGCGCGGAGGACCCGTGATGCGAACGCGAGGTTCCGATCCTGATCTCTCCATCCTCGGTGAACTCGAGCGAAAAACCGTCTGGCTCGCCATCTGGATCATCCACAACGCCAACCATCTGCGCCCGAACACGGACGGTCTGAAGGTTGGCGGCCATCAGGCATCCAGCGCATCGATTGCGACCATCATGACCGCGCTCTACTTCTCGGCTCTCCGCCCGGAAGACCGGGTCGCGGTCAAGCCGCACGCGGCTCCCGTGTTCCATGCCATCCAATACTTGCTGGGCAATCAGACGCTGGACAAGCTGCAGGCATTCCGCGGTCTTGGCGGTGCGCAATCCTATCCGTCGCGCACCAAGGACACCGACGACGTAGACTTCTCCACCGGCTCGGTCGGCCTCGGTGTCGCGCAGACGCTGTTCTCGTCGCTGACCCAGGACTACGTCCGCGCTCAGGGCTGGGGTCTCGATCGGCCGGAAGGCCGGATGATCGCCCTGATCGGCGACGCCGAGCTGGACGAAGGCAACATCTTCGAAGCCCTGCTGGAAGGCTGGAAGCACGGCCTGCGCAACACCTGGTGGGTGGTCGACTACAACCGTCAGAGCCTGGACGCGGTGATACGGGAGGGGCTCTGGGCCAAGTTCGAGTCGATGTTCCGCAATCTGGGTTGGGACGTCGTCGTGCTCCGCCACGGCCGGCTGCAGCAGGCGGCGTTCGCCGAGGCAGGGGGCGAGCGGCTTCGGGCGTGGATTGAAGCCTGTCCCAATCCGCTTTACTCCGCGTTGACTTTCGGCGGCGGTGCTGCCTGGCGCACTCGCCTGCGCGACGAGCTGGGCGACCAGGGCGACGTCTCGGCGTTGCTCGACCGCCGCAGCGACGACGAACTGGCCCGGCTGATGGGCAATCTGGGCGGCCACGACCTGCCATCCCTGCTCGACGCGTTCGCCGTTGCGCGCTCGCACGATCGGCCGGTCTGCTTCATCTGCTACACCATCAAGGGCTTCGGCCTGCCGCTGGCCGGACATAAGGACAATCACGCCGGACTGATGAACCCGGCGCAGGTCGAAGCATTTCGGTCCGGCAACGACGTGCGACCGGGGCACGAGTGGGACCGCTTCGAAGGCCTGACCGTCCCGTCGGCCGATCTGGAGGCGTTCCTTGCCACCGCGCCGTTCAATGCGCAGGGAAGGCGCCGCCTGCAGGCGCCGGCGATCCCGGTTCCGGACCACCTGCCGGTGCCGGCCGGGTCCCAGCTCTCGACCCAACAGGGCTTCGGCCAGCTGATGCACGAGCTGGCCAGGGGAGATACCGCGCTTGCCCGGCGAATCGTGACCGCGTCGCCGGACGTGACGGTCTCGACCAATCTTGGCGCCTGGGTCAACCGCCGCGGCCTGTTCGCCCGCGAGGCGTTGGCCGATGTATTCCGCACCGAGCGTATCCCGTCCACCTATCACTGGCGGTTCGCGCCGGAAGGACAGCATCTCGAGTTGGGCATCGCCGAGATGAACCTGTTCACCATGCTGTCGGCACTCGGCCTGTCGCACGCGCTCAACGGCGAGCGGCTGCTCCCCGTGGGCACGCTCTACGATCCGTTCATCGAACGCGGTCTGGATGCGCTGAATTACGCCTGCTACCAGGACGCCCGCTTCATCCTGGTGGCCACCCCGTCCGGCATCACCCTGGCCGGCGAGGGCGGTGCGCATCAGTCGATCGCGACCCCGCTGATCGGCATGGCGCAGGACGGGTTGGCCAGCTACGAGCCGGCCTATGTCGACGAGCTGGCCATTATCCTGCACTGGGCCTTCGAGCACATCCAGCGTGAAGGCGAGGCGGGCGGATCGGTCTATCTGCGGCTCTCCACCCGCTCCGTCGTCCAGCCGCAGCGCCGGCTCGGTCCGGCCGACGTCGCCGACATCATCGCCGGCGCCTACTGGATGCGGCGTCCCGGTCCGAACGCGGAAACCGTGATCGCCTTCAGCGGCGCGATGGCGTCCGAGGCGATCGAGGCCGCGGGCCTGATCGCGGAGGACCGGCGCGACATCGGCCTGCTCGCGGTGACGTCGGCGGACCGGCTGCATGACGGCTGGACGGCCTCACCGCGCGCCGGACCCGCCAGCCACATCGAGCGTCTGCTCGCCGGCGTGCCTCGCCATTGCGGCCTGGTGACGGTGCTGGACGGCCATCCGACGACGTTGAGTTGGCTCGGCTCGGTCGCCGGCCATCGCACCTGCGCACTCGGCGCCACCCGGTTCGGGCAGACCGGAACCATCGCCGATCTCTACCGGTTGGCCGGCATCGACGCCCAGTCGATCGTCGCCGCCGCACAGGCCGTGGCACCCGGCCGGCCGATCCGGCATCTCCGCGCGGTGTGATGGGTGGTTCCAGTCGAGACCTGGCTGGTGTCAGGCGCCATACCCGGCCGGCTTTCGATGGTAACGCCCTGCCTCGTAACCTCGATGATACGAGGCCGCCTCTTCCTTTTTGACGTGATCGAAAATCAGGCCGCCGGCCAATCCGGCGCCGGCACCGACGAGCGCGCCCAAGCCCGCATTGCCGCCGATGGCGCCGAGCACGGCACCAACCGCAGCGCCGCCCCCGGTCCCGGTCAATGCTCGCTGCTGGGTGTCGTTGAGGCCAGTGCAGGCGCAGAGGCCAAACGTCGCGAGAAGCATGGCGGCGACGCTCCTGATCGCGACGCCTCCGACCGATAGTTCGTCGGCACGACGGATGACCGCCCTCATTGGGGTGACTTCGCGCTGCAGGGGTACTGATGCTGAAGGAAGAGCAGCACGGAGTCCTCGGCTGGCTCGCCAGCAACCGAGGGGTTAGACCCGACGAACGTCACATAGGACGCGACAGCCTGATTGCGCGACGGCATCGGTTCCGGAAGGCAAATGGTCTTCAACCCGCCGGCTTCTTCTTCCTTTACCAGCACGCGATAGACGCCGACGGTAAAGCCCTCGCAGAAGTTCTGCGCAGCGGTGTAGAATTTGTCGCCCGGTCCGGATCCGCACAACGTCGCCAGGTCGGCACCAGTGCTGACCTGGAACGTCGCCTCACCGACCGAGGCCCTGGCCGCAACCGGAACGGATGCCAGGCCGACCGCGAGGATGAGAGAACTCGTCCGCATCAGCTTCTCCACTTCCGGCCGGTCCATCAGCAGCTCATTCCGACGCGGCAGCGTCGACAGCGAACGGCGACACTCAAGACGGCAGAACGAGAGTTGGTTTTCGCAACGACGTCATGTTGACGATTGTGCTCCCGAAGTCTAGCTCCGCTGCCGGGCTCGGCGCCGCCGGCCGGTTCCACCGCCGGTGCGTTCACCGCTGGTCGCCGGTCCTGGAGACGACAATGCCGTCATCCGGATCGATTCTCCACCGCCATGGAGGCCCTGAGAGCCCAGTTTTGGATCCTGGGCTTGCCGCCGATAGTTTCACAAGCTCTCTGTCCCAAACCACCAGGGGCGGGGCACCCCGAACCCGCCAGTATCGCACGCCATGAACCCCATTCTCCTGCTCTGGCCGATCCTGCTGAGCATGGGTCTGCTGGTGTTCGGCACCAACCTTCAGGGCGTCCTGCTGCCGCTGCTGGGGCACGCGCACGGCGCGTCGATGCGCGCGGTCGGCTTCTACTCCGCCGCCTGGTCGACCGGCTTCGTTCTCGCCTGCCTCTTCATCGGCAGGCTTCTGCACCGACTAGGCCATCTGCGCGCGTTCGTATGTCTCACGGCAACGAGCGCGGTGTCCGCCGTGCTGCTGCTTGTCGACCAGAACGACACGGTGTGGATCCTGCTCCGTGTGCTGATCGGCTTCTGCTACGGCGGCTTGTCGGCGATCGTGGAGAGCTGGATCATCGAGCGCACCGGCAGCGGGCCGGGGTTCGCCACGTATTTCATCATCAGCCTGCTCGCCTCGCTCGCCGGCACGCTGAGCCTTGACGTGATCGATCCGTCAGGTGTCGCACCGTTCGGGCTGATGGTGGCGTCGATCGCCCTGTCCGGCCTGCCGATCCTGCTGACCAACCAGGCCGGTCAACCCAAGCCGGTGCCGCGCTATCGATTGCGGTTCCGCAGGCTGTGGCATCGTTCGCCGTTCGGGACAATCAACGTGCTGGTGGCCGGGGTGATCACCGGGGCGCTGGGCGGTCTTGGACCGATCTACGGTATCAATGCCGGACTGACCTTGCGCGAAGACACCTACATGCTCGCGGCCAACAGCGTCGGGGGCGCCCTCGCCTATGGCCCAATCGGCTTGCTGGTGTCCCGGGTCGACCGGCGCCTCATCCTCGGGCTGGCGATTGCGATCGGGCTCGCGGTCAGCGTGCCGCTGACACTTGAGCGCGAGGGGCTGGCGCCGGTCTGGGTCATCGTCCTGTTCGGTCTGTTCGGTTTTGCCCAGTATCCGCTGTATGGCGTGGGCGTGGGTCTGGTGACCAGCCAATCCGGCCATGCGCCGCCAGCGGAGGTGATCAGCGAGCTTCTGCTGCTGTTCGGCGCCGGCACCATCCTGGGTCCGCTCGGCGCGGCCGAGGCGATCCGGGCCGGTTCGAGCCTGTTCACCTTCGTGACCGCAACGCTGCTTGGGCTGCTTGCTTGCCTGGCGGTCGACCTGATCCCACGCGCCAGCACGATCGGGATGCCGAGGCTGTCAATCTATGGACAGCAGGGCCGGGACGTCGCCCCGGATCCGTCGTGCGATGAGCACCCCTTGAGCGTGACGGAACCGGCGGCCCCAGACCCGCAACATGTTGAGAAGTGATGGTTCGAAAACCGACTGTCGAGGTGATTTGGAGAAACAGACTTGGGGCTGGGGGCAGGCGCCCCCAGACCGCCTGGATGTCGTCATGCTGTGCCGGGTCTCGCCTGCGCGCTACGAAACGGGTGCGGTTTGTTACCGGCCCGATCCGCTCGGTCGGGCGGGTCTGGGCGCGCCGCGCCTAGCGGGGTTTGGGGCAGCGCCCCAACTCTGGGGAACCCCAAATCAGCGACGCGCGCTACTCGACTGCCTCGCGTTCCTGCTCCGAAGCCCCCTCGTCCCCATCCGGCCGCGCCGGCGCGCTAGCGCTCGTGAACTCAAAATCGAGCGCACCATCCTTCAGCCCGACCTTCACTGCGCCGCCCTGGACCAGCCGCCCGAACAGCAGCTCCTCGGCCAGCGGCTTCTTGATGTGCTCCTGGATCACGCGTGCGAGCGGCCGGGCGCCGTAGAGCCTGTCGTAGCCCCGCTCGGCAAGCCATTCCTTGGCGGCCGAAGACAGCTCGATGGTGACGTTGCGGTCAGCCAACTGCGCCTCGAGTTGCATGACGAACTTCTCGACCACGCGACCGACGATCTCCGGGGTGAGGCCGGCGAACGCGATGGTCGCGTCGAGCCGGTTGCGGAACTCCGGCGTGAACAGCCGCTTGATCGCCTCCTCGTCCTCGCCCTCGCGACCGAGCCGCCCGAAGCCGATCGCCTCGCGCGCGAGATCGGAAGCGCCGGCGTTGGTCGTCATGATCAGGATCACGTTGCGAAAATCGACCGTCTTGCCGTTGTGATCGGTCAGCTTCCCGTGATCCATCACCTGCAGCAGGATGTTGTAGAGGTCCTGGTGCGCCTTCTCGATCTCGTCGAGGAGCAGCACCGCGTGCGGATGCTGGTCGATGCTGTCGGTCAGCAGGCCGCCCTGGTCGAAGCCGACATACCCCGGCGGCGCACCGATCAGCCGCGAGATCGAGTGCCGCTCCATGTATTCGCTCATGTCGAACCGGATCAGCTCGATGCCCATGGTGGCGGCGAGCTGTTTGGCGACCTCGGTCTTGCCGACGCCGGTGGGGCCGGAGAAGAGGTAGTTGCCGATCGGCTTTTCCTGGTCACGCAGGCCAGCGCGCGACAGCTTGATCGCGGCCGACAGCGCCTCGATCGCGCGGTCCTGGCCGAACACCATCGACTTGAGGTCGCGCTCCAGATTGCGCAGCGTCTCCTTGTCGTCCGAGCTGACGCTCTTGGGCGGGATGCGGGCGATCTTGGCGACGATGTCCTCGACGTCCTTCAGCGTCACGGTCTTGCGGCGCTTGCCTTCGGGCTGGAGCATGCGCGAGGCGCCCACCTCATCGATCACGTCGATCGCCTTGTCGGGCAACTTGCGGTCGTTGATGTATTTGGCCGACAGCTCAACGGCGGCGCGGATCGCCTCCTCGGTGTAGCGGACCTTATGGTGCTTCTCGTAGTTGGCCTTCAGGCCGCGCAGGATCTTGACCGCGTCCTCGACCGAAGGCTCGTTGACGTCGATCTTCTGGAAGCGGCGGACCAGAGCGCGGTCCTTCTCGAAGTAGGTCCGGAACTCCTTGTAGGTGGTCGAGCCGATGCAGCGCAGCGTGCCCTGTGCCAACGCCGGCTTGAGCAGGTTGGACGCGTCCATCGCGCCGCCAGAGGTCGCGCCGGCACCGATCACGGTGTGGATCTCGTCGATGAACAGGATGCCACCCTGCGTGTTCTCGAGTTCGGTCACCACCGCCTTTAGCCGTTCCTCGAAGTCGCCGCGGTAGCGGGTGCCCGCCAGCAGCGCGCCCATGTCGAGCGCATAGATCGTGCATTTGGCCAGCACCTCGGGCACGTCGCCCTCGACGATACGCTTGGCGAGACCCTCGGCGATGGCGGTCTTACCGACGCCCGGATCGCCGACGTAGAGCGGGTTGTTCTTGGTCCGCCGGCACAGGATCTGGATCGTGCGCTCGATCTCGTGGTCGCGCCCGATCAGCGGGTCGATCTTGCCGGCGACCGCCTTCTTGTTGAGGTTGACGCAGTAGGCCGACAGCCCGTCCTGGCTCTTGCCGCGGCCGCTCCGCTCCTCGCGCTCGCCCTCGCCCTCGCCTCCGCCCGACGGCGGCTGGGCGCTGCCCTGCACCGGCCGCTGCGCCGTTCGGCCGGGCGCCTTCGCGATGCCGTGGCTGATGAAGTTGACCGCATCCAGCCGCGTCATGTCCTGCAACTGGAGGAAGTAGACCGCATGGGTCTCGCGCTCGCTGAACATGGCCACCAGCACGTTCGCACCGGTGACCTCGTCGCGGCCTGACGACTGCACGTGGATCGCCGCTCGCTGCACCACGCGCTGGAAGGCGGCGGTGGGCTTGGGTTCGCCTGGCCGGTCGGATGCCAGCCCCGACAGGTCCTTGTCGAGAAACTCGGTCAGGTCCGAACGCAGCTTGTCGAGGTCCACCCCGCAGGCGCGCAGCACGGTCGCGGCGTCGCTGTCATCTGCCAGGCCGAGCAACAGGTGCTCGAGCGTCGCGTATTCGTGACGACGATCGCTGGCGAGCGAGAGGGCGCGATGGAGTGTCTGCTCGAGATTGCGTGACAGCATGAGAAGCCTTCCCT
>CAXTSH010000023.1:0-42180 GCA_964246925.1 uncultured Acetobacteraceae bacterium
GGCGCGGGGGGGGTGGTAGCCGCTCGCACCGCCCGGGGGCGCCGCCCCTGGACCCCGCCGGGGCCGGCGGCCCCAGACCCCGGGACCAAGAAGACACCCTCGCGAAAACCACAAGCCTTGGAGCAACCACTGATGTGCAAAATCCCAACAGGCGGCAAAGACCTGACATAATCCCCGGCGACGTCGCGCGCCGGTCCCACCCCCGACGCACACCTTGGCGCACCGACGCACGCGACGATCCGCAGACGCGGATCGCCAGGCTCCGTGATCAGATCGAGCCCTTCGGCAAATCCATCCGGCACGCCAGACGCAATCACCGAGCGGAACGGGGTCACCCGCAGGTCACCGCCCGCACGCATCGCCAGCGCGGCAAGCTCGCCAGGCCCGAACTGACCAAACCTCGGCGCCACCGCCACCGCGTCGACCTCCGGCAAACGGCCGATCGGTCCGCTCACCCGGCCTCCCGGCCGTCGGGCAGCCGCCGTGATCCGGACCGCGGAGCCGTCCCGAACCACGACCGCATCGGCCGGAACGTCGCCAATCGAGACCGCACCGCCGTCCACCCGCACGACGAACTTCGGCGGCAGTCCGTCGAGCGCCGGCATCGCCATCAACACGCGTTCCACCTCCCGCACGAACACCTCGTCGGCGAACGGTGCCGCCATCACGCGTCGCCGTCGCTCCAACACCGGATCGCGCTCACCAAGACCCGCCCCGCAAACCCCGTCGACGAATTTGGCGTGCGTCGCCGGAACCAGTCCGCGTACCTGAAGGTTGCCGCGCGACGTGATCTCGATGATGCCGTTCCCGCACTCGGACGCCAGCCGGTCGAGTACGACCGCCTGCGCCATCGTCAGCCGGGCCGATGGCGGGCGGACGCGCACCAGCCAGCCGTCGCCCGACTCCATCGGGTCGTGCAGCCCGGGACACCAGCCGCGCACGCTCATCCGAGCAGCTCACCCACATCGTTGCGCCTCGAGCGCCACAGACCCTCGGCAAGCATCTCCCGCAACGTTTCGCGGATTGCCGACAGCGCTCCGGGGTTGGCTTCGGCAAGGAACCGGTCGTTCTCCAAGTCGCCCAGCAGCGCCGCCGCCACCAGGTCGAACTGCCCGTCGAAACGGTCCGGCAGCACCCGGGAAAAATCCGCCAGCGCCTCGACGCCGCGCGCCATCTCGGACGCCCCCCGGTAGCCGTGCCGGCGCATCCCCGCCAGCCACACCGGGTTGGCCAGCCGTCCGCGCACGACACGGACGATCTCGTCGGCCACCTGCCTGACACGCGGCGCGTCCGTGATGTCGACGTGATAGAGCGCGGGCGACGCGCCGAGCGCACGCGCGGTCCGCGCGAAGCCGCCCTCATGCGCCGCATGCTCCGGACCGTCGAGGATGTCGGTCTCCCGGTGGTCCTGCTGATGGACGAACGCGTCCGCCCGGGCGGTCAGCGAGGCGAGCGAGTCGGCGGCAGCCACGCCCTCCGCCGCCAGGCCGTAGGCGTAGCCCGAACCCGTCAGCCAGTCGGACCCCACGCCGTAGCGGCCCGGCTCCGGGCCGAACACGCGCCAGATGGCCCGGCGCAGATCAGGCCCTTGCAGGCCGCGCGCGGCCTCCGCCAGCGGGTTGTCCTCGGGGGCTTCGTCGCGCGACGCCAGCAGCCGCACCGCCTGGTCGAACAGGGCCACCTGGAGTGCGAACGCGTCACGGAAGACGCCCGACACGCGCAGCGTCACGTCCACGCGCGGCCGGTCGAGCACGGCGAGCGGCAGCAGCTCGACCCCGCTCACCCGGCCCGAACCGTCGTCGTGCAGCGGTGCCGCGCCCATCAGCACGAAGGCCAGCGCCAGATCCTCGCCGCCGGTCCGGATCGTGGCGCTGCCCCACACATCCAGCACCAGCCGGCGCAACGGCTCGCCGGTGTCCTGCAGATGGCGGCGCAGCAGCGCATCGGCGGTTCGCGTCGCCAGGCGAACCGCACTCGGCGTCGGGAGGGCACGCGGGTCGGCGCCCGCGAGGTTGCGCCCGGTGGGCAGCACATCGGCCCTGCCGCGGCTCGGCGCACCGGCCGGTCCGGGCTCGATGAAACGTCCGTCCAACGCCGCAAGCAGTGCGGCCCGTTCGCCGGGTGCGGACGCGTCCAGCGCGGCTGCGTGCGCGGACCCCAAGGCATCGAGCAGGGCTTCGCGGCCGGCGGGGACACGGCCGAAGACGTGCAGGCCGTCGGCGATCCGCAGCTCCTTGACGTCGCACAGATAGGCGTCGAGCCGGGCGAGCCCGTCCTCGTCGTTCGACCCGCCCGCTTCGGCCAGCAGGCCGGAGGCCGCCCCGCGTTCGATGATCTCGGCGCGCAGCGATGCGGCGCGGCGGCGGTCCAGCCCGTCGCACGACGCATACTCGTCGATCAACCGCTCGACCGCACGCGCTTCGCCCGACAGCCCGGCCGCGACCAGCGGCGGCGTCAGATGCCCGATGGTCACTGCGCCGAGCCGGCGCCTGGCGACCGACGCCTCGCCGGGATTGTTGACGATGAACGGATAGATCACCGGAGTGCCGCGCAGCAGGGCCGCCGGCCAGCACGCGGCCGACAGGGCCGCCGCCTTGCCGGGCAGCCACTCGAGCGTGCCGTGGGTGCCGAGATGAACCACCGCGTGTCGTCGCCTGAGCCAGCGATGGAAGGCAACGTAGGCGCGGCAGGGCGGCGCGTTCGCATCGTGGTAGCGTGCCTTGCGGTCTGGTCCGTCCGCCCGGTCCGGCTGCACGGCCACGACCACGCGGCCGAGTGTCACCGCACGATGCCTGGCCGCGAGCAGCGCGCGCGTCAGCGCCTCGGCCGATGGCGGGTCGCCGCCGAGATCGTAGCCGGCGGCGCGCAGGGAGCCGAGCAGGTCGGCCAGGCTCGCCAGAGTGTCGAGGCCGACCGCGTAGCCGATCGCGTGCGTGGCCCCGGTCGCACCCGGATAGTCGGACAGCACGATCGCGATGCGCCGCTCGCCTCGCGGCGTGCGCGCGAGGCGCACCCAACCCGCCGCGCGGTCGGCGGCCAGTGCCACGCCCTCGGCGAGCGGCTCGCTGCTGCGTATGCCGGCCCGTTCGGTCTTGCAGCCGATGGCCGTCGTCAGCAGACGCCCGTCGAGCTCAGGCAGCACAACCTGCATCGCCAGGTCCTGCGGCGTCAGCCCGCGCCTCGAGGCGGTCCAGGCGGCGCGGTCGGTTCCGGCCAGCACCACCTGCAGGACCGGTGCGCCCGGCGCTTCGAGCGGCGAGACGCCGCCCGCGTCGCGCGCCGAGAAGCCGGTCGCGTTCATCACCACGTCGGGCGCGAACTCCCGGAGCGCGCCGGCCAGCGACGATGCGGCCGCGCTCTTCGGGCTGTCGACGAACCACGCCCTGGTCTCGAGGCCGCGTTCGGCGAGCGCGCGCGCCAGTGCTGTGTGGGGCGCCACATCGTCGGCCAGCAGATGCGAGCGATAGAGAACGATCGCCGCCCGGCCGATGGCAGGTTCGGGCGCTGCCACGCCGAGATCGATCGGGCCGAACGCCGGCAGCCTGAGCGCCTCGGCGCCATCGTCGGCAAGCCGGCCGCCGATCGCCAGCCCCAGGCGAACCGCGCGCGCGGCGTTGACCGGGCCGCCCTCGCGCAGCATGGCGTCCAGCCTGGCGAGTGCGGCGGGGCCGACGGTCGAGAGGCCAGCGAGCCGCCCGTCGTCGGGCCGGTCGCCGGCGACCATCGCGAGCGGCACCGAAGCCTTGGCACAGGCGGCGGCGAGTTCCTCCGCCCCGTAGCGCCAGTAGCCGATCCCCCCCAGCAGGCGCACCACCACCACGCCCGAGCCAGGCACGGTCCGTTCCGCGAACAGATCGACCGACATCGGATGACCGAGCCGGGCCAGCGGCACAATGGTGACGCGCAGCCCGGGCGGGACCGGGGCGGCGGCGATGGCGGCGAGGTCGCTGTCGGAGAATGACAGGAACAGGATGTCGGCCGGCGGAAGGCCGAGGTCCTCGGCGGCGCTGGCTTCGTCGAGCGACGCCCGCTCCCTGACCAGCAGATGCATGTCAGCCGGCCGTGATCGCGCGCGCGACCGCGGCCTGGTCGAGGCCCGATCGGCCGATGACCACCAGCTTGCCCGCGCGCGCCTCTTCGGGCCGGAGTGCCCGGCCGAATTCCCGGCGCAACCGCGGTCCGACGCCCTCGACATGGAGCCAGTGCCGCTTGCCGCGCATCGCTGCGAACCCCTTGACCCGCAGGATGTCGTTGGCCGCGACCGCGCCGGCGATCCGCGCCAGCAGGCCGTCCTCGTCGTCGGTTTCCGGGATGTCGACGACGAACGAGGTGAAGTCGTCATGTTCGTGCGCGAGCCCCTCGGCGTCATGGCAGGAGGGCCGTCCGTCGAGATCGTCCTCCGCCCCGGCGCCGATCCCGAGCAGGGCCGCGACCGGTACGCGCCCCTCCACGGCGTGGACCACGCGCACACCCGCACGCAGCCGGCCGCCGAGGTCGCGTGCGAGCGAGGCTGCGTCGTCGAGCAGGTCGGTCTTGTTCAGCACCACCAGGTCGGCCGACGCGAGCTGGTCCTCGAAGACTTCGGCCAGCGGGTTGTCATGATCGAGCGAGGGGTCGGCCGCCCTCGCCGCCGCCACCGCGACCGGATCGTCGGCAAAGCGCCCGGCGAGCAACGCGGGGCCGTCGACCAGCGTGACGACGCCGTCGACCGTCACGCGGGCGCGCACGTCCGGCCAGCCGAACGCCTTGATCAGCGGCTTGGGCAGGGCGAGACCCGACGTCTCGATCAGGATGTGCTCGGGCGGATTGGCCCGGTCGAGCAGCGCCTGCATGGCGGGCAGGAACTCGTCGGCGACGGTGCAGCACAGGCAGCCGTTGGCGAGCTCGATGATGTCGTCGTCGGCACAGCCGGGGATGCCGCAGTCGCGCAGGGTGGCGCCATCGATGCCGAGCGAGCCGAACTCGTTGACGATGACCGCGAGCCGGCGGCCACCGGCGTTGGCCAGCACGTGACGGACCAGGCTGGTCTTGCCGGCGCCGAGGAAGCCGCTGACGATGGTCGCGGGAATCCGCGCGGTCACTGGCATGGGAATCCGCGCGGTCACTGGCACGGGAATCCGCGCAGACATCGGCACCGGAATCCGCGCGGTCATCCGGGCATCCGCCCGATGATCGCGTGCCGAAGCGAGGCGGCACGCCGGGACGGCAGCACCGCGCCGCTGGCGGACGCCGCGTATACCGACGCATAGTCCAGCAGGTCGGCCGCGATCCCCGCCTGCAGGCCGCCGAGCAGGGTGGTCCACTTGCCGGGGCTCGCGATCGCGGCGGTGCAGCCGCGTTCGCACGCGGCAAGGCATTTGACCGCGCGTATTTCGGCCAGATCGCCTGCGCAGGCCATGATCGTGTCGTGCAGGTCGAGCCCCGGCGGACGCTCGCCCTCGCCGAGTTCGCGCCCCATCCGGCAGGTGATGCACACGTGAAGTATGGGTCGCACGGCAATCCTCGCGGGGTGCGCGACCGCCCCTGCCCTCCGGACCCAGCGGACGGCATGGGATCGCTGACCGGGGCACCCCGCCCGGCCGCTCGGCCCTTCACGCGACGGCAGGTCTCCTGGCTCGCGAAGTGCCGGCGTCCCGGCAGCGCCACCGGCCTTCCCGGGGTCGAGCCCAGTGGCGTGTCGGTGGCATCCTCGCCCACAGTTGCGGGGGCAGCCGCGGCTTGAACCGCATTCCCTTTTCACCACCCTCGCGGGCGGCACCGTCGACTGGAAGGTTTGAGCCGATGACCGGGGAAGTCAATCGCGTCACGCTCGTCATCGGCGGCGCCCGGTCCGGCAAGAGCGCCTATGCCGAACGCCTGCTCGCGGCGTGTCCGAGCCCGGTCTACATCGCGACCGGGCAGGCGTTCGACGACGAGATGCGCGCGCGCATCGCAGCACACCGCGACCGGCGGCCGTCCGGTTGGCGCACCGTCGAGGCCCCGATCGCGCTCCCCGAGGCCCTCCTGACCGACGCGCCTGTCCTCGTCGATTGCCTGACGCTCTGGCTCACCAACCTGCTCGTGGCCGACGCCGACATCGCGGCGCATGTCGCAGCCCTCGAGCGAGGCATCAGCGGGCGCAGACAATTGACCGTGCTCGTCACCAACGAGACCGGCCTCGGCATCGTGCCCGCCGACCCGCTGTCACGCCGCTTTCGCGACGAGGCCGGGCTGCTTAATCAGCGGGTCGCGGCACTGGCCGACGCCGTCGTCCTCGTCACCGCCGGTTTGCCGCTCGTTCTGAAATAGGCAAGCCTGAACACGTCCTACCGGATCACCAGCATCACGGTGTTTGCGCTGGCCAACAACGTCTTCAATGAGCGTTACGACACCTATGGCAGCCTCGGCCCGGTCAGCGCGGTGCCTTGGTTCCGGCGCGGGCCGGACGGCGCATCGCGTCCATCGAACCGGTTGGCTCGCTGGCCGTTACTGACCGCCGGCCAGGACGTTTCGAGCATGACTGACAGACCCACCCCGAGCGCCGACCAATAGCGTGCGGCGCACGTTGACGCCGCCGTTCGCGTCGCGCGGGGCCGGACGCACCCACCGGGTGTTTCATCCGCTCTGCGGGGCGACGCTCGACGTGCTGGCAGCCCAGATCATGCGCGGCGGTGTCGCGGCGGGCCGCGCGCACGTCCTCGCGGTCGCCTTCGGCATGGCGGCACTTCGCCTGCCGTTCACCGCGGTCGAGGCGGCCGCAGCGCGCCTGGTCCGGCGTGGCTACCCGTCCCCAATCTTCGTCGTCGGACACTGGCGAAGCGGCACCACGCACCTGACGAACGTATTGAGCCGGTCCGGCGCCTTCGGGATCCTGTCGCCGATCGCGGTCGGCCTGCCGGGCGAGGCGCTCGGGCTGGCGCGCGTGGTCGCACCCCTGGTCGAGCAATTCTTTCCGCGCACACGGCTGATCGATCAGCTGGCATTGGGACCCGACCTGCCGCAGGAGGACGAGCTCGCGATGGCGAATCTGTCGTCGCTGTCGTGCAATCACGGACTCTACTTTCCGAGCCGGCTGGAACGCGAGTTCGCCCGCGGGGTGTTCGGCGACGGCGTCGCGTCGGCCGAGCAGGCGCGCTGGGCGCGGCGACTCGAGCGCTACGTCGCCAAGATGACGCGGCACGCAGGCGGCCGCCCGCTGCTGATCCGCAACCCGGCCAACAGTGCGCGCATCCCGGCGCTGCGTGCGATCTGGCCGGACGCGAAGTTCCTGCACATCCATCGCCACCCGGCCTCCGTCTATGCCTCGTCCACACGCATGTTCTCGACACTGGTGCGCGAGCTGTCGCTCGGCCGCGCCGCGGCCGACGTGACCGGTCTCGTGCGTCAGGTCTACCCGCGGCTGATGGGACGCCTGATCCGGGACGGTGCGTCGCTGCCGCCCGGGCAATTCGCCAGCATCCGCTACGACGATCTCTGCCGTGAGCCGATGGCGGAGCTCGAGCGCGTGCACGAAGAGCTCGATCTGCCGCGATCGGCACAGGGAAGGCTCAAGATGGCGCGCTACCTTGACCAACTCGACCATTCACCGGCCTCGCACCGGCTCGATGCGGACGATGCCGACTGGCTGCGAAGATCCTGCGCATCAATCTTTGCGCATTTCGGATACCGGCAAGACAAGGTTGGGGTTCCACCCCAAACCCCGCCAAAGGCCCTGCCTTTGGAAACCGTTTCATGATTTTGCACGACGTAAAAGTTCATCCGGAACGGGTGCGGCTCGCGCGCGAGGATCAACTCGCGTGGAAAATCGCCTCCGCCGCCTGCGATCCGGTTGCGGTAGATGCCGATGTCGTCGACATGATCATCAACCGGATCATCGACAACGCGTCTGTCGCGATTGCCTCCCTCAACCGCCACCCGGTGGTGACCGCTCGCGACCAGGCGCTCGCGCATACGCGGGCCGGCGGCGCCTGCGTGTTCGGCTGCCATCCCGGTGTGCGCGTTCATGCCGAGTGGGCCGCCTGGGCAAACGGAACCGCCGTGCGCGAACTCGACTTCCACGACACGTTCCTGGCGGCGGAATACTCTCATCCGGGCGACAACATCCCACCCGTCCTTGCGGTCGCCCAGCAGACGGGCGCCGACGGGGCCGCTCTCATCCAGGGCCTCGCCGCCGGTTACGAAATCCAGGTCGACCTCGTGCGCGCGATCTGCCTGCACAGGCACAAGATCGACCATGTCGCGCATCTCGGACCCTCGGCTGCCGCCGGCATCGGGGCACTGCTCGGACTGCCGGTCGACATCGTCAGCCAATCGGTTCAGCACGCGCTGCACGTGACCACGGCGACCCGGCAGTCGAGGAAAGGCGAGATCTCGTCGTGGAAGGCGTTCGCTCCCGCCCACGCCGGCAAGCTCGCGATCGAGGCCGTCGATCGCGCGATGCGTGGCGAAGGCGCACCATCACCGATCTACGAGGGCGAGGACGGTGTGATCGCCTGGATGCTGGACGGACCGGACGCGCATTACCGGGTGCCGCTGCCAGCGCCCGGCGAGCCGAAACGCGCGATCATGGACACCTACACCAAGCAGCACTCGGCGGAGTACCAGAGCCAGGCGCTGATCGACCTCAGTGTCCGGCTCGGCGGGGAGGTCGACGACTGGGACCGGATCCGCGAGATCGTCATCCACACCTCGCACCACACTCACACCGTGATCGGAACCGGATCGAACGACCCGCAGAAGTTCGATCCTGCTGCGTCGCGCGAGACGCTGGACCACTCGATCATGTATATCGTCGCGGTCGCACTGCAGGACCGCACCTGGCACCATGTCCGGTCGTACGCCAGGGAGCGGGCTTGCCGCCCGGACACGGTGCGCCTGTGGCGTAAAATCCGGACCGTCGAGGATCCGGCCTGGACTGAGCGATACCATTCCGACAATCCGGACGTGAAGGCTTTTGGCGGCAGGATGATCATCACGCTCGACGACGGTCGCATCATCTCGGGAGAACTGGCTGTCGCGGACGCTCACCCGCTGGGCGCGACACCTTGGCAGCGTGCCGATTACGAGCGAAAGTTCCACACCCTGACCGAGGGTCTGCTCGACGAGGCCGAGGCAGCTCGGTTTCTCGCTTCCGTCCAGCGTCTGCCCGAATTGGCTGCCGGAGAACTACACCTGCTGAACGTCGCAGCGCCGGTCTCGACATTGTCGCGCGGCGCCGAAGGATTGTTCGGCTGATGTCGGGGGCACCCAAAGCAAAGAAGTCGGTCGCACTCTCCGGTGTGGTCGCCGGCAACACCGCGCTGTGCACGGTCGGACGCACCGGCAACGACCTGCACTATCGCGGCTATGACATCCTCGAGCTCGCGAACGCGAGCGAGTTCGAGGAAATTGCGTTCCTGCTCGTGCACGGAGCACTCCCAAACCAGGCGGAACTCGCCGCCTACAAGGCCAGGTTGAAGGCGCTGCGGGGCGTGCCGAGCGCAATACGCACGATCCTGGAGGCCTTGCCCGCTTCGTCGCATCCGATGGACGTGATGCGGACCGCGGTCTCGGCGCTAGGCTGCGTGCTTCCGGAGGCCGCTGGCCACGGTGCGGCAGGCGCGCGCGCGATCGCCGACCGCCTGATGGCGAGCCTGGGCTCGATGCTGCTGACCTGGTATCATTATGCGCATAACGGCAAGCGGATCGATGTCGAGACCGATGACGACAGCATCGGCGGACATTTCCTGCGGCTCCTGCATGGCGAGCCGCGCGCGAGCTGGGTCCGCGCGATGCACACCTCGCTGATCCTGTATGCGGAGCACGAGTTCAACGCGTCCACGTTCGCGGCGCGTGTCATCGCCGGCACCGGATCTGATCTCCATTCGGCGATCGCCGGCGCCATCGGCGCGCTGCGCGGACCCAAGCATGGCGGTGCGAACGAGGCGGCGCTCGAAACCCAGCAACGTTACGCGACGGCGGACGAGGCGGAGGCCGACATACGGGACCGTCTGGCTGCGAGGGAAGTGGTGATCGGCTTCGGCCATCCCGTCTACACCGTCTCCGACCCGCGCAACGAGGTGATCAAGGCGGTGGCCCGCGCGCTGTCGATCGAGGCAGGTTCGACCGCGCGTTTCGACATCGCCGAACGCATCGAGCGCGTCATGGCCGACGCACGCGGCATGTTCGCCAACCTCGACTGGTTTTCCGCCGTCTCTTACCAGCTCATGGGCGTGCCGACCGCGATGTTCACGCCGCTGTTCGTCATCGCGCGAACCGCTGGCTGGTCCGCTCACGTCATCGAGCAGCGCCAGGACGGCAAGATCATCCGGCCGTCCGCGAACTATGTCGGCCCGGAAAACCAGGTCTTCACGCCGCTCGATCAGCGGCCCTGACGGGAACCGCGATGCCCTACCTGCTCGCAAGCGACACGTCGCGGGAGACGCCGGCCGCACGGTTCCGCCGCCTGCTGGAACGCAGCGCGATCCTGCAGATCCCGGGTACGCACAACGGCATGGCGGCGCTGCAGGCGAGGCGCGCCGGCTTCGAGGCCTGCTACCTGTCGGGGGCCGCGATGAGCGCGTCGATGGGGCTGCCCGATCTCGGCATCATTACGGTGGACGAAGTCGCCTTCTTCATCCGCCAGGTTGCGCGCGCGTCGGGACTGCCGGTGCTGGTCGACGGCGACACCGGCTACGGCGAGGCGCTCAACGTGATGCACACCGTGCGCGTTTTCGAGGAGGCGGGTGCGGCCGGCGTTCATCTCGAAGACCAGTTGTTGCCGAAGAAGTGCGGGCACCTCAACGACAAGAGGCTGGCCGACGCGCGCGACATGGCGGCCAAGGTGGCGGCCGCGTGCCGCGCGCGGCGCGAGCTGGTGATCGTGGCGCGCACCGACGCCGCCGCATCGGAGGGACTGGACGGCGCGGTGGCACGCGCGACACTCTACGTGCAGGCGGGAGCGGACGCGATCTTCCCGGAGGCGCTCACCGATGCGGAGATGTTCCGGGCCTTCGCAGCCCGGATGCCTGGCGTGAAGCTGCTCGCCAACATGACCGAGTTCGGCCGCACGCCCTTCTTCACCGCCGGCGAGTTCGAGGCGATGGGCTACCGGATGGTGATCTGGCCGGTGTCCTCCCTGCGCGTCGCCAACAAGGCGCAGCAGGACTTGTTCGCCTCCATCCGTGACCAAGGCGGCACGCAGGCGATCGTCGACAGGATGCAGACACGGGCCGAGCTCTATGATCTGATCGGGCTGCAGGACTACGAGGCGCTGGACGCCTCGATTGTTCGAAGCACTCTCCCGGAGAGCGAACGACAATGAGCCAGACCGTCTCCGTCGACCTCGTGGTCAATGGCCGCACCCATGCCGCAGAGCTCGACGCGCGCACGACGCTGCTCGATGCGCTGCGCGAGCATCTGGGCCTGACCGGCACCAAGGTCGGCTGCAATCACGGCACCTGCGGCGCCTGCACGGTGCATGTCGACGGCAGGCGGCAGCTCGCCTGCCTGATCCTGGCGGCGTCCGCCTCCGGGCGGTCGATCACCACCATCGAAGGGCTGGCCGCCGCCGACGGCACGCCGCATCCGATGCAGGCCGCCTTCGTCGCACACGACGCCATGCAGTGCGGCTACTGCACGCCGGGGCAGATCATGTCGGCGGTCGCCTGCATCGCCGAAGGACATGCCGGCGGCGACGACGAGATACGCGAATACATGGCAGGCAATCTGTGCCGTTGCGGCGCTTATCCGAACATCCTCGCGGCCATCCGCGACGTGGCGGGAGCGGCCTGATGCAGCCTTTCACCTACATCCGGCCGGAATCGCTCGACGAGGCGTTTGCGTCGGCAGCGGAGCCAGGTGCTGCGATCCTGGCCGGCGGGACGACGATGGTCGACCTGATGCGCGGCGGTCTCGCCATGCCGTCGACGATCGTCGATATCGGCCATCTGCCGGGGCTCGACCGGATCGACACCGGCGGTCCTGAGCTCCGGTTCGGCGCGCTCGCGCGCATGGCGGACGTGGCGGAGGACGGCGTGCTGCGTCGCGACTACCCGGCTCTGACCGAGGGCCTGCAGCTCGCGGCATCGCAGCAGTTGCGCAATGCGGCGACACTCGCCGGCAATATCCTGCAGCGGACCCGCTGCCCATACTTCCGGGACGGCGTATCGGACTGCAACAAGCGCGTGCCAGGGTCCGGCTGCTCGGCCATCGACGGCGAGGACCGCGAGATGGCGCTGTTCGGCGCGTCCGACCGTTGTGTGGCGACCTATCCAGGCGATTGGGGCACCGCGCTGGCGGCGTTCGACACGTCCGTCGAGATCGGGTCGAGGGCTGGCGTGCGCACCGTGCCCTTCGACGCGTTCCACCTCGCCTACGGCGACGACCCCGCAATCGAGACCGTGCTCGCGCCCGGCGAGATCGTGACCGCGATCACGGTGCGGGCGACGCCGGCGGGACGTCGTTCGACCTACGTCAAGGTACGCGACCGGCAGAGCTACGCCTACGCCGTCGTCTCGGCCGCGGTGGCGCTCGAGATGGACGGCCCGACCGTCATCGCGGCCCGCGTCGCACTCGGGGGTGTCGCGTCCAGGCCCTGGCGGGTGCGGACGGCGGAGGCAGCCCTGGCCGGCCGGACCTTGACGCAGGAGGTCGCTCTGGAGGCGGGCGAGGCCGCGTTCGACGGCGCGCGCCCGCTTCGGCAGAATGGATTCAAGATCGAGCTCGGCCGTCGCACCGTCGCACGCGCGTTGCTCACCGCCGCCGGGAGGCACTGAGATGGACGGCAGCATCGGCGTACCGGTCGTTCGTCGCGACGCCGCGATCAAGGCCGCCGGCACGTCGCGTTACGCGGCGGATTTCGCGCACGGGAGCGTCGCCTACGCGGCACTTGCCACCAGCAGGGTCGCGCGCGGACGGATCACGCGGCTCGACACTGCGGACGCCGAGGCGGTCGCCGGCGTGCGGCTGGTGCTGACGCATCGCAGCTTCAACGCGTCTCTCGGCGAGGAGACGTTCGCGATGAAGGGCGGACACATGCAGTCCTCCTTCCTGCCGCTGACGTCCGACGCCATCCATTATGCCGGACAGATCGTGGCCCTGGTCGTCGCCGACACCCAGGAGCAGGCAGAGGACGCCGCCCGCAGGATCGAGGTCGATGTCGAGACCGCGCATGCGTCGGCGTCGATGGAGGATCCCGACCGTGTCGAGACGCCGATGGAGGCGAGCTCGATCGATGTCGGCGACGCCGAGGCGGCTTTCGCGTCGGCGCCGGTCAAGGTTGACGCGACCTATCTGACACCGGCCCAGCACCACAACCCGATCGAGCTCTACGCCACCACCGCCGCCTGGCAGGACGGCAAGCTGCTGGTCCATGTGCCGAGCCAGTGGGTGACGGGAACGCAGGCGGGCCTGGCCAGCATCTTCGATCTTCCGCCGGAGGACGTGCATGTCGAAAGCCCATTCGTGGGCGGCGGTTTCGGCAGCAAGGCCACCATCCTGCCGCATACGGTGCTGGTGGCAACCGCGGCCCGGCGGCTCGGTCGGCCGGTCAAGCTGGTGGTGCCGCGCGAGGTGATGTTCACCGTGGGCTCGTTCCGGCCGGCGACGCGCAGCCGGTTCCGGTTGGCGGCCGAACGCGATGGGCGCCTGCTCGCGGTCATGCATGACGATGCCGGGCAGACCGCGGTCATCGACCATGCGGCCTTCCCCGGGGTGGACGCCACAGCGCGCATGTACGCCTCGCCCAACATCCGGGGCCGGGCCTCGGTCGTCGAGACGGACGTCAACACGCCGGGCTTCCAGCGCGCGCCGGCGGAAGCGCCGAGCTTCTTCGGCTTGGAGAGCGCGATGGATGAGCTCGCCGTGGCACTGGGCATGGATCCGGTCGAGCTGCGGCTCAGGAACGAGCCCGCGCACGATCCGGTCGACGGACTGCCGTGGAGCAGCCGTTCGCTCGTCGCCTGCTACCGGCGTGGCAGCGCGCTGTTCGGCTGGGAGCGGCGTAACCCCGCCGTCGGATCGATGACCGCGCCGGACGGAACGTTGATCGGCTGGGGGTGCGCCACCGCCACCTATCCGTCGGCGATGTGCCCGGCCGCCGCCCGTGTCAGGCTCGAGCCGGACGGCACCTGCATCGTGTCCGCAGCCGCGCACGATCTCGGCACCGGAGCCTACACCGTGCTCGGCCAGGTCGCCGCCGACGTGCTGGGCGTGCCGGACGAGGATGTGCGCGTGCATCTCGGCGACAGCACCCTGCCGCCGTCGCCGTTCGCCGGCGGTTCGGTGACGACGGGCTCGGTCGGATCGGCGGTGCACCTGGCCGCGACCATGGTCCGCGACGCGAGGGATGCCGGGGCGGCCGGCGCCATCGAGCGAACCGCCGAGTGGAAGCCGGGCTCGATGAGCGCAGAACAGATGCGACGCGGGCTCGACGGCGGTATCGCGCTGGCAGGGCCGTCCACCGAAACCTACGCCTCCTATTCGTTCGGCGCTCAGTTCGCCGAGGTGCGGGTCGATCCGCTGCTGCGCACCGTGCGCGTCTCGCGCATGGTCGGCGTGTTCGCGTGCGGGCGGATCATCAACCCTCGCACCGCACGCAGCAATCTAGCCGGCGGCATGGTCTGGGGAGCGAGCTTCGCGTTGCTGGAGGAAAGCCATGTGGACCGCAGGCGGGCGCGGTTCTGCAACACCGATCTGGCGGGGTATCATGTCGCCACCAGCGCGGATATCGGCGAGGTGGTCGTCGAGACCATCGACGAGCAGGACAGGGAGGTCAACGCCATCGGCGCCAAGGCCGTGGGCGAGATCGGCATCGTCGGTATGCCGGCGGCGATCGCCAATGCCATCTACCATGCGACGGGGCGTCGAGTGCGCAAGACGCCGATCCTGGTGGAGGATTTGCTTTAGGACATCAGGGGCTCTGCCCCTGAACCCCGCTGGGGGCAGCGCCCCCAGACCCGCGTGACTTCAGGGGCTTGGGGGGAGCCCCCAACTCTACACTCCCTTTTGCATGCCGCCGTCGACGAAGTAGGTCGAGCCGATGCTGTAAGTCGCCTTGTCCGAGCAGAGAAAGACGAAAAAGTGCGCCAGCTCCTCCGGCGTCGCGAAGCGCTTGATCGGCGCATACTCGTCGGCGACCTGCTGCAGGTGGGCTTCCCAGTTCTCACCGGCCAGCTCACGCGCGGTCTTGACCCAGTCGGGCGTGCGGATCAGGCCGGGATTGACGCAGTTGACGCGGATGTTGTCGCCGACGAGTTCGTTGGCGAGCGTTTTCGAGAACATCATCAGCGCCGCCTTGGTGACGTTGTAGATCGGCTCGTAATGCAACGGTTGAACGGCGCAGATCGAGGCGTTGTGCAGGATCACGCCGCCGCCGCGACGCTTGATGCCGGGGGCCAACCCGCGGCCGAGACGGACGGCGGCCATGACGTGCAGGTCCCAGTAGTGCTGCCATTTGGCGTCGTCGGCGCCCAGGATCGTCTCGTTCGAGCCGGCGCCGGCGTTGTTGATCAGGATGTCCGCACCGCCATGAGCCTCGACCGCCGTGATGATGGCTTGGCAGCCGGAAGCGGTCGCGACGTCGGCGGCCACGTGATCGACCATCACGCCATGTGAGGTCGCGAGCCTGGCGGCCTCGCGCTCGAGACGCTCGCCGTCGCGAGCGGCGAGAAGGAGGTCAGCGCCTTCGGCGGCGAGCCCGGCGGCCACCGCGAGGCCGATTCCGACGCTGCCGCCGGTGATGACAGCACGCTTGCCGCGCAATCCGAGATCCATTCAATCTCCCGTCCGTTGCTTCGACGATCCCATCATCCATGATTTCCCGGAGGAAGTCTCACATCGCAGGGGATATCCGACATGGCCGCCTACATCATTTTCATGCGCGAAAACACCACCAACGAGGACGAGCTTCGCGTCTATTCCGAAACGGTGAGACCGACCCTCGCCGCCCACCGGGTGACGCCGCTCGCCCTCTATGGAGCACTCCAGGTCCTTGAAGGTCCGTCGTTCGAAGGTGCCGTCGTGCTGGAGTTTCCCTCGGTCGCGGAGGCGAGGGGCTGGTACGACAGCCCGGCCTATCAGGCGGCGGCAGTGCACCGCAAGGCGGGTTCGAACTTCCGCGTGTTCATTGTCGAAGGCGCGCAGCCGGCCTGACGCTCCCGACGGCTTCAGGTCACACGGGCTCGCTTCTGAAACCGATCCTCGCGCCACGATTGCGTCGCGAGGACCTCGCGCATCGTCTCGGCCGCGTCCCACGCATCCACATACCGCAAGGTGAGCGGCGTGAGGCCAAAACGGATCAGGTCCGGCATCCGGAAGTCGCCGATCACGCCGCGTTCGACGAGGGCCTGGACGACGGCATAGGCGGCGGGGTGGCGGAACGACACCTGGCTGCCCCGCGGCTGGTCCGGCGGGAGCGCCGGCCCGAGCTCGATCCGTTCGACAAGGATGTCGATCAGGCGCTCGGATTTGGCGCGCACCAGAGCCATCGGCGCGCGCAGGGCGAGTTCGACGCCAGCCTCCAGCGCGGTCATCGCCAGGATCGAGGGGGTGCCGACAGCAGCGGCAGCGATGCCCGCGGCCGGGCGGAACTCGCTGGCAAAGGCGAACGGGTCGGCATGGCCCAGCCAGCCGGTGAGCGGATAGCGGACCCGCTCCTGCAGCTCCTCGGCGACGTAGAGGAAGGCGGGAGCACCGGGGCCGCCGTTGAGGAACTTGTAGCCGCAGCCGACGGCGAAGTCCGCACCCGTGCCTGCCAGGTCCACGGACGTGGCGCCGGCGGAATGGGCGAGGTCCCAGACCGTCAGCGCGCCGGCATCGTGAGCGGCTCTCGTGAGCGAGCCCATGTCGTGCAGGGCGCCGGTGCGATAGTCGACATGGTTGACCAGCAGGACCGCCGTGTCGGCGTCGATCGACGCCGCGAGGTCGGTCCGCGCGACCGAGCGGACGCGGTGGCCACGGTCGAGCAGACGGGCGAGGCCGCCGGCGATATAGAGGTCGCTCGGAAAACTGCCTGCCTCGGCCAGGATCACGCGCCGGTCGGGACGCAGGTCGAGGGCGGCCGCGAGCAGCTTGAACAGATTGATCGAGGTCTGGTCGGCGGCGAGCACGGTGCCTGGCGGCGCGCCGATCAGCCGGCCGATCTTGTCGCCGACCCGCTCGGGCAAGCCGAGCCAGCCGGCGTCGTTCCAGGACCGGATCAGGCCGCTGCCCCACTCGCGCTCGACGACGGCGGCGAGGCGCGCCGCCGTCTGGCGCGGCAGCGGGCCGAGCGAATTGCCGTCGAGATAGATCACCCGCTCCGGCAGGAGAAACTCGGCACGGAAGGACGCCAGCCTGTCGTCCCGGTCGAGCGCCTCGCAGCCGGCGCGGGTAAGCAACGATGGTTCAGCCGGCAGCGCGGTCCTTGTCGTCGAGGCCGTCGGCGATGGCGGCGAGGCTGGAGCGCAGCCGCTGCAGCCACGCGCCGTCGAACATCATCTCCGCGCACGGCACGGCGTCAGCCATGAAGGTCGGCCGCAGCCTTGGATAGAGCGCGACCAGCGGCGCGTTGGCGAAGATCGACCGGTTGCCGGTGTCGAGGTAGGTCTCGGCCGGGGCCCCTTCCGCCAGAATGATGTCGTGCCCGTCGAGCTCGACGTGGAAATACTCCACCGTCTCGACGTCGAGCTGCACGATCGAGCGACCGTTGACCAGCAGTCCGACCGGCACGAGCAGACCGCCGATGAAGACCGCGTGCTCGGGGCTGAGACGGAGTTCGCGCAGCGGGAGCCCGTCGCCGAGCGCGCCTTGCGCCACGGCGACCGGCTGCACCGAGGGCGGAACCTTCGACGCGGCCGGCCGCAACCGGCGATGGCCGACCCACTTCACCGGCGCCGAACCGCCGCGGGCGAGCGTCAGCAGCGTGCCGGGCTCGATGGCTTCGACGGCGACGTCGCCGGACGGCGTTGCGATCCGCGTGCCGCGTGCGAAGCAGGCGACGGTCTCGGTGATGGTGCCGTCTTCCGACAAGGTCAGCGTCGTGCCACCGAGCTGGATCGACGTGTAAGGGACCTGGTCGCCGCCGTTGAGCGCGGCCGGCGTCTCGCCGGTGAAGTCGAGGTAGAGGCCCTGATAGCTGCCGCCGGTATTGGCGGGGAACGTGATTTCGTAGTCGTCGGTGCCGGTGGGGTTGGCATACGAGAGCGGGTAGGCGCCGCTGAACAATGTCGCACCGCCAGGACCGGTGGCGACGACCGCCGAGTCGGTGACGTCGACGATCTGGCCCGCTGGATCATACTCGGCGGTAAAGGTTCCGGACACGGTGGTGCCGTCGGTGAATTCGGCGCCGGAGAGCGTGTAGGTGACGGTCGTGTCGGACATGGGGGAGGCCGCGCTCCGTTGCGTTTAACAGGTTCTAACGCGCCGATGGCGCCACCGCCACGATTTTTTGTGCAGTGTCTCATTTTCGGTGCTGGCACGGGTCCCGTGCAGATCTGGAAATCTCAACTGAGGTAAGGGGTCTGGGGCCTAAGGCCCCAGCGGGTCCAGGGCAGAGCCCTGGTCTTTAGTTTGTTCGTCGAAACGCTCGTCGTCGATGCCGAGCGGTTCCAGGTGCGCGATCGCCTCCACCGCGCCGGGCAGCACCTGGTTGATCGCGGCCTCCGTCGAGTCGCCGATGGCGTGCCCACGCTCGACCGAGAGCCCGCCGTCGACCTCCAGATGATACTCCACGAACGTCCGGTCGCCCGAGAACCGCGTGCGCAGATCGTGGACATTGCGCACGCCGTCCACGGCCAGCACCGCGCGTCGGATGCGCTCCCGATCCCGGCGCGGGATTTCACGGTCGAGCAATTGCACCAGCGCCGCGTTGGCGATCGAGCGCGCGGTCCACAGCATGTAGCCGGCGATGGCGAGCGCGAAGGCCGGATCGACGCGCCGCCACGCGGTGTGATGGGCGAGAACCAGGGCGAGCAGCACCGCGGCGTTCACCGCCAGGTCGGTCAGGTAGTGGGCGCGGTCGGCGGCAATCGCGGTCGAGCCGGTGCGGCGCACCACCAGCGTCTGCATCAACACCAGGCCGGTCGCGGCAAGCAGGCTGGCGACGACGACGAGAACGCCGATCCGGTAGGCGTGCAGCGGCTCGGGGAACACCAGGCGCTCGACCGACTGAAAGGTGAGCACCAGGGCGGCGCCGCCGAGAAAGGTCGCCTGGGTGAAGGCCGCGACCGCCTCGCCCTTGCCGTGACCGAACCGGTGTTCGCCGTCGGCCGGACGCTCCGCGTAGCGAACGCCGAAGAAGGTGACCAGGCTGGCGCTGGTGTCGACGAGCGCGTCGATCGCCGATGTCAGGACCGAGACCGACCCGGTGGCGAGCCAGGCGGCCAGCTTGACCATCACCAGCAGGATGGCGACGCCAAGGCTGATCCGGGTCGCCGTTCGTCGCAGTCCGGGGTGGCTGGACGTCTCGTCGTGCACGCTTGGCTCCGGACACGGGCAGGCCTGAAGGTCGATTCTGATAGACGAGTGGCCGTCGCGGCGCCACCCGCCGGTCGGCTTGCACTGCGAAATCCACACATGTAAGTAAGAAGCATTCTCAACGAGTGACGCCGATGCGACGCTGCCCGCTCACCCCGCTTGTCGCCGCCGCGACGATGATGGCAATCGTCCCGCTCGCCGCGCGGGCCGATGACGGCCCTGGTTTCCTCGGCCATATCCACCGGTTCAGCACGCTCGCCTCGACCGTTCCGGCCAACGGCGACCAGAACCCGTATGCCGTCGTCGTCGCCCCTGTCTCTGCGGGCAGGATCAGGAAGGACGACGTGCTGGTCACCAACTTCAACGACCGCAACAACCTGCAGGGGCTCGGCTCGACGATCGTCGACTACACGCCGGCGACGCAGAGCCTGGCGGTCTTCGCCGCGATCCCGCGCCATCTGCCCTCCTGCCCGGGCGGCATCGGCCTGACCACCGCGATGGCCATGCTCCGTTCGGGCTGGGTGATCGTCGGCAGCCTGCCGAGCCAGGACGGCACCACGGCGACCAAGGGTCAGGGTTGCCTTCTGGTGCTGACCCCGGACGGCCAGCTCGCGGGAACCATTTCCTCGCCCCTGATCGACGGCCCCTGGGGCAACATGGCAGTGGTCGATCGGGGTGAGACGGCGACGTTGTTCGTCAGCAACACCGGCCTGGGCATCGGCGCGCCCGGTCAGGACGTCGTACGCAAGGCGACGGTGCTGCGGCTGGAGCTGACGATCGAGGCCGGCAAGCCGCCGGTGCTGGCCCGCGCGACGGTGATCGCGAGCGGCTTCGGCGAGCAGGCCGACAAGGACGTTTTTGTCATCGGGCCGACCGGCCTGGCGCTCGGTCCGGGCGGGGTGCTCTACGTGTCGGACGCGATCGGCAACCGGATCGCCTCGATCCCGGACGCGCTCACCCGCACGGCGAGCGCGGGCGTCGGTAAGACCGTGACCAGCGACGGGCTGCTGCGACGGCCGCTCGCGATCGCGACCGCTCCGAACGGGCATCTGCTGGTAACCAACGCGCTGAACGGCATGCTGGTGGAGATCGATCCGGCGACCGGCAAGCAGTTGCACGGGCTGTGGATCGACGCGAACCGGGCACAGTCGCCGCCCGGCAACGGCGACCTGTTCGGCATCGCGACGACGCCGGACGGTGACGGCTTCTATTACGTCAAGGACGAGATGAACACGCTTGTCCTCGCCCGATGACCCGATCTGAAGGATCGCGCATGTTCCCTCCCCGCCTCCTGCGCGCCGGCGTGCTCGCGCTTGCACTGGCCCCCGCAGCACCCGCGGCACGGGCCGCCGACGGTCCGCTGGTGCTCTACAGCGCGCAACACGAGCAGATGGTCGACAGCCTGACCGACGCCTTCACCCACGAGACCGGCATACCGGTGAAGGTGCGCACCGGCGAGGCGCCGGAGATCGCGAGCCAGATCATCGCGGAGGGCACACGCTCGCCGGCGGACGTCTATTTCACCGAAAACTCGCCCGAGCTGACGCTGCTCGACGAGAAGGGAAGGCTGGCGCCGGTCGACTCGAAGACGCTTGCCGCGGTGCCGAAAGACGACAGCGCGGCTGACGGACATTGGGTCGGCGTGCTCGGGCGAGAGGATGTGCTCGCGTTCAACCCGTCGCTGGTCGCCGAGACCGCGCTGCCGGCTTCCGTGCTCGACCTCGCGACGCCGGCCTGGCACGGGCGGGTCGCGATCGCGCCGAGCGACGCGGACTTTCTCCCGCTCGTCGGCGCCGTCGCCGCACTGAAAGGCGAGCAGGCGGCGCTTGACTGGCTGCGCGGCCTGCGCCGCAACGCGGCCGTGTTCGACGACGACGAGGGTGTGGTCGCCGCCGTCGACCGCGGCGCCGTCGCGACCGGGATCATCAACAACTATTACTGGTCGCGGCTGGCGACCGAGCAGGGTGCCAAGCGAACTCACAGCCGGATCCATCATTTCGCGCCGGGCGACGTGGGGGCGCTGGTCAACGTGTCCGGCGCCGCGGTGCTGGCCTCGTCCACCCACCAGGCGATCGCCCAGCGCTTCCTCGCTTTCCTGGTCAGCACGCCGGTGCAGACGGCGATCGGCAAGGGCAACGTCGACTTCGAGTATCCGCTGGCGCCTGGCGTCGCGCCGAACCCGATGCTGACACCGTTCGACCAGCTTCACCCGCCATCCATCAGCATGAGCGCCATCGGCGACGACCAGCTCGCAGGGCGGCTGCTGCGCGAGGCCGGACTGCTCTGAACCGGCGCTTCAACCGGCCGCCTGCCCTCCTGCTGGGCGTCGCGGTCGCGTCGACCGCGCTGGTCCTGCTGCCGCTCGGCACCACGCTGTTCGAGGCGGGACAGGTTCCTCCGACAGAGGCCGTCGACCTGCTGTGGCGTCCGCTGGTCGGCACGCTGCTGGTCAACACGGCGGCGATCGTGCTGTCGGCGACGATCGCGGCCGCCCTGGTCGGAACGCTGTGCGCCTGGCTGGTCGAGCGCACCGACCTCCCCGGCCGCCGGATCTGGGGCGCGCTCGCGGTGGTGCCGCTGGCGGTGCCGCCCTTCATCAGCAGCTACGCCTGGGTGTCGATCAGCCCGTCGCTGCAGGGCTTCGCCGGCGCGCTGCTGGTGGTGAGCGCGTCCTACTTTCCGCTGGTCGGCCTGCCGGTCGCGGCAGCACTCCGCGGCATGGATCCGGCGCTCGAGGAGAGCGCGCGTTCGCTCGGGCGGGGGCCGTTCGGCTGCTTCGTCTTCGTCGTGCTGCCGCAGCTCCGGCCGGCTCTGCTCGGCGGCATGCTGCTGATGGCGCTGCACATGCTGGGCGAGTTCGGCGCCTTCACCCTGCTGCGGTTCCGCACCTTCACCACCGAGCTCTATGCCGAGTATCGCACCGGTCTGGCGGGACCGGACTCGTCGTTGCTGGCGGTGGTGCTGCTCCTGCTGTGCCTGGCATGCGTGGGGGCCGAGATGAGGGTGCGCGGCGGCGCCCGCTACGGGCGGCTCGGGCGCGGCGTACGCCGGCGGCCAGCGCTGTATGCGCTCGGCTGGACCACCGTGCCGGCGCTGGCCGGCCTGTCGATGCTGGTGGTGGCGACACTCGGCGTACCGCTCGGCACGATCCTGTACTGGCTGACGCAGCACGGATCGGACGCGATCACGCCGCAGGCGGCGTCCTGGCCGCACCTGCTTGCGGCGACGCTGTCGTCGATCGGGCTCGGGTTGGCGGGAGCAGCCACGACGGTCGCGCTGTCGCTGCCGCTCGCCTTCCTCGCTGCACGCTATCGCGGGAATGCGATCACGCTGCTGGAGCGTGTCACCTACCTGACCCAGGGCGTGCCGGCGATCGTGGTCGCCCTGGCACTGATCGCGATGACGTTGCAGGCGGCCGCTCCGCTTTACCAGACCGTCTGGCTGCTGGTGGGCGCCTACGCCGTGCTGTTCCTGCCGCTGGCGCTGGTGAGCGTCGCCGCCTCCCTGAACCAGTCGGAGCGGACGCTCGAGGAGATCGCGCGCTCGCTCGGGCTCGGTTGGGGGTCGGTCGCCCGGCGCGTGCTGCTGCCGCTCGCAGCACCCGGCCTCGGCGCGGCAGCCTGCCTGGTGTTCGTCTCGGTCGTGACCGAGCTGACCGCCACCCTGCTGTTGGCGCCGATCGGCACGCGCACGCTGGCGACCGAAGTCTGGGCCGACACCTCCACCCTCGCCTTCGCCGCCGCCGCCCCGTATGCGGCGCTGATGGTCGCGCTCTCGCTGCTCTCGACCTGGCTGCTGGCACGCCGGTTCGGGGCCGGTGGGCTGGCCGGGATCGGCTGATGGCGTCGCTGTCGGTGACCAGGCTCGGCAAATCGTTCGCCGGGCGGACAGTGCTGGCCGACATCAGCTTTTCGGTACGGTCGGGCGCGCTGCTCTCGATCCTCGGCCGCTCGGGCAGCGGCAAGACGACGCTGCTTCGGCTGATCTGCGGCTTCGAGCGGGCAGACGCGGGCGAGATCGCCATCGACGGCCGCGTGGTGTCCGGCGGCCGGACCCAGCTCAGGCCCGAACAGCGCCGGATCGGGTACGTGGCGCAGGAAGGCGCGCTGTTCCCGCATCTCAGCGTCGCCGACAACCTGGTCTTCGGCTTGCCGGCGGCGGCGCGCCGGGCGCGGCGCGGTGTCGGCGCATCCCTAGCACTGGTCGGTCTGCCGGCCGACACCGCCAGCCGCTGGCCGCACCAACTGTCGGGCGGGGAGCAGCAGCGGGTGGCACTCGCGCGCGCGCTCGCCCCGCAACCCAAGCTCGTCCTGCTCGACGAGCCGTTCTCGTCGCTCGACGCGGCACTTCGGTCCGAGACACGCGACGCGGTGGCGGCGGCGCTGGCGGCATCGGGCGCGACCGCGATCCTGGTCACGCACGACCAGTCGGAGGCGTTGTCGATGGGCGACGAGGTGGCCGTCCTGCGCGAGGGCAGGCTGGTGCAGATGACGACACCCGAGGCCCTTTATCGCCAGCCGCTGGATGCGGCGATGGCGCGGTTCGTGGGCGAGGCGGTCACATTGGCCGGCACCGTGACGGGGCCCGTGGTGAGCTGCCGCCTCGGCGTGCTCCCTCTCGCCACCACCGTTCGGGACGGAGACGCCGAGATCGTTGTCCGGCCGGAGCAGATCCGCCTGATCGCCGACTCGGCCGGCGGGCCTCGAGCAACGGTCGTCGGCGTGACGTTCTACGGACCCGATGCGACCGTTGCGCTGGCGATGGGGGATCTGCTCGTGTCGGCGCGGGTTGCCGGGCACCTCGCTCCCCCGATCGGGTCCGAGCTCGGCCTCCAGGTGGAGGGGCAGGTGATGGCCTATCCGAAGAGATGAGGCACCGCGTCTTGCGCCGGTACGCCTAAGCCTTTAATGCGAGGCATTCGCAGGTGAGGGGAGGTCGGCCGATGGCGTGTGCGCTCGACGTTCCGATCTGATGAGTTCGGGCTGCCCCTTCAGCTCGCGCCGCGGGTTCATGACGGCGGCGGGCGGGCTCGCGGGCGCGCTGGGCGCGGGGCTCGCGGTCGGCCGGACCACGGCCGCCCAGGCCGCCGGCCCGAAGCCCACGACGGAACCATTCTGGGGTCCGCACCAGGGCGGTATCCTGACCCCGCGACAGAGCCACACCTATTTCGCCACGTTCGACCTCGTCGCCGGCAAGGTCGACGAGGTGGCGGCCCTGATGCGCCGGTGGACGGATGCCGCGTCGCGCATGGCGGCCGGGGAGCCCGCATCGGGCGACTCGGGCGAGGTGCTCGGCCTGGCGCCGGCGCGGCTGACGCTGACGTTCGGGTTCGGCGCCGGGTTGTTCAGCAAGGACGGACAGGATCGGTTCGGACTGGCGGCGAGAAGGCCTGCGGCGCTGGTCGACATGCCGGCGTTCAACGGCGACCAGCTTCAGGACGCCCGAACCGGCGGCGACCTCTCGGTGCAGGCCTGTTCGGACGATCCGCAGGTCGCGTTCCACGCGGTGCGCGAGCTGCGCCGGCTTTCGGCCGGGGTCGCCGAAGTGCGCTGGGTTCAGGCCGGCTTCTGCGCCAACTTCGCCACCGATACGCCGCGCAACCTGATGGGCTTCAAGGACGGCACGCTCAATCCCGGTCCGGCCGTGCCTGGCGGCCGCGACGACACCGACGCGGTTGTCTGGGCCGGCGACGAGAGCGCGGCCTGGATGCGCGGCGGCAGCTATGTCGTGGCACGACGCATCCGGATGGCGCTGGAACATTGGGATCGCACGGACGTGGACTTCCAGGAGCAGGTGATCGGGCGGCGCAAGCTGTCGGGCGCGCCGCTCGGCGAACGGCGTGAGACCGATCCGCTCGACCTTGGCGCGGCCGACAAGGACGGCAATCCGGTCATCCCCGACGACTCGCATGCGCGGCTCGCCTCGGCGGCGGCCAACGATGGCGCCCGCATACTTCGGCGTGCCTATTCCTACAACGACGGCGCCAACGTCACCGCCGAGCGCTGGCCGCCCTGGCGCCAGGGCCTGGAGTTCGACGCCGGACTGTTCTTCATCGCCTATCAGCGCGACCCACGCATCGGGTTCATCAAGATGTTCGACCGCATGTCCAAGCTCGATGCACTGAACCAGTTCACCACCCACACCGGCGGCGGGCTGTTTGCCTGCCCGGCGGGAGTGTCGAAGGGCGGGTTCATCGGTCAGCAACTTCTGGCCTAGGCCAGGGGCTCTGCCCCTGGACCCCGTCGTGCGTCAGCACGCCTACGGCGTGACGGGCAGCGCCCCCAGACCCGCATGACCTTAAGTCATGGTTTCCAAAGGCGAGCCTTTGGCGGGGTTTGGGGCAGCGCCCCAATCCTGCTCCTCGCGCTGAGCGCAGGCCGCGCTGAGGCACAGACGCAGCAGCAGAGCCCGACCCCTGGTCCGGTGGGCAACCCATCAGTGCCGCAGGGCCCATCGCCGTTCGAGCCTGGCTTCACCACTCAACTGTTCTCGTCCTCGCGCACCAACTTCCTGGGCGACATCTTCGGTCTGCGTACGGCGATCGGAAATGACGGCTTCTCGTTCGGCCTGCTCGAAACCAGCGAGGTGTTCGGCAACGCCACCGGCGGCGTGCGCCAGGGTGCGGATTACAACGGCCTCACCACCGTCAGTCTCGGCCTCGACACGCAGAAGGCGTTCGGCTGGACCGGGGGCACCTTCAACGTGAGCGCGTTTCAGATCCACGGCCGCGAGCTCGCGACCGACAATGTGCTGGACCTGCAGACGCCGAGCGGCATCGAAGCCGACCGCGCGACACGGCTGTGGGAAATCTGGTTTCAGCAGACCTTTCTCGACGGTCGCGCCGACATCAAGCTGGGTCAGCAGAGCCTCGACCAGGAGTTCCTCGTCAGCAGCTACGCCGGCACCTTCATCAACACGGCGCTGGGCTGGCCGATCATTCCCTCGTACGACCAGTATGCAGGCGGACCCGCCTACCCGCTGTCGTCGCTCGGCGTGCGGCTGCGCGCGCGGCCAACCGGGGCGGTCACCGTGCTGGCGGGCGTCTTCGACGACAATCCGGCCGGGGGTCCGTTCGACGATGACGGGCAGGTGCGAGGCGCCGCGCAATCGGGCACCAGCTTCAATCTCGGCACCGGCGCGCTGGTGTTCGCGGAGATCCAGTATGCGGTCAATCAGCCGGCGGAAGGAGATCTGGCAAGCGGCAACGGCAAAACCGGCCTGCCCGGCACCTACAAGCTCGGCGCCTGGTTCGACACCGGGTCGTTTCCCGACCAGCGGTTCGGGACCGACGGCCTGTCGCTGGCCGATCCTCTCAGCAACGGCGTGGTACGGACGCACCGGGGAGATTTCAGCGTCTACGCAGTGGCGGACCAGACGGTCTGGCAGCCCGACCCCGCCGCCGCCCGTGCGCTCGGCATATTCACGCGGATCATGGGCGCGCCCGACGACCGCAACCTGATCGATTTCGGTGTCAATGCAGGTTTGGTGCTGAAGGCGCCGTTGCCCGGTCGCGATAACGACAGCGCCGGCGTGGCCTACGGGCTCGCGCGTGTGAGCAGTGCTGCGAGCGGTCTCGAGCAGGACCGGAACTTCTTCCTGGGGGGGGCGGCTCCGATCCAGTCAAGCGAGAGCTTCATCGAGCTGACCTACCAGGTGCAGATCGCACCCTGGTGGCAGGTCCAGCCGGATTTCCAATACGTGTTCCTGCCGGGCGCCGGGATTGCCAACCCACTCGAGGCCGGACAGCGGATCGGCAACGAAGCCATCTTCGGCGCGCGGACCAACGTGACGTTCTGACGCCGGCCCACCGGCCAGCGTCGGACGCAGGCGAGCTACTTGAGATGCTGGGCGAGCAGCTTGTTCATCTCGAACATGGTCACCCGGTCCTTGCCGAACACCTTCTTGAGCTTGTCGTCGGCGATGATCTCGCGGCCGTCGTCCGGATTCTGCAGCTTGTGCGCCTTGATGTACTCCCAGACCTTGCTCACCACCTCGCCGCGGGCGAGCGTGCCGGAGCCTACGATGACGCCCAGTTCCGGCGAGGGCTGCAGCGGCTGCTGCAGGGCGTTCGGCTTGGCGCCCTCCTTGGGCTTTTTGACCGCCGTGCCCTTTGGCGGAGCTTCTTTCGCGGTCGTCGACTTGGTCGGGGCTTTTGTCATCTGTTTCCTCTGCGCGGCCGAATCGTTCGGCCGCATACTCTCATCCATCGGACGCCGCTAGGCCACCCGGGTTTACCCAGCGACCGTAAAGAAGCGGTTTGGCGGCCGGCCGAGGCCGAGATGGTCGCGCAGCGTCGCACCCTCGTAATGGCGACGGAACAGGCCGCGGTCCTGAAGCTCGGGCACGACGCGGTCCACGAAGTCGTCGAGACCGCCCGGCAGCCAGGGAAACATCACGTTGAAGCCGTCCGAGGCGTCGAGCGCCAGCCAGCGCTCCATCTCGTCGGCGATCGTGCGCGGCGTGCCGACGAAGGCGAGGCCGGCGTAGCTGCCGGCCCGCGCCGCGAGCTGGCGGATGGTCAGGTTCTCGGACCGCGCGAGGTCGACCATGCGCTGCCTGGCACTCCGGCTCGCGTTGGTCTCGGGGATGTCCGGCAACGGCCCGTCAGGATCGTAGGCCGAGACATCGGTGCCGAGCATGCCGTTCAGCGACGCGATCCCGCTGTCGTAATGCACCAGGCTGTCGAGATGGGCGCGCCGGGCGCGCGCCTCCTCGACGGTGTCGCCGACGACGACGAAAGCGGCCGGCAGGATCTTCAGACTGTCCGGATCGCGGTCCAGTGCCCGCATGCGGCGCTTGATGTCGGCGTAGAAGCGCTGTCCCGCCTCCAGGCTGTTCTCGGCGGCGAAGATCACCTCGGCGGTCTCGGCCGCGAGCTGGCGGCCGGCCTCCGAGCCGCCGGCCTGCACCACCACCGGCCAGCCCTGCACCGGCCGCGGGATGTTGAGCGGGCCGCGCACCGAGAACTGAGCGCCACGATGATCGAGGACATGCATCCGGTCCGGGTCGAAATAGAGCCCCTGCTCGACGTCGCGGAGCAGGGCGTCGTCGGCGAAGCTGTCCCACAGTCCGGTGACGACGTCGTAGAACTCGCGGGCGCGCACGTAGCGGGCGTCGTGGTCGGGCTCGGTCGGATGGCCGAAATTGAGCGCCGCGTCGGGATTGGCGGTGGTCACGATGTTCCAGCCGGCGCGTCCCTGGCTGATGTGGTCGAGCGAGGCGAAGCGGCGGGCGACGTGGTAGGGCTCGTCGAAGGTCGTCGAGGCGGTCGCGACCAAGCCGATCCGCTCGGTGACGGCGGCCAGCGCCGACAGCAGCGTGAACGGCTCGAAGGACGCAACCGTGTGGCTGCGCTTCAGTGCGGCGGCCGGCATGTTCAGCACTGCCAGATGGTCGGCCATGAAGAAAGCATCGAAGCGGGCCGCCTCGAGCCGTTGCGCGAACCGGCGGAGATGGGCGAAATTGAAGTTCGCATCCGGGTAGGCGCCAGGGTAGCGCCAGGCGCCGGTATGGATGCTCACCGGACGCATGAAGGCGCCGAGATGCAGGCGGCGTGGCTGGCTCATCGGCGGGACCTCGTCGTGGACACCGTGACATGTCGACTTGGTGTGGCGCCCTCAAGAGGCCGGTTCTGAACAAGGCCGCGCTCGCTTTGGAGGAAGAAATCGGGATGACAATGCGGACCGATATCGTTCCCGGCCTGGTCTACGACGACGCCATGCGGGCGATCGACTGTGCGAGGCGTTCGGCTTCGCGCGCCAGCTCGTCGTGCCGGGACCGGCCGGCACCGTCATGCATGCACAACTGACGCTGGACGACGCGATGGTGATGCTGGGCTCGGCGGGAGCGGGACAGCGCGAGCGGTTCGGCATGGTGACGCCGGCTGAAACCGGCGGACTGGTCACCGGCACGCTGACCGTGACGGTCGCCGATCCGGACGCGCACCACGCGCGCGCCGTGGCGGCAGGTGCTTCCATCATCACGCCGCCGCACGACAACGAGTATGGCGGGCGCAGCTACGCCACGCGCGATCCTGGCGGTTATGTCTGGAACTTCGGCTCGTACGACCCGTGGGCGGGTCGAGACTAACGCATCTGCACCTGCAGATCGGCGTAGATCGCCCGGAAATCGTAGGTCGGGTAGAACTCGGTGCTGAACGCGCCCCAGGCTTCGCTTTCGACCAGGACGTTGATGTCGCGCAGCCGCTCGGCCGGGAACCGCAACGTCACCACCTGGCCGATCCCCATCATCACGTACCAGGATACCACCTCGACGTCGGCCGGCGGAAAGGTCTCGAACCACCCGGTCTTCTTCAGGTGCTGGTTGATCTCGCCCTCGGTCATCGTCTGGTCGTGGCGCAGGAAGATGGTGAGCATCTCCATGCCGGGGCCGCCGGTAGGGCTGTTGGCGTCCGCATCCGCCTTGGCGCGGCGGAGCCACAGCAGAGGAAGCAAGGCGAGCAGGCGCCAGATAGTGCGTCGTGTGTTCATCGGTCCGGACTCCGGGGCGGTTTCGAATTGCCGCGCGCTCCTGTAAGCGCGTCGGAGAACGGACGCGGAGCCCACGATGTCGTTGCCCACAGCCCTCGCGATCCTGCTTGCCATCGTCGCGTCGATGGGACCGGTCACCGCCGGCGCGCAGCCCGCCTCCCCCTCCGACATTCCCGCCCATTTCGTCAGGCCGACGACGCAGAACGACTACGTCAAGCGCGACGTGATGATCCCGATGCGCGACGGCGTGAAGCTCTACACCGTCATCGTGATCCCCAAGGGAGCGCACGACGCGCCGATCATCCTGACACGCACCCCGTACGACGCCAAAAAGCGCGCGGAGCGCAACAACTCTCCGTCGATGCTCTCGCTGCTGCCGCTCGCCGACGAGGATTTTGTCCAGGCCGGCTACATTCGCGTCTATCAGGACGTGCGCGGCAAATACGGCTCCGAAGGCGCCTACGAGATGACGCGACCGGTCCGCGGACCGCTGAACCGCAGCCAGACCGATCACGTCACCGACGCCTGGGACACGATCGACTGGCTGGTCCGCAACATCCCCGAGTCGAACGGCCGTGTCGGAATGATCGGCTCGTCCTACGAGGGCTTCACGGTAGTCATGGCCCTGCTCGACCCGCATCCGGCACTCAAGGCAGCCGTCCCGGAGAGCCCGATGGTGGATGGCTGGATGGGGGACGACTGGTTCCATTACGGCGCCTTCCGCGAGCCCAACCTCGACTACATCGCCGGGCAGACCGAGCAGAGCGGCGAGGGCGACGATCTGCCCCGCGCCGCCTACGACGATTACGAGACTTTCCTGCAGGCCGGCTCGGCCGGCGCCTATGCAAGGAGCAACGGCTTCGACCAGCTCGGCTGGTGGCGCAAGCTGGCGGCGCATCCGGCTTATGACGGCTTCTGGCAGGGCCAGGCGCTGGACCGTCTGGTGGCCGAACACCCGTCGAGCGTGCCGACCCTGTGGGAACAGGGGCTCTGGGACCAGGAAGACATGTGGGGCGCGAACCATTGCTGGCTGGCGCTCAAGGCCGCCGGCCACGAAGCCAACAACTGGCTGGTGATGGGCCCCTGGTATCACAGCCAGGTCAATCGCGAAGGCTTCGGCCTCGGTCCGTTCAGGTGGGACGGCGACACCGCCACGCAGTACCGCCGTGACATGGTGCTGCCGTTCTTCGACCAGTACCTCAAGGGCGGCAGGCCCGCGAACCTGCCGCGGGTCACGGTCTACAATCCGGCCGAAAACCGATGGCAGCACTTCAGCGATTGGCCGGTCTCGCGCGCGCTCAGGCCGCTCTACCTGCAGGCGGATGGCGGGCTCTCGGCAGACAGGCCGGCCGGCTCCGGCCAGGGCGACGCCTATGTTTCCGACCCCGCCAAGCCGGTCCCGTTCACGCCGAGGCCGGTGCGCTTCTCGGACCGGGACGCCTGGCGCACCTGGCTCGTGCATGACCAGCGCTTTGTCGACGGCCGGCCCGACGTGCTCACCTACGAGACGCCGGTGCTGACGGCGCCGGTCAGGATCCAGGGCGCGCCCGTCGCCGACATCTTCGCCGCCACCACCGGGACGGATGTCGACATCGTCGTCAAGCTGATCGACGTCTATCCCCCCGAGTATCCGAGCCAGCCGGAGCTGGGCGGCTACGAACTGCCGATCGGCACCGACATCTTCCGCGGCCGTTACCGTGACAGCTTCTCGGCTCCGTCGCCCGTGCCGGCGAACACGCCGCAGCGTTACCGGTTCACGCTGCCGAACGCCGACTACGACTTCCTGCCCGGCCACCGGATCATGGTGCAGGTCCAGTCCACCCTGTTCCCGCTCTACGACCGCAATCCGCAGACCTATGTGAGCAACATCCTGTTCGCCAAGCCGTCGGATGACCGGCGCGCGACGGTCACGGTGCTGCGGTCGGGAGATGCGGCGAGCGCGGTCTGGCTGCCGATCGTGCCCTGATCCTGGGCTCCGCCTCCCAAACCGGTTTTTACTGTGGCTTCGCAGCACAGGAGGCCAGCAAATGAGCCGGTCACAGTCTGTTGCAGTGCGCCGGCCCGAAGCCGCGGTCATGTTCCCGATCCTCGCATGTCGCGAGAATCTGTCGGACTTGGGCCGAGCCGGCCTGGGGGGGTCAGGCTGTGTGCGTGCTGCTGGTCGAAGACGAGCCGATGATTCTCGAAATCATGGCCGAATGTCTGCTGGATGCTGGATTCGAGGTGCACGAGGTGTCGAGCGGCGAGGCGGCGGTGGCCGCGATCCAGGATCGTCCGAAGCGCTATACGGCGCTGGTGACGGATTTCCACATGCAGGGTGCGACGAACGGCGCCGACGTCGCCCGGTCGATGAGGAAAGCGGTCCCGGGCATTCCGGTGGTGATCGCGTCGGGCCGGCCGGATGTGTTCGAGCCTTGCTGGCGGCGGGACCTCGGCTACGCCCTGCTCAGGAAGCCTTACCTCGCCCGCGACCTGGTGGCGCTGGTCCGCGACCTGGTTGCCTGCCGCCAAAGAGAGCCTGCGGCACCGGCCTGACCGTCGCCGTCAGGCCGATTGTGGTCCGTCCTTCTGCACGATCCATTTTGGCGGCATGATCTGTAGCGAACGATCGGCCTCGGCGGCAAACTGGCCTGCGGCCGACATCACCTCCGGCCAGTCCGGGGCGTAGTCGTCTCCGACGAGCAACCCGCCAGGCGCCAGCAACTGCCAATAGGCGCGTGCGTCGGCCAGCACAGCGTCATGTTCGTGTGCCGCGTCGATGTGGACGAGGTCGGCGACGATGCCGAGCGCGCGCAGGATGAGGGCGGCATTGCCCGACGTCTGCGGCAACGGAACAATCCGGTCGGCGCATCCGTAACGGACCACGTTGCTGAGGAATTGCCAGTAAAGACGCGGCATGCCGTGCTGCATGCGAAGCGACGCGTGGAAGTCCGGATCCGCTCGATTGATCCAGTGCTCGGTGCTGCCGAGGAACGTGTCGACCGAGACGACGACGCCGTCGATCCCGTGGCGTTGCAGCATGTTGGCGAGGAAGATGCTCGACCGCCCCTTCCAGACACCGACGTCGACGACGACACGGGGCTTCAGCGTCGCCACCGCCTGGCCGAGCACGGGATGGTCGCTGTTCCATCCTTGAAGGTCCTCTCCAAGAGCCGCCTCGAAGCCGTCGTAGATGTCCACACCGTGCAGCGAGGCCATCACGGATGAGGCAATCTGACCCATGTCACCATCCCGTCCGTGCGCGGCCTGGATCCTGTTGACAAAGTGGCTCATCCATAGCCGGTGGAGGCGACGAGGATGAAGCCGAGAGTGCTGTCCGCGGTCTTGTCATACCGTGTGGCCAGTCTTCGTCTCAAAGCTCAGACACAGAGCCCATAAGCGCCCATTGCGGGAGGGCTGGAATGAGTTTCGCGAGCCAGCAATAGCGAACAGGGCAATCACGTCTGCATACAGGTAGTTCAACAACGCGAAAATCTACAGTACAGACAACCGCGCCTTTGTGTCTTGCATGTCAATATCCTAGACAACGACGTATATGTGATTGGGGCTCCCGGTCAGGCATTGGACTTCGAGGCGGAGGCGGTCATCATTCGACCTCCTTCAAGATCTTCTCGACCGCGGCCAGGCGGGACTGGACGTCGGCGAGCGTGGCCTGGACGCCGGACAGGGTCGTGGCGCTCTCCGACTGTACGGCGACCGACTGTTCGGCGACCCGGCGATAGGCGTCGTCGTTGGCCAGGCGCGCGCTCGCCTGCTGGATCATCGCGAAATAGCGCATGCCGAAGACGATCAGGATCGTCGCCAACGGCAGGCAAAGGGTCAGGAGATAGATGCGATGGATTTCTGGCGACATGAGGATCCTCTAAAGCTCAGGTTTGGAGTCAGGGACTTGGCCGCCTCCGCGATGGCGGCCGGCGTGAGGTCGAACCCGAAATCGCTGACCTCGAAATAGTTGAGCGCCTTGCCGTCGCGGGAGAGCTCGAGCTGGCTGGTCACCAGGCCGGCGTCCTCCAGCTTTTGCAGGTGCAGGTGAAGCAGTGGGCGGCTGATGCCGATTTCGCGGGCGAGTTGGCTGATCGGTGCGGATTGACCAAGAGGGGCGCCGCCGCGCTGGAGAGCGTCTAACGAAGCGCCCCTGGCAGCGGACGTAGGGGATCAGCAGGCCACTCGACCTGAAGAGCCAGCGTCCCGATTTCGACCGCCGCCAGTGGCAAGGAACTTTGGACCCGGGGCACAGTCCCTAGTCCCACTCGGTGTCCGCCTGAAGGCTGCGCACAGCTCTCACACCATCGATGTCGGTCAGGCAGGCGATCAGTTGACCGACCGGTCGCTTTCCTTTGACGCGCAGGTTCAGGGCGACGATGCCTGTCCTGCGATCAGCGACCTCGGTGCCCTCCCGGTCGGCGATGTCCAGGCTTTCCTCGGGGTCGATCGACAGGCTGTCGCGCTCGACCTCGACCTGGTCGACGGCGAAGTGCCGCTCGGTGCAGGCGACCAGGATGGAGCGCAGCAGGCCACGACCATCCTCGTAGGCGATCCGAAGCCGCGTCGCGGTCCGCCGCTCCTTCGGCAGCGACCGCACCAGCCTGGGAAAGCCCAGCATGATGATGAAATGTCCGACGGTGGTCGCGACCGCCAGGGCGAGCAGGCCGGCGCCGCACGCCATCCCGAGTGCCGCCGTGAGCCACACCGACGCCGCCGTGGTCAGGCCGCGCACGATGTCGCGGCGCATGAAGATCACGCCGCCGCCGATGAAACCGATGCCCGAGACGACCTGTGCCGCGACGCGAGATGGGTCAAGGACCACGCGATTGTTGGCGAGGATGTCCATGAACCCGTATTTCGAAATCAGCATGAAGAGCGCGGACGACAGCCCGATCAGCGCATGGGTCCTCAGCCCGGCGCTCTTCTGGCGGATTTCCCGCTCCAGGCCGACCAGAGACGACAGCAGGAACGCGAGCCCCAGTTCCTCGAGCTGCAACCAGCCTTCGCCGCCCCTCACCGACATCCACATGCACTGACCTATATCCGCGGCTCTTCCGTTCGTCAGCAGACGGACCTACGGGATGGAAGGCGGGTACCGACCGAGTCGAAAGGAGTTCGAGAATTGATCAAAGGCGGCCTCTATCGGCCGGGAACGAGGGAGGCTCGTCAATATGCCGCCCTGCCGGTTCGGCTGTCCGAGGAAGGATGCCTGGAGGTGCTGCTCCTGACCTCTCGCGAGACGCGGCGCTGGGTGATCCCGAAGGGCTGGCCGATCGGAAGGCTCTCCCCCGGTGCCACGGCAGCCCGCGAAGCCTTCGAGGAAGCCGGCCTCGAAGGCGTCGTCGACGAGGGGCCGCCGATCGGACGGTACAGCTACGAAAAGCGATTCCGGAACGGAACGTCGGCCCATGTGGAGGTCGAGGTGTTCCTGTTCAGGGTGTCGCGGCAGCGTAAGAAGTGGCCGGAGAAGCGGCAGCGGAAAACCTGCTGGTACGACGCCGCGATAGCCGCCCGGCTCGTCGACGAGCCGGAGCTCGCGGACCTCATGCTGACCGCCTCACGCTCCAACGCCGACCTGTCCGGCTGAGGATCGCGCCGAAGCCGGGACGCTTGGCCAAAAGATTCGGGGTCCGGCCAGCAGCGCGTCGAGCACCACGAGGGGGCCGCCGTGCGAGACAACGACGTGTCGGCCCGGCAGCGTCTGCAGCAGGCGGGCAAAGGAGCGCACCCGGCGGATGAGCCCGGCGCCGCTAATCCAGTTCGAGCAGGCGGCGGTCCACGGTCGGACGGGAACGGAAGCGAGACGCAACGGCGAGAGCCAGAGAGAGGCATCGGCGCGACGGGCTCGACCACACGCGAGCGCGCGCGAAGCGCTGTGGCGTGACGACCTCCGCCCCGACGTCGAGCCGCCCGTAACAGATGCCGGCCTCGATGATCGCTGTGGCGTGCCGAAGAAGTATGCCTTTGGCAACCATCAATCAGGGCGGGTCCGGGCGCGCGGCGCCCAGCGTGTGCAGGGCGTCACGTCGAAGACGTGCTTTGCACGATGCCCTGGCGCTTCGCCGCAGGCACCCATAGCAGGTCCGCCCGGCCGCCATCGTTGAGCACCCGGCCGATCACGAACAGCGCGTCCGACAACCGGTTCAGATAGAGGCAGGCGAGCGGATCGACGTCCTCGCCGAGCGCCCACACGCGTCGTTCGGCCCGCCGGGCGACGGTGCGGGCCAGGTGGGCGGCAGCGGCCGCCTGCGTCCCGCCGGGGAGGAGAAAGCTGTCGAGCGGGCTGAGATCCGCGTTCAGCGCAGCACTCGCCTGTTCCAGCCGCTCGAGCGCCTCGACCGGCAGTCGTGCGACGGCGCCCGGCCGGCAGAGGCCCGCACCGAGATCGAACAGGTCGTTCTGGATGGCGGCGATCACCGGTTCGACGGCATGGCCGGCGATGGCGGCACGCAGGACCCCGAGCACGGCGTTGGCCTCGTCGACCGCACCCATCGCCTCGATCCGCGCGTCGGTCTTGGCGACGCGGGTGCCGTCGCCGAGAGAGGTCTGACCTCGGTCGCCGCCGCGCGTGGTGACCCGGTCGATGCGTATGCCGGCGCTCATGCGCTGATCGTCTGCAGGCTCTCGAAACCCTCGAACTGCGGATGGCCGAGCGTCAGCGGCTTGGAACTGCCCGAAGGACGATGGGCGGCTCGGAACTGCTCGGAGTTGGTCCAGGCCTCGAAGCTGGCGCGGTCCGTCCAGACGGTGTGCGAGGCGTAGAGCACGTGGTCATCGCGGGCCGGCCCGCGCCGCAGGTGGAATTCGACGAAGCCGGAAACCGAACGCAGATGGCTCTCGCGCGAGAGCCACATGGTCTCGAACTCCTGCTCGGAGCCGGGAGCGACCTGGAAGCGGTTCATCGCGAGGAACATGGGCGTGATCCTTCGAGTGCGTTCAGGCCAGATGGTGACCCGAGCGGGCGTGCGCACGAAGCGCCTCGACGTAGCGGCCCATGACCGCGGCGCGATCCAGCGGGCCGGTGTTCCAGAAATGCACCATGCCGTTGAGCAGCCCGGGCGCCCCGGCGGCCTCCGCACCGGCATAACGGACATAGCGGCTGATCAGGTAGGTGTCGACGCAGCCGACGCGGAACGAGACGTAGTTGGCGACCTCCTGGTCGACCCATTGCAGCACGCCGCGTCCGTCGGTCTTGAGGATGTTGGCAATGATCTGCCTGATCAGACGCAAGGTCTGGGCGTGCGCCGCCAGGTTGGGAATCCCGATGGTGCCGGCATTGAAGCCGTCGGCGAAGCGCGGGTCATGCCCGTCGCGCTGCACCAGGCTGGCGCCCACCGACGGCCAGTTGCGCATTGGTCCGACCCGCTCGATGGGAGCGGCGATGTGCTCGGACGTCGCGATCTCGACCAGCATCTCGCGCAGGCTCGCGTTGATGACGATGTCGGAGTCGAGATAGACGACCGGTTGGTATCGCCACGCCGGCTCATGCTCGAGAATGGCGTATTTGGCGGCGACGTAGCCCACGAAGTCGGTGGGCTCGAGCGCCTGCACGCTCAGCCGGTCGCGTGGGAAATGTTCGATCCGGCGGCACAGCTCGTCGTGCGACAGATTGGTCAGCACGTGAACCTCACCATCATACTTGCCGAACTCGAGCAGCGACTGGATGCTTTGCACCAGTTGCGCCTGAACGGCGGGAGAGTTCGACGCGCTGTAGTAGACCAGCGGGCGATAGAGGCAGATCTCCTCGATGCGCCAGCCTTCCAGAAGCACCGTGGTCCGGAACGGCCAGGTGCGGCCGTCGAACGGCAGGTTGAACGCGAGCGGGATCTCGATGGGGCCGAACCGAAGCCGGAAGCCGGGCGTCAGCGCCACGTCCCAGCCGCGAACGGCGATCCGCCTGGACCGTATGATCCAGGCGCCCGAAAAGAATTGAACGATCCGCGCCAGGTCGTCGTCGGACAGCGGCAGCAGGCGTTCCCATTCGTCCGGCGTGCCGTCAATCCAGGCGGTGCCACCGCCCTCGCCGCCGGCCGACAGGAACTGCCCGCCGCGCTCGAGATGGACGAGATTGCGTTCGACGTCGACGTGAACGCGGCCGGCGCCGGACCAGTCGGTTTCAAACGCGATCGGCGGCTTGGCATCGCGCTGCAGGAACTCGCGGAAATCCTGACGCAGCGCACCGATCGGAATGTCAAGGCCGACCAGCCGCGACGGTTCGGACAGCTCACGCAAGGGCGCGTGGCTGATCGCTTCCCCCTCACCGCGCACCAGGACGGTGCCGTGCGTGGTGAGGAAGTGGATCATCGAGGCGCCACCAGCAGGTCGCGCGCGCAGCCGAGCATGCTGTCCCAATCGGTGCCGGCGGCTGCCACGAGAAGACCCGCCTGGGGCGGCTCGACGGCACCGACCCGGTAGCGAATGACGGGACCCCGGCCGCGGTGCGGGTCGAGCCAGAGCAGGGCCGCGTCCCGGTTGCGCACGCGCAGTGCTGCGAACAGGCTGGCCATGGTGTCGTCCGTGTCGGTCGGCGTTCCTTGATGCACCAGCAGTGGCATGCCGTGGTCGAGCGTGTCCAACAGGCCGGCCGCGAGCGCACGGGCCAGGTCGCCTGCCTGCTCGCGCGCCTCCGCCCGCTCCAGACCGCCATCGACCGGCGTCGGAAAGTGCAGGCCGTAGCGATGGCTGGTCGCGACCCACGCTCCCTCGCGCCGGTGCATCAAGAGGTCGGCGGGATCATCGAGGGCCGCGAACCCTGCCGCGAGCGCCTCGGCCAGCGCGTCCGCACCCGGAACCAGCAGGGCGAGGGCCCGCTCGCCCGCGAGTGCCGCCACTGCCGGCATCCAGCCGGGCGGCCGGAACAGATGGCCGACACCGAAGGCGAGCCGGTCGCCATTGGCGGCGTCGATCTGGAGTTCCGCCTGTTCGAACGGTCCCGCCGCGTCCGCGACGGATGCGCGCAGGCTCAGTAGAAGGCGCGGGTCGTCGTCGTCGGCCTGGGGGTCGACGGCGAGCGGCAGCACGAAACCCGGCGAGACGAGACGTACGTCGAGGATGGCGGCGCCGCTGACGATCGAGGCGTCGAGTTCGAGACGGGCGGCCACGTCCGCGCTGCCGCCGAACATGACGAAACGTTCTACCTCCAGGGTGTAGCGGCAGCCCTTCATGGGGCTCAGCCCGTCAGCCTTCCTTCGCGTTTTCCGTAGACGACATAATGCGCAAACGGATCCTGGCCCGAATGGGACACGTCGGGATTGAGTGCCCGGTAGCGATCGGCGTTGAACGCCGGAGCGCTGATCACGCCCGCGCAGTTCGCACTCGATAGCGAGGGGAAGTCGGACAGAAAGGCGATCATCTCCGCGTCGCTTCGCCAGGGCAGCCGGTAGATCGGGTCGGCGGCGACGGCGACGAGCAGCTCGTCGTTGCGTGCGAGAAGTTCCCGGTCGATGTTCGAGCTGTCGTCGTAGATGAGGTCCAGTCCGCTGTCGATGACGAAGAAGTAGGCCGACGGCTCCGGAACGTCGGGCTGGCGGACGCCGCCGAAGCCGGCACGCAGACACCGGAGCGAGACGTCCGCGTGCTCATGACCATACTGGCCGAAACGCGGGTCGAAATAGCCCACATGCAGCAGCGCCGCCCGGGTGAAGCCCAGGCACTGGCCGCCGACGATATGGGTGGCGCCGGGCTCGTCGGCGCGGCAGGCGCCGCTCAGCACGTGATGACGGATATGGGGCGGCGCGAAATTGATGTGGCCGAAGCTGCTGGCGGCGGCGATCCATTCCTGCTCCCAGCCGAACATGCGCGGCTGCACGTCGTCGTCGAGCAGGAGCACGATGTCGGCCGCCGTCCGGTTCATCAGGTGGTAGACGCAGCGGTTCTTGTTCCAGGCGATCCCGCGATTGCGCCCGATGACAGATGGAAACCGGGCATCGGCAAGGATATCGGCAGTGCCGTCCGACGACCCGTCGTCGGCCACCACCAGGTCGAACTCGACGGAGGTGAAGCGCTCCAGCCGCCCCAGCAGGTCGCGCAGCTTGTTGCGCCGGTTGTAGGTCGTGATGCCGATGCCCAGGCGGGGCCTTTGTCGGGCGCTCGGGATCATCGGGGCGCTCCTCGGGCTGGTCGGCCTGGCGGACGGCAGGATAGGGCGGACTGCGTTCTGGTCAAGTAACGTCCTTCGGGGGCGCCGTCTCGGCGTCGATCTTGCGCCGCGTCAGCGCTACGAAGTCGCCGATGCAGGACAGCTTGTCGACTTCCGAACTGCGAAAGCGGACGTCGAAGGCCTTCTGCACGTCGAGGATGATGTTGATCATGGCAATCGAGTCCCAACCCTCGACATCGCGCGCGGCGGTGGCGCGCGTCAGCAGAAGGCTGGGCTCGTCGAGACTGTCGCGGATGATCCCCGCGATCCGCTCGAAGATCGGCTCGTCGGCCTGGGCGTCCATCGGTCAGCCCATCCCAGGCACGCGGCGGAGGAGGTCGACCCACAGCTCGGGCCGGTTCTCGAGCGCGCGGTCGAGCGGCGCGAGAGTGCCGATCGAAGCGCGGTAGAGCCCATCCTCGACCTCGCGCACGGTGCCGTGCGGGTGCGCCTCGTCGGCGAGCGTGACCCAGACCATCCGGTTGCGGCCGCGCTCCCGCAGTGCGGCGAACAGCTCGTGCATGCCGCGCTCATCGCCCTCCTCGACCCGACGGACAAACAGCTTCTCCGCATCCGCCAGATCCTCGAGGAACTTGCGGGCGAGGTAACGCAGCTTGATGGACTCCTTGCGCCTGATGTCGGCCTCCGAGATGGCGTAGGGAAATCGGCCGGTATGAAGCACGAACTCGTAGGCGCGGCTCTTGACCACCCACTCGCCGAGCAGCTCGCCGGCTTCGAGGTCGTCGCCCTCGGCAAATCCCTCGAAGTCACAACGGATCGCCTGCGCGATCCTCAGCGGATCGCCGGAACCGGTGAAGCGGAACAGGCCAAGCTGATCGACGCCGAGCTTACGCTGAACGAAGCCGAACTCGCAGCTGTCGCCCAGGCTCTCGCAGCCTGAAAGCAGCGAGACGACCTCGTCGGTGGTCGCAGCACCATCGTCGAAGACCGGTCCCACATCGATCGCGACCCGGCTGCGGTCGAATTCGACGAGGAGCCGGGAACGCTTGAAGTCGGGCCGCTCGCCGCCGGTGCGTATGACCGCATGGAAGCGCGCGTCGCGAGCGCCCTCGCCCAGCAATTCGGCGAGATGCGGGCTCGGCAGGTTGATGGTCGGGATCGGGTAACGCCTCGCGTCCGCCTCCAGCGTCATGGCCGACGGCGGCGTGTCGGCGACGAGCCACCCGGAGATCAGCACCTCGTCGTCGCGTCCGCTGAAGACCTCCCAGACGAACGATTCGATGACATAGTTGAGGCTCTGGACCGCCACCTGTGCTCGCCTCCGCCGACGCCGGTGTCCCGAGACTCTGGCCGAAGTTCGCCGCGGTGAGCGGCGAGCTTCGGGTCAGGACACTGATCGGCGGAGGGTTCGCCGAAAAACGCCGCGTCCGCAAGTGCCGCGGCGAGGACGTCAGGACGTGGTCGCGTGACGGTGGTGACGCCCGAGCGCGTGCCCGTGCATCTTGGCGCTGATGGCGTCGGCCATGTCGAGATGATGCTGAACCGTGGGTTCGGTCTGCTCGGCGTAGGCCTTGAGGTCGGGATCGGTGCCGCTTGACGCCTCGGTCTGAAAGACGGTCAGCATCGACTGATGGCCGGCGATCTGGTCGGTGATGTAATCGTGGTTGAACTTGCGGCCGGTTTCGGCCGACAGGGTGTTGGCCTCCTGGGTCTGTGCGTCCGACGGCGAGGATGGCGGTGTGACGCCCTTCTTGGCCGCGATCTGGGCCAGCTGCTGGTTGGCCGCCGTGTGATCGGTGATCATCGTCTTGGCAAAGTTCAGGATCGACGTGTTGTGGCTCTGCTTCTCGGCGATCTGCGCCTCCGCGATCTCGGCCAGACCGCCCTGGGTCGCGACGGTGATGAAATTCGCGTCCGCGGCAGCGAGTGGCGGAGGAGCCGGGGCCGCGGCCGGGGGCGGCGGCGGATTGCCGGCGCAGGCGGCGAGCGGAAGCAGACCGAGGGCAAATCCCCAGCGAATGGCGTTGTTCATAATCGTCCCTTGCTTTTTGCGTCCCCCAACGGGGCGCGGGTGACATGGTGCGGCAGCTATTACGCACGGCGACGCGGAACGTTCGCGTGCTGCGATGATGGCCGGGTAGCCATCGGCCGGGCGACAGCGGATCACCCGCCGGCCAGCAATCCCCCCCGGAT
>CAXTSH010000024.1:0-41556 GCA_964246925.1 uncultured Acetobacteraceae bacterium
CGCGGCGGCGGGATGGCAGCGTTTACGGCCGGCTCGGCCCGGGCGGCGGGTGGTTATCCGGGGGCCGGATTTGCGGGTTCGGCGGTTCGAGTCGAGAAGCCGGACGACGGCGGTGTTCGCAGTCGACGCGTCGGGCTCGGCGGCGTTGCATCGGCTGGCGGAGGCGAAGGGCGCGGTCGAGCTGTTGCTGGCAGACTGCTATGTGCGACGCGACCAGGTGGCGCTGATCGCGTTTCGCGGATGCGGGGCGGAACTGTTGCTGCCGCCGACCGGGGCGTTGGCGCGGGCGCGCCGGTGCCTGGCGTCGCTGCCCGGGGGCGGCGGGACGCCGCTGGCGGCGGGTCTGGATGCGGCGTTCGCGCTCGCGTCGGGATTGAAGCGGCGAGGCGAGGCCCCGCTCGTCGTGGTGCTGACGGACGGGCGGGCGAACGTGGCGCGCGACGGTACAGCGGATCGCGGACGGGCGGTCGCGGACGCGATGGCGAGCGGTTCGTTGTTCGGTCGGGCACGGCTGCCGGGGCTCGTGATCGACATCTCGCCGCGGGCGCACGGAGCGGCCGCCTTGTTGGCGTCGTCGATGGGCGCGCGGTGCGTGATGTTGCCGCAGGCAGACGCGGCGGCGCTGTCGCGCATGGTGCGGGCGGCATGATCGGGGCGCCGGACTGGGCGGTCGACGGCAAGGACTGGCCGAACCGGGCGGCGAGCCGATTCATTCGGGCGGGCGGGCTGCGCTGGCATGTCCAGATGATGGGTGCTGGGCCGGTGGCGCTGCTGCTGCACGGGACCGGAGCGTCGACGCATTCATGGCGAGGATTGGCGCCGCTGCTCGCCGAGCGGTTCACGGTGATAGCACCGGACTTGCCGGGGCATGGGTTCACTGAACTGCCGCGTGCGGCGCAGATGTCGCTGCCGGGGATGGCGCGTGCGGTCACCGCGCTGGTCCGGATGCTCGGAGTGACGCCTGCGGTGCTGGTGGGGCATTCGGCGGGGGCTGCGATCGCGATGCGGATGGCGATCGAGGAAAGGGTGGTCCCCGACACGCTGGTCAGCATCAATGGCGCGGTGATGAAGCTTGAGGGTTCGAGCGTGGTGTTTCCGGCCATCGCCCGGTTTTTGGCTTTGACGCCGGTGACGCCGTGGATCTTCTCGATCCAGGCGAGCAATCGCGGGATGGTGGATCGATTGCTGTCAGGGACGGGGTCCCGGATCGATCCGCAGGATGCGCTGCTCTATGCGCGGCTGTTCAGCAAGCCGGGGCACGTCGCGGGCGCGTTGCGGATGATGTCGCGTTGGGATTTGGGACTGCTCGAGCTGGAACGCCTGCGTGTGCCGGTGACGCTGGTGGTGGGCTCGGAGGACCGGATGATCCCGCCGGCGGATGCGGGCCGCGCTGCGGCACGGTTGCCGGAGGCGAGCGTGGTGACGCTGCCTGGGCTGGGGCATCTGGCGCACGAGGAGGATCCTGCCACGCTCGCGCGTCTGATCAACAAGGCAGCCGACGTCGCCGTGCCAGAGCAGCGAGACGTCGCGTGAGCCGGCTGGTGGACGGCGTTCTGGCGCTGGTGGTGGCCGAGGCGGTCGGGTTGCTGGCATGGCATCGGACGACGGGGCGTGGAGTGGCGCCGGCGCCTCTGCTGGCAAACCTGCTGGCTGGGGGGTGCCTGCTGGTGGCGCTTCGGTCTGGTTTGAAGGGGGCGAAGACGCGAGTAGTCCTGCCCTGGCTGGGGATGGCGGGGCTGGCGCATCTGGCGGACCTCAGGTTGCGATGGCAGTCCTGATCAAGCGCGAGGATCTCGCGGCGTGCCGAGGGGCGATGCGGACCGGGTCGCGCTCGTTCTTTGTGGCGTCGCGGCTGCTGCCGCGCGAGGTGCGCGAGGCGGCGACGGCGCTTTATGCGTTCTGCAGGGCGGCGGACGACGCGGTTGATCGTGGCGGCCACGGGACGGCCGTCGTGGTGCTGAGGGGGCGGCTCGACGCGGTGTATGGCGGCTCGCCGGAGGGCGCGGTGGATCGGGCGTTGGCGGTCGTGGTCGCCCACGGCGGCGTGCCGCGCTCGCTGCTCGAGCAGTTGCTGGAGGGTTTCGTCTGGGACGTCGAAGGGCGTCGCTATGAGGAACTTGGCGGCGTGGTCGATTACGCGATGCGGGTCGCCGGCTCGGTCGGTGTGATGATGGCGTTGATCATGGGGGTACGGGCACCTCCTGCGCTCGGCGCGGCGGCCGATCTCGGGTGCGCGATGCAACTAACGAACATCGCACGCGACGTGGGTGAAGACGCGCGCGCGGGACGGCTCTATCTGCCGCTCGCTTGGCTGCGTGAGCAAAGCATCGAGCCGGAGGATTGGTTGGCGGCGCCGGTGTTCACCGATGCGCTCGGTGCAGTGGTGCGCCGGTTGCTGGACGAGGCGGCACGGCTTTATGCGCGCGCGGAGCCGGGGATCGCGTTCCTGCCGGCACGCTGCCGGCCGGCAATACGGGCGGCGGCAGGCTTGTATGAGGCGATTGGTGCTGCGGTGGCTCGGCGCGGGTATGACTCGGTGTCGGCGCGGGCCTCGGTGTCGTTCGGGCGAAAGTTGCGTTTGCTACCGCGCAGCTTGGTGATCGGGCGTCAGTCGGTGTGGGAGCGGGTGGACGACCGGATCGGATGGGTGCTGGAATTGTTCGCGCGGCTGGAAGAGGAAAAGGCGCGTGGCATGCGGAACGGCAGCATGAGCTGTGTCGCAAGCGAGGAGAACCGGTCAAGGTCGACGCTCTCGTGCATGGCCTCCACCGGGCTGCCGAACAGCCGGGTGGCGAGCGTGGAGCGGGCGTAGAACGGAGCGTCGACGAGGGTTCTGGTCACGCTCGCGCCGGGATCGTCGGCGTAGGTGGTGCGCGGGATGCGCCAGCGGCTCGGCTTGAGCGGAGCCGGAGGCGGGATGGGGAAGTTCCCCACCTGTCCGGCCTGATCGACGTGGATCGCGATGGCGCGCTCGGGGCCGACACGCGGGACGGTGTGGTAGAGGATGGCAGTGCGGCCGGGCAGCGCGGCGCGGGACCAGTCCCAGCGATGGAAACCGGCTTCGAGCGGTTCGTCGCCATTGTTACTGTCGAGGTAGCCAGTGCCGGTCCAGCTCAGGGCCGGGCGTTCAAGGCGGACCTGGACGCGGGCGCTGGGGGCGATCGGATGCCAGCGGTGGCGGCCTTGGTTGTCTATCAAGGCGGTGTGGCCGGTTAGGCTGTTCGGTTGGACGCTGACCTCGCCGCGAATGGCGCGCGGCACCGGAAAGCCGCGTTCGCGCAACTTGAAATTCAGGGTGTCGCCGGTCCAGTGCAGGTGGCTGTGACCGATCGCCAGCCACGTTTGGTCACGGTGGGCGGTCGCGTGTTCGGTCATCGACCAGGCGGACGGACGGCCGTAGAGAGCGACGTTGAGGCTGCAGTGGCGGAGAGGGTCGGCGGGGCCACGGCGGCGCGCCCAGCGGTAGTAGGGGGAGAAGACGCTGCCGAGGAAGGCGATCAGGGTGATGCCGTGGGCGCCATCGTCGCTGAGCGCGTCGACATACCACCAGACGTAGCCGTTCGGCGCGACCGGGCCGTCGAAGCGAGGTCCTCGATCAGGGCCGACGCCGCCAGACGTCCGGACAGGGCCGCCATCGGCAGTCCCGGTCCCGGGTGGGTGCTGCCACCGGCCAGATAGAGGCCCGGCAGGCGGGTCCTGGCGTTCGGGCGCCGGAATGCGGCCGCCCAGCCATGCGCGCTGGCGCCGTAGAGGGCGCCCCCCGTTGCCGGAAACAACCGTTCCCAGCGCGTCGGACCGGTGGTCTCGGTCTGGCTCGGAACCGGGGTCAGATGGAGGCCGCAGCGGCGCAGGTGCTGCAGGGTCCGGTCCTGGCATCGGGCGATCTCCGTGTCGGTCGGGTGGCCGGCATCGCCGCTCGCAGGCGCGTTGACGAGGACGAGGAGCCGTTCCGGCCGGACGGTCTCGCTGGGGGTGTCGGCGCGGTCCTGGGCGCAGATGTAGACTGTCGGCTCGGCGGGAAGATGGCCGGCGAGAAGGTCGTCGAACTCGGCTTGATAATGGCGGCTGAAGAAGATGTTGTGATGGAGCAGCGGAAAGCCCGTGGGCTCGGCGACAGTGGCCCAGGTGACGGCGGAGAGGGAGCGGGTCTTCGGCCTGGTGGGGCGGACGGCGCTCAGCTGACCAAAACGCCCGGTCGCGACGGCGTTGACGTCGGCATTGCAGATGACCGCGTCGGCCTGGAACTGGTCGCCATTAATGGTCGTGACACCTTCTGCCCGGCCATTGGCGACGCGGATGGCGGCGACTTCGTGGTCGTAGCGGATGGTGACGCCCTGACGGACCGCCAGATTGGCGAGCGCGCTCGCCAACGCGTGCATGCCTCCCCTCACCCGCCAGACGCCCTGGCTTTCGAGGTGGGCCACGAGCATCAGGGTGGCGGGCGCCCGGTAGGGGGACGAGCCGCAGTAGGTAGCATAGCGGCCGAAGAGTTGGCGCAGGCGGGGATCGCGGAAATGCTGCGCGAGCGCCGTCGCGAGCGTGGTGAAGGGACGGATGCCGGCGAGCGCGCGCGGGCCCGCGCGGTCAGGCCCGCCACTGTGGGGCGCTGGGCGCGGATGAAGGTTGGCTCCAGGGTCCGCCAGATGCTGGCCGCATGATCGGCGAAGGCGAGGAAACCGCGCGCTTCGGCGGCACCGGCGAAGCGGCCGATCGCGTCGGCGGATTGGGCGCGTTCGGCGTGCAGGTCGAGGCGTTCGGTGTCCGACCAGGCATGGCGGGCGAGGATGGCCGCCCGCGTCAACTCGACGTGGCTGGCGAAATGTTCGCCACATGCCTCGAAGAGCTCTTCGAAGACGGATTTCATGGTCAGGACGGTCGGGCCGGCGTCGATCAGGGCGTTGCCGACGGCGAGCTGCCGCATCTTTCCGCCTGGCGTGGGCTGCCGCTCGAACAGGGTGACGGGCAGACCGTGCGACGCCAGGACGATCGAGGCGGCGAGGCCGCCGATGCCTGCTCCGACGACGGCTACTCCTGGCATGCGGACTCCGAAGATCGAGGTTGACGTGAGTGTCTAGTAAGGTTGACAGTTCAGTCTGACAAGCTGAGCTTACAGACGAGGGTCAGGCGATGGACGCGCGGGGTCGGATCGAGCGAGCGTTGGCGGCCGCACTCTGCTTCGAGCCGGGCGGGCCGCCGAGCCTGACGGAGGCGATCCACCACGCGGTGTTTCCGGGTGGGATGCGTGTCAGGCCGCGGCTTTGTCTGGCCGTGTCGGAGGCTTGCGGCGGGTCGGATCCCGTCTTGGCCGACGGTGCGGCGTCGGCGATCGAATTGCTGCATTGCGCGTCGCTGGTGCATGACGACCTCCCCTGTTTTGACGACGCGCCGACCCGACGGGGAATCGCCTCGGTGCATGCGCGTTTCGGGCAACCGCTGGCGGTGCTGGCCGGGGATGCGCTGATTGCGCTCGCGTTCGAGACGATGGTTCGGGCCGGGGCAGGCTCGGCCATGTTGCTGTTGCTGGCCCGCGCGTCGGGAACGCCAAACGGGTTGGCGGCGGGCCAGGCCTGGGAAAGCGAAAGTGCCGTGGTTCTGGCCACTTATCAGCGAGCGAAGACGGCGTCGCTGTTTGGGCTGGCGACGATGGCGGGGGCGGCGGCGTCGGGAGTGGCAACGGAGCCTTGGCGTCTGCTCGGGGAACGGCTCGGCGAAGCGTATCAGGTGGCCGACGACGTCCGCGACGTGATGTTGAGTGCCGATGATCTCGGCAAGCCCGCGGGTCAGGATGCAGCGTTGGGGCGGCCGAGTGCGGCACTGCTGCACGGGACGGGTGCTGCGACGGAACGGGTCGAGGCGCTGGTGCGCGATGCGATCGAGGCGATTCCCGTTTGCCGGCATCGGGACATGCTGCGTTCGCTGATCCTGGCGGAGCTGGGCCGGTTGTTGCCGGAGGAGTTGGTTCTGCGGGCGGCGGCCTAAGTCGGGGCTCTGCCCCGAACCCTGCCAAAGGCTCGCCTTTGGAAACCATTACTGAAGTCCTGGGGTTTGGGGCTTAAGGCTCCAACGGGGTCCAGGGATGGAACCCCTGGCCTTGATGACTTGGTTATGCGCCTGCAGGCGAGCGCGCGATTCCGGCGGATCGCGAGCTCGTTCCCAGTCACGCGTATCGTGGCACGGCGGCGCGCGGGTGAGTTGTTCGACCTGTGCGCGGGGTTTGTCTACTCGCAGATACTGCTGGCGTGCGTTGAGCTTGACCTCCCGCAACGGCTGCTCGGCGGCACGCACGACGCGGTATCGCTGGCGCCGGCGCTTGGACTGACCGCGGAGCGGGCGGAGAAATTGTTGGCAGCAGCGGCTTCCTTGCGGATCGCGGCCGCGCGTCGCGGTGGCCGGTACGGGCTGGGGCCGATGGGCGCGGCGCTGATCGACAATCCAGGCGTAGTGGCGATGATCGCGCATCACCCGCGGCTCTACGAAGATCTGCGCGATCCGGTGGGGTTGTTGCGAGGCCGAGAGGCGACATCGCTCGGAGCATACTGGCCCTACGCGGGCTCGCACGAAGTGGGTGCGATCGGGGCGGCACCCTATTCCGAGTTGATGGCGGCGTCGCAGGCGATGATTGCCGGCGAAGTGCTCGATGCATACTCGTTGCGCAAGCATTGTCGGCTGCTCGATGTCGCTGGTGGCACCGGGGCGTTTCTGGTCGAGGCGGAGCGGCGCGCACCCTGGCTGCAGATGGCGCTGATGGAGTTGCCGGCGGTCGCCGCCATGGCCACGGAGCGACTCGGACGTCGCGCTGCGGTTGTCGGCGGGGACTTCCGGCGCGATCCGCTGCCGGCGGGTGCCGATCTGGTGACGCTCGTCCGTGTCCTGCACGACCACGACGACGATGTGGCGCTCGGCCTGTTGCGCTCGGTGCGGCTTGCGTTGGCGCCAGGCGGCCGATTGCTGATTGCCGAGCCGATGGCGGGAACGCCAGGTGCCGCGGCCGCGGGCGATGGATATTTCGGCTTCTATCTGCTGGCGATGGGGAGCGGGCGGCCGCGGTCACCGCGCGTCATCCGGTCGATGCTGCGGGCGGCGGGCTTCGTCAGGGTGCGGCTGTTAAGGACACGAACGCCACTGCTCGCACGAGTGATGATTGCGCAATGAGGTGGCGGGGGCTTTCACCCTTGTGTCCAGTCAAGTTGTCGCTTTAGAGTGTCCACACAAGCTGACACCTTTACTCAACCGAGGTCGGCTCGCAGGACGTTCAGATGCATACGGTTGCCGTCGTGATCCCCCGACCCGGAGAGGCAGCACTGGGCACGCTGGAGCTGACCGCGCCCGGTCCTGCGGATGTCGTGGTGGACATCGAATGGAGTGGCATCAGTGCCGGGACCGAGCGCCTGCTCTGGTCGGGGCGGATGCCCGACTTCCCGGGCATGGGCTACCCGCTGGTGCCGGGTTACGAGTCGGTCGGACGCGTGATTGAAGCCGGTGCGGAGTCGGGACGGCGGTCGGGAGAATCGGTGTTCGTGCCGGGCGCCCGTTGTTTCGGTCACGTGCGCGGCTTGTTCGGCGGAGCGGCCGCGAGGGTCGTGGTGCCAGGCGCACGCGTGGCGGTTCTCGCCTCGGACCTTGGCGAGCGAGGGACGCTGCTGGCGCTGGCAGCCACCGCGCAGCATGCGATCGCCAGCGGAGGCGCGCCGGAATTGGTCGTCGGCCATGGTGCGCTCGGACGATTGCTCGCCCGGATCACGATGGCACAAGGGTTCCCGGCGCCAATCGTCTGGGAGACCGAGGCCGGTCGCCGGCTCGGCGCCGAGGGTTACAAGGTGATTGATCCGGCGGAGGACCCGCGACGCGACTACGCGACGATCGTGGATGCGAGCGGCGACGCTTCGGTTCTGGACCAGTTGGTCGGGCGACTGGCCCGCGGCGGAGAGATCGTGCTGGCCGGATTCTACTCCGGGCCGGTCGCGTTCTCGTTCGCGCCGGCATTCATGCGCGAGGCGCGGCTGCGTTGCTCGGCGGAATGGCAGCCGGCGGATCTGGCGACTGTGCAAACACTGATCTCCACGGGCGCGCTGTCGCTCGACGGACTGATCACGCATCGGCGGCCGGCCGCCGATGCGCAGAGCGCCTACGGTGTCGCCTTTGGCGATCCCGGCTGTCTGAAGATGATCCTTGACTGGAGGAACGCCGCATGAGCGAGACGCAGATCATCGCGATCTACGGCAAGGGCGGCATCGGCAAGAGTTTCACCCTTGCCAACCTGTCCTACACCATGGCGCAGATGGGCAAGCGAGTGCTGCTGATCGGCTGCGATCCGAAAAGCGACACGACATCGCTGCTGTTCGGTGGCCGGTCATGCCCCACGATCATCGAGACGTCGTCGCAGAAGAAGGCGGCGGGCGAGAAGGTGTCGATCGGCGACGTCTGCTTCAAGCGGGACGGTGTGTTCGCGATGGAACTGGGCGGTCCCGAAGTTGGGCGCGGCTGCGGCGGGCGCGGGATCATCCACGGCTTCGAGCTGCTCGAGAAACTGGGATTTCATGAGTGGGGCTTCGACTACGTGCTGCTCGACTTCCTGGGCGACGTGGTGTGCGGCGGGTTCGGGCTGCCGATCGCGCGCGACATGTGCCAGAAGGTGATCGTCGTGGGCTCCAACGATCTGCAGTCGCTGTATGTGGCGAACAACGTCTGCTCGGCGGTCGATTACTTCGCGCGCATGGGCGGCAATGTCGGTGTGGCCGGGCTGGTCATCAACAAGGATGACGGGACCGGCGAGGCGCAGGCCTTCGCGGCCGAGGTCGGGATCCCGGTGTTGTCGGCGATCCCGGCGGACGACGACATACGGCGCAAAAGTGCCAACTACGAGATCGTCGGCGCGCCCGGATCGCGTTGGGAACCGATGTTCGCCGCCCTCGCCCACCAGGTTGCGGTGGCGCCGCCGTTGCGGCCGCGGCCGCTGACCCAGGACGGGCTGCTCGGGTTGTTCAAGGGTGAGGCGGTCGGGCGTGGCGTGGTGCTGCAGTCCGCTTCGCTCGACGATATGTGCGCGGGGACGGCGATCGCGGCGCGGCCCTCGCTCGAAGTCGTCTACGAAGGCGTTTGAGCATGGATGGGGGCACGCATATCGTTCCTGAGCCGGCGGAAGGCGGGAGTTGCCACGGTGGCCGCGAGACGTTGCAGGCCGCCGCGCGCGCGGCCGGCAAGGCGGAGGCGCTCGAGCGGCTGATTGCGGATTATCCGCGCGGACCGCACGACCAGCCGCAATCGATGTGTCCGGCGTTCGGGTCGCTGCGGGTAGGTCTGCGGATGCGCCGAGTCGCGACCATCCTGAGCGGGTCGGCGTGCTGCGTGTATGGGCTGACGTTCACGTCGCGCTTTTACGGGGCCCGGCGGAGCGTGGGTTACGTGCCGTTCAACTCCGAGACGCTGGTACGCGGCGAGCTGTTCGAAGATATCAGGCGCGCGGTCGAGGAGACGGCCAAGCCGGCGGACGTCGATGCGGTCGTGATCATCAATCTGTGCGTGCCGACGGCGTCGGGCGTGCCGCTTGACCTGTTGCCCAAGCAGATCAACGGGGTGCGTATCATCGGGATCGACGTGCCCGGGTTTGGCGTGCCGACGCATGCGGAAGCGAAGGACGTGCTGTCGGGCGCGATGCTGAGGGCGGCACGGGCGGAAGCGGAGGCGGGTCCGGTGGCGCGTCCGCGCGGACCGGCAGCCGAATTGCCGACCGTGGCGCTGATCGGCGAGCTGTTTCCGGTCGATCCGATCGGGGTTGCGGCGCTGCTGGCGCCGATGGGGCTGGCGGTGGCGCCCCCGGTGCCGGCGCGGGAATGGCGCGACCTGTATGGGGCGCTCGACTGCGCGGTCGCCGCAGCGGTGCATCCGTTCTATGTTGCGTCGATCAGGGAGTTCGAGGCGGCGGGACGGAAGGTGGTAGGATCGGGGCCGGTCGGTCTCGAAGGCACCGCGGCTTGGCTCGAGTCGGTGGGACGCGCGGCTGGGGTGAGCACTCCGGCCATCGATGCGGCGAAAGCCGCTTGCCTGCCGGCGATGCGTGCGGCGCTGGACGCGAACCCGGTCGATGCGCGCGTGACGGTGTCGGGCTATGAAGGCTCCGAACTGTTGGTGGCTCGGCTGCTGGTCGAGGCCGGAGCCGAGGTGCCGTATGTCGGTACCGCCTGCCCTCGAACGGCATGGAACGAGGACGATCGGGCATGGCTCGCGTCGCACGGGGTGCATGTGCAGTTCAGAGCCTCGCTCGAGCAGGACATCGCGGCGATGCGTGAGAGCAAGCCGGCTCTTGCGATCGGGACGACGCCGGTGGTGCAGAAAGCCAAGGAGTCTGGGATACCGGCGATCTACTTCACCAACATCGTGTCCTCGCGGCCGTTGTTCGGGATTGCGGGCGCGGGCTCGGTCGCTGCCATCGTCGGCGCACAGACCAGGGGACGAGAGCGGTTCTCGCGCATGATCGATTTCTTTGGCGCGGGTCCCTGACATGCTGGTGATGGACCATGACCGGGCGGGCGGATACTGGGGCGCGGTCTACGCGTTTTCCGCGCTGCGCGGACTGCGCGTGGTCATCGATGGGCCGGTCGGGTGCGAGAATCTGCCGGTGACCGCGGTGCTGCACTACACGGACGCCCTGCCGCCGCATGAACTGCCGGTCGCGGTGACCGGATTGTCGGAAGACCACCTGTCGATGGACGGGACCGAGGGCGCGCTGAGGCAGGCCAATTCGGTCGGCGATCCGTCGATGCCCGGTGTGGTGGTGACGGGCAGCATCGCCGAGATGATCGGCGGCGGCGTGACGCCGGAGGGGTCGAATTTGCTGCGGTTCATTCCGCGGACGATCGATGAGGATCAGTGGCAGTGCGCGGACCGGGCCCTGTTCTGGCTCTGGAGCCAGTTCGGGACGCGAAAACCCAAGAAGACGGTGGTGCGCCGGCCCGACGCTCCGGTCACGGAACAGAAGGCCGTCAAGCCGCTGGTCAACATCATCGGGGCGATTCACGGCACGTTCAACATGCCGTCGGACCTGGCGGAAATCAGGCGGCTGGTCGAGGGGATCGGTTGCGCGGTCAACCTGGTCTATCCGATGGGCGCGCATCTCGATGACACGCCGCGTCTCGCCGACGCGGTGGTCAATGTCTGCCTCTATCGCGAATTCGGCCGGTTGCTGTGCGAAGAGCTGGGAAAACCCTATCTGCAGGCACCGATCGGGCTGTTCGCGACGACCAATTTCCTGCGCACGCTGGGTGAGCTGGCAGGAGTGGATCCGGAGCCGTTCATCTCTCGCGAGAAGCGGGAGACCGTCAAGCCGATCTGGGATCTCTGGCGCAGCGTGACGCAGGACTTTTTTGCGACCGCCTCCTTCGCGGTCGTGGCGACGGCGACCTACGAGCATGGGCTGCGGCACTTCTTGGAAGGCGAGCTCGGGATTCCCTGCGCCTACAGCCATGCGCGGCGGCCGGGGATCAAGCCGGATAATCGGGCGGTAAGAACCGAGCTCGGTACGAGCAGGCCTATGGTGCTGTTCGGGTCGAACAACGAGCGGATCTACGCGACCGAGCTCGGGCTTCGATCGGTCTACATCCCGGCGTCGTTTCCGGGTGCCATCATCCGACGGTCCACGGGCACGCCGTTCATGGGCTATGCAGGGGCCACCTACCTCGTTCAGGAATATTGCAACGCGCTGTTCGACGCGCTGTTCAACATGCTGCCTCTGGGTCAGGACCTCGACCGGATCGAGCCCACGCCCGCCCGTGACATGCTACCCTGGGACGCGGACGCGGCGGCGACACTGGATGACCATTTGCAGACCGAACCGTTCCTGGTTCGCATCTCGGCGGCCAAGCGGCTGCGCGAGCAGGTGGAACGTGACGCGCGGGCAGCCGGAGAGCCGCGCGTGACGGATCGGCGGGTTCGGGCGTCCCTGCCCGTCGCGCCCGCACGGCCGGACCGTCTCGAGACGTCGCGACTCGAGCCCGGAGAACCAAAGTTCGCGACCGCAACAGGCTAGACGCCAAAACGACCCCACAGGAGGTAGCAACATGGCGACCGAGTATGAACGGAGATCGACCCTGTCGGGTCTGTCCGAGTTGGAGGCGCGAGAATTCAATCGCATCTTTGTCTTCAGTTTCGTGATCTTCACGGGTGTCGCGGTGGTCGCGCACTTCCTCGCCTATCTGTGGCGTCCGTGGGGTGGCGATTACCGTACGCCGGTGGCGATGCTCGACGGGCTTGCCCGCCACGCGCATCTGCTGACGGCGCTCACCTGACGAGGGGCTCGACATGTTCCGCATATGGATGCTGTTCGATCCGCGCCGCACGCTGATCGTCCTGTTCGGCTTCCTTCTGGTGCTGGCACTGACGATCCATTTCATCCTGCTCAGCACGGATCGCTTCAACTGGCTCGATGGTCCCAATCACGACCGTCTACCGGGCGCACAATCGCAGCAGATGGCGCCGTTGCCGCCACCGGCTCGATAGAGAGGACTGCTTGACCAGGGGGAGGCAGGCTGCGGCCCGCCTCCCCTGATGGGGAGTGCCATCGTCATGGCGATGCTGAACTTCGAGTATAAGTACCGGGTCCGCGGTGGCACGTTGGTCGGTGGTGACTTGTTCGACTTCTGGGTCGGACCGTTCTACGTCGGCTTCTTCGGCGTCACGACGATCTTTTTCGCAACCATCGGCACTTTGCTGATCATCTGGGGTGCGGCGATCGGGCCGACATGGAACGTCTGGCGGATCAGCATCGCGCCGCCCAACCTGAGCTATGGCCTGCATTTCGCGCCGATGCGAGAGGGCGGCCTGTGGCAATGGATCACGTTCTGCGCCATCGGTGCGTTCGTGTCGTGGGATTTGCGGATGGTCGAGATCGCGCGAAAACTCGGCATGGGGCTGCATGTGCCGATCGCGTTCGCTGGCGCCATTTTGGCCTACGTCACGCTCGAAGTGATTCGGCCGGTGATGATGGGCGCCTGGGGGAACGCGTTCCCCTACGGGATCATTTCGCATCTCGATTGGGTCAGCAATATCGGCTACGAATACATCCAGTTCCATTACAATCCCGCGCACATGATCGCGATCACGTTCTTTTTCACGACGTGCTTCATCCTGGCCATGCATGGCGGAGCGATCCTGGCGACGCTCAATCCGGGCGGCGACGAGCCGGTCAAGACGTCGGCGCATGAGGACAGCTTCTTTCGCGACCTGATGACCTACTCGATCGGTCAGCTCGGCATTCATCGGCTCGGCTGGTTCTGCGCCATCAACGCAGGGGTCTGGAGCGCCATCTGCATCGTCATCAGCGGACCGATCTGGGCACGCGGCTGGCCTGAATGGTGGAGCTGGTGGCTCAACCTGCCGTTCTGGAGGACCTGACGATGTTGGACTACCGGACCGGCTTCGGCGTCGAATACCAGAACATCTTCAATCGCGAACAGGTGCGCGGACCAGCCTTCGAGGGGCCGCCACTGCGCTGGGGGCGTGGGGGCCGGGTCGGCAAGCCGATCTTCTCGAACCTGCTCGGGCTGCTCGGCTCGGCGCAGGTGGGGCCGTTCTACCTGGGCTATGTTGGTATCGCATCCTTCGTGTGCGGCTTTATCGCCTTCGAGATCATCGGGCTCAACATGCTGGCCTCTGTGCACTGGAACGTCATCCAGTTCATTCGCCAGCTTCCTTGGCTCGGGCTGCAGCCGCCGGCGCCCTCGTACGGCTTGAGCATTCCGCCGCTGAACCAGGGTGGCTGGTGGCTGGCTGCGGGCTTCTTCCTGACGGTGTCGATCCTGCTCTGGTGGGTGCGCACCTACCGTCGGGCGCGGGCACTGGGTCTGGGCACCCATGTGGCGTGGGCATTCGCCTCCGCGATCTGGCTCTACCTGGTATTGGGTTTCATCCGGCCGGTCCTGATGGGCTCCTGGGCCGAGGCGGTGCCGTTCGGCATCTTTCCGCATCTGGACTGGACGGCATCGTTGTCGATCCGTTACGGGAACCTCTATTACGACCCGTTCCACATGCTCTCGATCGTGTTCCTCTATGGATCGTCGGTGCTGTTCGCGATGCATGGGGGCACCATCCTCGCCGTTGGCCGCTACTGGGGCGAGCGCGAGATCGAGATGACAATCGACCGCAGCACGGCGGCCGAACGGGCCGGACTGTTCTGGCGGTGGATCATGGGTTTCAACGCAAGCTACGAATCGATCCACCGCTGGGCGATCTGGTTCGCGATCCTGACCACGCTCACGGGCGGGATCGGGATCCTGCTGACCGGGACGGCGGTCGACAATTGGTATCTGTGGGGTGTCAAGCACGGCATCGCGCCGAGCTATCCGCCGGTCTACCCGCATATCGCCGACCCGGGGCTGCTGCGTGGCGTCGACGGAGCAAACCCCGTCCTGGCACCTGGAAACCCGGTGCGATGAGCGAGATCCTGCTGGCGCCGTTCCGGCTGGTCGGCTGGGTCCTCGGCGCCGTCTTTGGACAGTCGCGTCGGCTGCTGACCCGGGTGGTCGGCGGTGTGGTGGTGGCCGCACTCCTGGTGGGGCTCGCCTCTACCTTCGAAGGCCTGCCGGTGCACGGCACCCAGCTCGGTTTCCGCGGGACCGGGATGATCGTGGATTACAACCCGCGGTCGGCACGCGCCGAGATCGAGAAGAACCGGCTGGACACGCCCTATCCGCCGGCCCAGCCGGCCGGCGTGACGGCCTCCGTCGCCTACAAGAACATCCAGGTGCTCAAGGACGTCGACGCCAACGAGATGCTCCGGCTGATGGCGGCGATGTCGAACTGGATCGCGCCCACGATCGGATGCTCCTACTGCCACTCGGCGGTCAACATGGCCGACGACAAGGTCTACACGAAGAACATCGCGCGCCATATGTTGGAGATGACGCGCTACATAAACACGAACTGGAAGTCCCACGTCGGCAATGTGGGTGTGACGTGCAATACCTGCCATCGCGGCCAGGGCGTGCCGGCCAATGTGTGGTTCATCGCACCGCCGCCTGGCGGCGTGTCGCGGATTGCGGAGACGGATGTCGGGCAGAACCTGCCGGCGCCGGCGGCAGGGCAGACCTCCCTGCCCTATGACCCGTTCACGCCATTTTTCCTGCAGGCGGCACCGATCCGGGTGACGCCGATGACCGCGTTGCCGCGCAACGACCGGGCGTCGATCAACCAGACCGACTGGACCTATTCGTTGATGGTCCATTTTGCGGACAGCCTTGGTGTCGGTTGCGTGTTCTGCCACAATACGCGGGCGTTTGAGGAGTGGGACCAGGGAACGCCGAACCGGATGGTCGCCTGGTATGGCATCTCGATGGTGCGCGACCTGAACCATGCATTCATGGTTCCGATCACGGACATTTTCCCGGCCGGAAGGCGCGGCCCCTACGATGATGTCGCGAAGATCAACTGCGCCACCTGCCACCAGGGTGCGTACGCGCCTTTCTACGGCGCGAGCAATCTCAACGCCTATTCGGAACTGCGCGGGCCGGCACCGACACGGACGGCGTCCATCCAGGGCCAGCTCGGCTCGGTGGTCAAAGTGGGGTACGGACAGTGAGACGATCGCTGATCGCGGCCTGCCTCGGCGCAGGCCTTTTGGGTGCGACGGCATTCGGGACCGGTGTCGTGCGGGCGGCGGTCGAGGCGCCGGCATCGCATGTCGGACTGAGGGTTCCCTACCAGGTCGACGGGCAACGTCCGGCAGGATACAGCCAGGCACCGTCCGATGTGATCGCCTACGGCAAGTATCTGACCGACATGGGAGACTGCGCTGGCTGCCATAACGCCAATGGCGGCCGGGCCTGGGCGGGCGGCCAATATATGGCGATGCCGTTCGGGGCGATCTCGACACCGAACATCTCGTCGGACGCACGGACCGGCCTGGGGCGCTACAGCAACAAGGCGTTCATCCGGCTGATGCGCGACGGCGTGGGCGTCGACGGGGAGTATATCTATCCGGCCATGCCGTATCCCTGGTATCGGATCCTGAGCAACAAGGACATCCTGGCCATCAAGGCCTATCTGATGTCGACCGATCCTGTCTATGCGCCCAGGTTGAAGAACAAGATCTGGTTTCCGTTCAACTTTCGGCCGGTGCTTGCCGTCTACAACCTCTTCTTCAACACGCAGGAACGCTTCGAGGCCGATCCCAGATTGACGGATGCGCAGAACCACGGGGCCTGGATCGTCAACGGTCTCGAGCATTGCGGCGAGTGCCACAACAACCGCAACTTCTTGGGCAACACGAGCTGGGCGATCCGGCTGCATGGCGGTCCGATCACGAAGTGGTATGCGCCGAGCCTGCTCGGCAGCGAGATCGATGGGATCGGCGGCTACAGCGACGATGATCTGGTCTCGTATTTTAAAGCCGGTCATTCGCCGCAGATGGGGACGGTCGCCGGGCCGATGGCCGAGATGGTCGACATCAGCTCCAGCAAGCTGCCGGACGGCGACCTGCGCGACATCGTGGCGTATCTGCGCACGTTGCCGAGCAACGTCTCGGGTTACCGGCCGCGGCAGCGGCCGGCGCAAAGTGCGGAGATGGTCGCGGGTCATCAAGTCTACCTCACCCATTGCCAGATGTGCCATCAGGTGAACGGGCAAGGCGTTCGCAACGTGATCCCGGCACTCGACGGCAACGGCATGGTCACCGCCTACGGACCGCAGGATATGTTGCGGGTGATCTATGGCGGCCTTGAGGCGCGAGGACCGTTCGCGATGATGCCCGGCCTTGGCGTTGGCATGACGGACAAGGAGGTGGTGGACGTCACCAACTACGTGCGCCAAGCCTGGGGCAACGGCGCGCCGGCCAATGCCACCTTGCTGCTCGCCCGGCTGATCCGCGCCGATACGAAGACGCTGTTGAACGGCGAGCGGCCCGACGGGTGTCCGCCGCTGGCGCAGGAGGATCTCAAGCGGGTGATCGCGGACAAGAGCACCGGCGTCGCCGATCTGCTCGATGGCATGACGCTGCCGACAATGTTGCAGACGACGGACAAGATCATCGCCGCCGTGCATGCGGCAGCACCCGACCTAAAGACGGACGAGATGGTCAATGGTCTGACTGTCGCCTACTGCCCGATCGCGGCGGCGGACACGAGTGTCTCGCCCGATCGGCGGCTGTGGCAGATGACGCATTTCGCCGAACGGGTGTATGTGCAGGCGTCCAACGGCGGGAACTACTGAGATGTATTTCTGGCTGTTCGTCGTGGTGTTCCTGATCTGGGCGTGGCTGTCTGTAGGATCGCTGGTGGCGGCGCGCGAGCAGCGGATCAACGGTTTTGTGGCGTTCTGGGCAGTGGGCGCGTGGACCGGACTGGCGCTGCTGGCGATTCTGTTCATCGGTCCGTACTGGTTGGCGGCGTACCAGGTGCTGTTCCAGCCAGGCTGACGAGGATCGGAGCTTCGTGCCTCACCCGCTGAGAGCACGCGCCCCAGACCTGCCCCTTTCCGGACCCTGAGCGGCCCGGGGATTTCCGCAGTTGGTGGTATGATGCCGACTCGTCTGTCATGGACAGGGATGGGTGCATGCCCGCGCCATTCAGGGGAAAGCCGCCGGGCTCCGGTTCGGGCGAGATGTCGAAGCGTACGCAAGCGCTTCGGCCGCCGATCATGCTGACCAGGGCGGAGGTTACGGCCGCGCGGCGGCTGCGCCGATCCGGGCTGGACGCCGAACGGATCGCATCGAGCCTCGGGCGGCCGGTCGAGGAAATCGACAAGGCGTTGGTGCAGATGCGGATGCCGCGGCCGGAGACCACGCGCGGAACGCTCAACGTCACGCTTGCGGCGCACAGGGCGATCATGGCCGAGCGGCGGGGCCACGAGCCGACCTGGCGTACGATGGACAGGATCATCGACGAGCTCCTCCGGTTGCGGGAGGAGGCGCGGCGATCAGGAGTTCGGGTACGCGTGCGACCGCCTCAAGGCGACGGCCAAGCCGATCTGCCGCTGCTTTCGGAGACGGGCTGACCGAATTGCGTCCGGACCTGCCTACCGGTATCTGCAAGCCGGATTGGGCATTCGAGGCGGGAGTGGAACTCAAACAGGCGACTGTCGAGGCAGGTGCGCACCCGAATGCGGACTCCAAACCTATCAGCCTCATTTTAGGTGCCGACAGTCTCGCCACGCTCCGCTCAGGTATCGGCCGGGTCACGTTCGAGATCGGTGAGGTTCTTCGCCACTCTCCCCAGGTCAGTGCGCTTCGTCTCTGGGTCGGCGATCGGCTCGAGGAACCGTCGTTCCTCGACCGGGTGGCATCGGCCATTCCCGAAGCCTCGCCGCCAACTCCGCGGCCGCTTCGAATGATGGTTGGCCGGGTTCCCGGTGTGCAGCCCTTGCGTGCAGCGTTGAAGAAGCGCGCCAGGCAGGCAGAACTATCGGCTCTTGGCGCCCACGCCGATGGGAGACTGCTGTACCACGAGACGAACATGATCACCAAACCCTTCGAGGGCGCAACGATTGTTCATGTTCACGATCTCTCCTGGCTGCATCATCGGGAACTGCATCCGGCGGAGCGGATCAAGTGGATCGAGCGCAATCTTGGCCGCACGATCCGCGACGCGACCCGCTTCGTTGCCGTGTCCGAGTTTACCGCCGCCTCGTTCTCGCACGAATTCAACGTCGGCCGAACTCGCATCGACGTCGTGCCGAACGCGGCCAGCCGGTCGTTTCGACCACGCTCGGAGGCGGAGGCGCAGCCCTCGCTCGCCCGCCACGACCTCGTCGATCGCAGCTACCTGCTTTCGGTCTCGACACTCGAGCCGCGCAAGAATTTCGACCGGCTGGTCGCAGCCCATCGAGCTCTACCCAAAACCGAGCGCGAGCGTTTCCCGCTGGTGATCGCCGGCAAGCCCGGGTGGGGTGCGACGCTCGAAAACCGTGAAGCCGATGAAGGTCGGCGGGACGGGACGCTCCGTCTCCTCGGTCACCAGCCCGACGACGTTCTCGTCGATCTGTCCGCGCGCGCCACCTGCATCGCCTACGTCAGTCTGTACGAAGGCTTCGGACTGCCTGTTCTCGAGGCGATGGCGTCGGGCACCCCCTTGATCGCGTCGTCGACGACCGCGACCGGTGAGACCGCCGGGGACGCGGCGCTCCTGGTCGATCCGACCGACGTTGAGCAGATCGGCGAAGCGTTGGCGCGCATCATAAGGGACCCCTCGCTCGCGACATCGCTCCGCGGCAAGGGACTGGCCCGGGCAGCCGAATTTGACTGGCACCGGACGGCAAGCGGCCTGCTGGCGTCCTGGGCAACGGCGCTCGCGTGACCTCGACCGGAGGAGCCGGGCTTGACCTCAACCTGGAAATACGTCCATCCAGCACGCGGCTTGAGGTGCCTTACAGGTTCCGAGTTACCATTTTGGGATGTCACGTTGCTCGCCCCAGACGGGATGTATCCAGTCATCGGCACGATGTGGCGTTCCTGAACGTCCGCATGCTGCCGCTTTCGGCAATCATCCGAGATCAGACTGAAGCAAGGCTGCGAGGTCACCCATGTTAGATAGACCAGGCACTTGCGATGCAGTCGATCCGGGCCATGGTGTGTCGCTTGGCCACGGCCTCTCCCGCGCGGAGGGCACTCTCGTGGCTAGTCCTCCGCATGGCGCCGACCGCCAGCGCGCGGCATGGCAGGACGTTGTCTCCGGCGCGCGCCTGTGGCGCCTGGCTTTGGCGCTCGGCTGGCTTGACATCAAGCTTCGCTACCGGGGGTCCGCGCTCGGACCGTTCTGGCTGACGCTGTCGACCGCCGTCATGGTCGGAGCACTCGGCATCGTGTGGGGTACGCTGTTCGGCATCGACGAGAAGCAATATCTTCCGTTCCTAGGTCTCTCGCTCGTGCTCTGGAACAGCGCCATCAGTGGCATCACCACCGACGCCTGCGTCACCTTCACCCAGGCCGACAGTATCATACGCTCAGTCCGCATGCCGTTCTTCGTCCAGGTGATCCGGACGGTGTGGCGGAACGCGATCGTGCTGGCTCACAACGTCGTCGTGCCCGTCGCGGTGTTCGCTTTCTACGACACCTGGCCTGGACGGGACGCGGTATGGGCGATCCCCGGCGCAGTCATCTGGCTGTTCGACGCGGTCGCGGTGTCGGTCCTGCTGGGGGCGATCAGCGCCCGCTTTCGCGATCTGCCGCCGATCGTCGGCTCGATCCTGCAGATCGCGTTCTACGTGACACCGGTGATCTGGAAACCGTCGCAGCTCGGCAAGCACTATTGGTGGATGGACTACAATCCGTTCAATGCGCTGCTCGAAGTGGTGCGCGGCCCGTTGCTCGGAACGCTACCGACGCCGCAGATATGGCTGCTAGCGATGGCCTGGTCGGTTCTGCTCTGCGTTGTCGGCTGGTCCGCGTTCGTGCGCGCGCGCGCACGCCTCGCGTTCTGGGTCTGACGCGGTGGGCTCGATGTCGCCGGTTCCGGCGGCCGTGTCCGTCGACGTGCGAGCGCTGTCGGTCGACTTCCCGCTCTATCACGGCAGCGCGCGCTCGCTGAAGAAGACGATGATGGCGGCGGCGTCCGGTCGGTTCGGCCAAGACGGCCAGATGCGGACCGTCATCCAGGCGTTGCGCGACGTGTCGTTCTCGCTCGTTCCTGGCGATCGGCTCGGCCTGGTCGGTGGCAACGGCGCCGGGAAATCGACCCTGCTGCGGGCGATCGCAGGCATCTACGAACCCGTGCACGGAACCATCGCGGTCCGCGGCGTGCTGAATGCCCTGCTCGACACGCATTTCGGCATGAACTTCGACCTGACGGGGCGAGAGAATATCATGCTGCGCGGCCTCTACGACGGTCTCGGGCGCGACGCGATCGCGCGCCTTGCGGCCGATGTCCAGGAGTTCGCCGATCTTGGCGAGTTTCTCGACCTGCCGGTTCGCTTCTATTCGTCCGGCATGGTGCTGCGCCTCGGGTTCGGTCTGGCGACCGCGATACGTCCCGAGGTGCTGCTGATGGACGAGTGGTTCATGGCCGGCGACGACGCGTTTCGCGGCAAAGCGCATGCCCGGCTGAACAGCGTCGTGCGCGGCGCGCACATCCTGGTCATCACGTCGCACATGCCAGAAATTATTCTCGAGTGGTGCACCCGCGTCATCTGGCTTGATGGTGGTCGCATCCGCGCCGATGGTGCGCCGGATGCGGTGCTGTCCGCCTATCTGGGGCGCGAGGTCGCGCGGAGCGGCCAGGCGGCATCCGTTGCCGATCCGATCAGCGCCCCGGTGTGATGGGAGAGGTCGGCGGTTGCCGCGGCGGCCACGCCGCACGCCAGGCGTGTTCCATCCGAAGGTCAAGATTGGGATTGTAGAACGGGTCGTCGGCGATGACGCGAGCCCACCGCCCGCGCATACGGGCGACCTCGTCGGCTTCGAACGCGGCTCGCCGGCCCGCAAAATGAGAGCCGTAGGTTTGGAGCTCCTCATGCGTGAGCGTCGCGTCCGATAGCACGATGTCCCGCCCGGTCTCCCCGATCCGAAGGCAGAGATCGACATCATTGAAGGCGCTCGGGTAGGCCTCGTCCATCCCGCCCACCTCTCGCATCACGGACGCCGGCACCAGCAGGCAGGCGCCGGTGACCGCGAGGAAGGATTGCGGCAGCTGGGCGCGGCTGGCGTGCCCCGGCTCATCGGCCGGTGCATGTCGGTGAGCGTGCTCGCACAATCCGGCGAGACCGAGCACGATGCCAGCGTGCTGGATCGTGTTGTCCGGGTAGAGAAGCCGGGCGCCTACGGCACCCACACGCCCGTCCAGCAGCCATCCCGCCATTCGCGCGAGCCAGTCGGGCTTGATCGGCGAGACGTCGTCGTTGAGGAGCAGGATGAGGTCTCCGGTCGCCAGCTCGGCCGCCTGGTTGATCGTGCGCGCGAAATTGAACTCGGGAGCCAGCAGATGAACGACGCGAAGCTTGGGGAAGGCGTCCTCCAGGCGGCGAGCTACCGTCTCGGCGTCGGGCGTCAATACCGGCGCCGATGAGGCGACGATCACGTTCAGGGCGTTGTAGTCGGTGCCTCTCAACAGCGATGCGATGCAGCGCTCTGCATGCGGTGCGGTCAGCGTCGATGGCACGATGGCAGTCACCGGCGGGAGATCATCACGACGCAGCGGCGCCAGTCGTATCGGGAAGCCTTGGACGGCACGAAACGGCAGGCCGTTCCGCCGCAGGTGACGTGCGACGATGCCGGTGAGCAGCTCGGAGGGCGCCGTCTCGGTGTCGGACCGGCGCGAGGACAGCACGTGCGCGAGTCGAACGCCGCCGTCGAGGCCCGCCTCGCGCCGTTCGAGCCATCGCCGGAGCCGAAACGCCTCCGCCCAGCAATCGTCAGGCTCCGCTTGCGTCAGGGCTGACAGGACATCGGTGCGCATCAGCCATAGGCCGCGCGACAATGTCGCCGACATCATCAAGGCGTGGTTCGGCTGCGGCCTGAATGTCGGGTCGGAGCGCACGCCGTTCTCGTCGGTCCGGTCCTCGTCGGCAATCGCGATCGGGGGTTTGCCGTGGATGCGAAGCTGCGCGCGCGCGACCGCGACCGCGTGCGGGGGAAGCACCTCGCCCGCTCCGAGCACGCCGACATAGCCGTCCCGCGGCAGACGCAGCGCGTCCGCCTGGTGCTTCCAATCGGTCCCGGGACCGACCAGACGGAACGGAGCGGCGCGCATCTGTGTCTGAATCGAGGACAGCGTCGCCCGCAGGGCAGCGCTCTCCGGCTCGCCGTGAAAGACGAGAAAGCCAATTGTCGGATCACTCGGGCGGTCCGGCAGTTCGTCCTCCGACCAGGTCTCGAAGACGGAAAGCCAGCCGGCATGGGTTCTCGCCTGCTCTCCAGGAGAGACGAGGTCGGCTTCAATCGACCTGATGCGTTGGCGCAAACCGCCGATGCCTGCCGAGGCGATCTCGCCGAACAATCGTCTGAGCGCTCGCCGATCGTGGCCAAACAATCGCGTCGCCGCGCCGAGGCTGGTGATCGGTCTGATAGACAGATGATAGTCGCGTTCATTGGCCGCCACGCAGCCGAGCACCGTCAGCCTGAGCGAGAACACGGCTCGGTCCGCGAACAGGATGGCGTTCCATCGATCGGCGCGGCCGATCGGCCGGAGCGGGACTTTGTCGCCCGCCGGGTCGCCACCGTCCGCGAGCGGCTGGAGGAAAGCGGCGATGCGATCGGATCGGCGAAGGTGGCGGGTGCTCACCAAGAGCCATCGTCCCCGCAGTCCGGGGGGAACCGGAACCGGCTCGAGAGAGAAGCAACGGCGTAGCCGATCTGTCTCCATGAGGTCATGCATCGCGCGGCGAGCAGTCAGTTGTCCTCGAAGACTTGCCGGACGCACAGCAGTTCACCCAGGAGCCGGTCGTCGACTTCGTGCTGGAGGCGGAGCGCGGCGACGAACTCCGCCAGCTCCTGGCCAGGCTGGCCATTTCGGAAGCGAAGCGTCGCTGGCAGACGAAGCCGGTCCAGCAGGAACATCGGTGCGGCGAGCGCCGGCGCGGATGGGGGCTCGGCAGGGCCGAGCGGCAGGAAGACATCTCCCCACCACCGCACCCTTTGCGTCCATGTTCCCCCCAGAGCAGCGGCGGCCGCGGTCGCTTCGAGCCGACCGAGCAGGGCGTCATACGTGCCAGGCAGCAACTGGTCGCCGATGTCGAGGCAGGTGAAGTAACGGCTCTCGGCGAGGTCGAGCGCCCAGTTCAACAACGGCACGCGGATGTCGAACGGGTCGCGGTAGTCCCAATTATGAAGGGTCAGGCTGATCCTCTCGTCCAGATCGAGCAGGTCCGCAACCGCTTCGCGCACGCGCCTGACCTCGCCGATTGTCAGCCGCTGCGTCATCACCTGAATGCGCAGAGGCGGAGAAGACGACGTTTGCTGACCCACCAACGGAAAGAGGCAGGATTGGAGGCAGGGAAGATCGGCGGTGTCGTAGACTCGAACGGCGACGGCAACGCGGTCAGGCATCATGCGCTGGCGAGACGATCGAAGGGGTAGAAGAGGGCGCGCGGGCAGCGAAGAACCGGAAAACCCCTTGCCCGGGCGCGACGGGAGAAGTCCTGCTCCGCGGCAAGACCTGCCAGCCCGTCATCGAAGCCACCGGTCGCCTCGAACACCTGTCTGGTGACGACCAGGATCGGAGCCCCGGCCCATTCCACGGCGAAACTGCCCGGATCGACCGGCTTGGGTGCCGGGTCCGGCACGCAGGCACCCTCGAGGATGACGCCTTCCGGGTGCGCTGCCACCATGCGAACCACCCCGGCAGCACTGCCGGGGTGCAGCAGGCCAGGCCTGTCGAGCAGCAGGACGGTGTCGGCGCCGCTGGCGAAGCCTGCTCGCAGGGCATCGTTGCGCGACGCGGTCGGGTCGGCGAGAACGTGCCCCGCGACGTCCTTCGGCAGTGAGCGCAAAGCTGACTGGACCTGGCGGATGCCGGGCGCCGTCGCGGCTGGTCCCTGCAAGGCGATCGCGAGGCGAAGGCCCGGTGCCACGGTTCTCGTGTCGCCGAGAATGGAACGCCAGAGGATGTGCAGAACACGTCGAGGTTTCGGCGGAGGCGAGGTGACGGCCGGCTCGACGCTTGGTCGTCGCAAGTCCCGCATCGAGGATAGACGGAGCGGCGAGTGCGACAGGAAACGCGACAACTCTTCGTCGCTGGACACCGCGGTGACGCTGCGCTGGTCGTGCAGCTCGCCTCTCGCGGTGACCTTGAGCCAGTCGTAGCCAGCTTGTTCGCAGGTCAGGAAGTAAAGACGCTCGATCGCATGGGCCAACGTGCCGTCGGTCTGGCCGAGTTCATCCGGGAACTCCCCGAACGCGAGTTGCAGGTCCAGCAAGGGACGCAGTGCGGCGGTGCGCGCCCAGAACATCGACCCTGACGGGAAATCCAGCGGCGCCAGACGCGGCAGAGGAAAACCCATGCGCGCCGCCAGAGCCTTGGCCTGCTCGTAATTCTGACCCCAGCGGATCCAAGGGCGAAGCTCGTCGACGTGCTGCGGGGCCAGCATGCCGAGTTGCGGGGCTCGGGTGAAGGCCGCGAAGACATCTTGGATGATTTTTGGCGAGCCCAGCAGCGTCTCGAAGATGTAGCCGCGCCAGCCGACCAGCCGCTGATCGTGTGGGGAGTGCTTCGTGTGCAGATGCAGCACATACTCGTAGCGGTCGTGAACGGCCGCGAAACCGACAATCTTGGGGGCGATGTCGCGTCCGCGGTTCGGCATGATCTCCACCGTCACCGTCCCGCCGGGCCAATTGGCAAAGCACTCGGTCGCGACCTGCCGCTTGCCGGCGGTGTCGGTGCTGACGAAGAGGTCGGCGGCGAAAGGAATTTGCTCCAGATAGGAGCGTGTCTCGGCGAGCAGATGAACATGAAAGGCGTGAAGCACGATGGCGACGGACGCGGGGTAGACGGGTGCCGGGTCATAGCCGAGCGGCAGTTCGAGGCAGGCCTCCTGCTCAATCGGGTGGACACGTCGGGATTGGAGGAAATCCTGCCCGCGGCGAGGCTTGTCCACTACCGGGCCGAGATCGCCCATCAGCTTGCACGATCCTCGGGCGCGATCGGCGCCAGCCTCATCCAGGGATGCCGCATCGTCATCTCGACGAAGATGGCATCGTAGGATCGTGCCGACTCGGTGCGCAGCATGGACGTGCGATGCACGCGGTAGCGGCACAGCATCTCCGGCACGAATGCCGCACTGAAGCCCTGCTCGATGAACTTGCACCAGAAATCGTAATCTTCCCAACCACCTTCGATGTGGCTGTAGCCGCCCACATCGCGCCAGGCACGGTGCGAAATGAGTGCCATGGCGTCGACGTAGTTGCCGTGGCGAAGCCACTCGGGATGCCAGATGTCGGCCAGGCCGACCGTCTTCCGGTCACCGAACAATTCCAGCTGGGTGTAGGCGGCCGCGGCGCCGCTCGTCATCATCGCCGCGTGCAGCCGGCCGATCGCGCGTGGATAGATCGTGTTGTCGGCATCCATCACGAACACGGTGCCGCCGCGGGCACGATCAAAAGCCGTGTTGCGCGCCTGCGCCAAGCCCTGGTTTCGGGTGTGGCGCAACAGCAGGACTCGGGCAAATCGTTCCGCGTTCTGCTCGAGCCAACACCGCGCGACATCGAGGGAAGAATCCGTCATCGAGCAGTCGTCGACCACGATCAGCTCGATTGCCTGATGCCGCTGCAGCAGTATCGACTCGAGGCACTCCGGCAGGAGGCGCGCGTAGTTGAAGAGGCTGACGGCAACCGTGACCAGCTCGGGCGACGGCTCCTCCTTGCTGAGGTGGTCGAACACCATCTCGACCGGAGCGAGGGTCGTCATCCTGCCAGTCTCGCCTCGTGCGAGCGATGGCGAGACAGGAAGCGAAGGATCTCCGCCGCGCTGCGCCGGGTGCCATACTGACCCTTAATCAAGCTGTCGACGTTGGAACGCACGCGCTCCGCCTCCCGAGCGCCGTCCTCCGTTCGCAACAGCCATTCGAGCAGGTTGGGGATCTGGCGCGCGGTCTCCTGGAAATAATGCTCGTTGGCGATGAAACGAGGATGTGGCAGGCAGGGGTCGGATACGACGAGGCTGCCGGACGACATTCCGAGCCGGACCATTCTGTGCCACTCGAAGTAGCCGAACTCCTCGCGATGGATGTTCAACGCGATCTTGCTGTGGCCGCAGACATGCCCGGCCAAGCGTGTCAGGCCGCCATCCTCGCTTTCGCCGCGTATGGGACCGCGGCCGGGCCGCCGGCAATAATTGAAGGTTTCAAAATCAGAAAAGAAGCCGGCGTGATGGGCGAAGAACTGGTCACGTCGCGGGCTCGAGGTACCGAAGAAACAGACGTCGATCGGCCTCGACGCAAAAGGAAGGGCCGGGTCGATGTCGCGTTGGGCCGCCGCGGGCAGGACGCCGAACAGAGGGTGGCGTCTGTCCCGCTCGGTCAGAGTGTGCGGCCGCAGCTGGGCTCCAGGCAGCACGTGCAGCGCCGCCATGTCCGTACGCGCGAACAGGTCGGCGGTCTGCGAACAGATATCCAGCATGCCTCGCGACATGAGGGTGAAAGGCAAGGCGGTGTTGAACCAGGAAGTCTGCAGCTGTTCGGTGCCGAATACGAAACCTTCCGACAGCACGTCGTCGCGCACCCACTCGGTCCCGCGACCAAGAGTGAAGAACTCGTGCGGTGCGACGAACAGGCAGACGGAAGGCCTGGTGCCGATCTCGACAGTCTCGTCGAGGACGTCGACGGTGACGCCGGCGCTGCGCAGGTCGGCGGCCAGATCGTCGGCCAGATCGTTCATGAACATGTTGCCTTCGGAACTGACGAATATTCCGACGTGGCCGACATCGGCGACCAGATCGGCCAGGTCCGAATCGTCGTTGATGTCTTCGGGAAGGCCGCGGACCGCGTTGTCAAACAGCGCCAGACTGCCCATCAGGCGGGCGAGATCCTCCTGATCAACGCGGCCCCGATCCTCGAGCGCGCCTGACTGAATGAAGTGCGCGTAAGGATCAGCCCCGGCGGCCTGCACGTCGGGATTGCGTCGCAGGTAGTCGTCGGCATCGAACACCTCAAGCCGCTTCAGACGGGTGATGGCAGCCGCGAGGGTCCACCAGTTCACTTTACCGAGCGTCTTGCCATAGCACTTGATCGGCAGCTTCTCAGCGACCGGCTCAGGCGGCGCTTTTTCGGCCTCCATGTCGGGCGTCGGCAGGATCACCGGTTCCGCCGCCTGCACGGGTGGCCGCGGCAGGCGTCCGGACAGACTCAGGATGCGCCGGCTCAGCCGCCAGGTTCGCGACCGCCGCACGGCGTCGATCTCGGCGGAGCGCTGGTCAAGCTCTGTCGCCCGCCGTGACAGCGCGGCGGCTTCCTCGGTCAGCGCCGATTGCAGTGACGCCATTTGCGCGAGCGCGGTCTCGCGTTCGGCTGCGATCCGGGCGAGCTCGGCTTGATGGTCCTCGTCGGCCTGCCGCAGCCTGTCGGCGCTGACTGCCTTCAGGTCTCGCAGTCTGGTTTCGGCGACCATTCGCGCTGCACCCTGAGCTTGCAGCCGCTCTGCCAGCTCGGCATGGCGTCGCAACTCGCGCTCGAGCTCGAGGCGCTTGGCTCGTTCCGCTTCGAACGCGTCGTTCGCGGCGGCAAGCCAGCCACCGGTCTCGGCGAGGGTACGGGACAATCGGCCGATCTCGCTTTCCGGGTCATGGATCTGCGTACGGGTCCAGGGGAATACGCCGGCCGCCTGCGGCCCTTCGGCCACAGCCCGGGCCGGTGCGGCGAGCGGAGGAAGTGTCGATCCTCTCTGCAGGTTCGCCGCCACCAGGCTGCGATAATCGCCCGGTTCCTCTGCCCAGGCCTCAAAGCGATAGCGACGGGGCATCGACAGGAGATTGGCCAGCAGGTTTTCGGGATGCACCAACGACAGACCGCGACCGTCCATCCGACTCGCCTCAGGCAGGGCGGCGGCGGCCCGCGATCCGTCGCGCGCGAACAACAAGGCGTTCTGAGCGTACCACCAATCGACGCCGTCGGCGGCCCAGAGCTCGGAACGGAGACAATCAAAGCAGGCGAAATCGTGAGACCGGAACAGGATGGACCAGAATTCGGGCCACTGCTCGTTCACATGGTGGGTGCCGTATTGGAACGGCACTGCGGCGGAGAACAGCACCGCGTCTGCCGATGACGTCAAGTCCGCCACCAGCGGCAGCGCGCGCTCGAATGGAAGATGTTCGGCCACTTCGACACAGATGGCCAGGTCGAACGGCTCATCGGCGTGCGCACCCAGCACTGCCCTTACAGATTGCGATGCGAGGTCCGCCGCAATGAAGTGATCGGGATCGACCAACAAGGCCCGCCGGTCGATATAGTCGCCATCGATACCGATCGCCTCGGCTGCACCCAGGTCCAGTGCGGCGCGCATCCACGGTCCGGTACCACATCCGACATCGAGGATGCGGCGCGGCCGAAGCAAGTGGAACACCTTTCCCAGCACCGAGACAGCGGATCGATGACTCGACCCTTCCTGGCTCTCGAAGAAGCTCCGGTCATAAAGCGACGGCGTATCGGCGCCTGGCATCATGGCTCGCCCAGGAAGGCGCGCACACGAGCCATGCTGTCCGCAGAGAACGCGTCGCTCCAATCCGTGGGCCAGTTCACCCGCGATCCGGCGAGCCGCTCATCAATCTGGTCCACACGCGCCATCGCGTCCAGCAGCCCGTCGCAGATCGCGTCGATCGTCGGCGCAACGCCGATGATGTTGGTGGAGATTGCCCGGAGCTGATCGGCCGTCTTGTTGGCGAACGTGTTGGTCACCACCCACATGCCGGCAGCCGCCATCTCGATCGGCACCAAACTTGGGTGCGGCGTCAGCATCAAGGACAGACCCACGTCGAAACTCGGCATCATGTCGATATAATCTTCGAGGTCGGTCTTCGGCACCAGCTCCATGGGCAGACCGTCGGCAAGTTCGAGCTTGTTGCCGCCGAGCGAGCCGATGCCGTGAAAGGACCAGCCCGTCAGGTCCGTCCGCGGATCGGCCACTATCCGCACGATCGCCATGATACCCAGCTCGAACAGGTTGCGAGCCGCATGTTCTTCGGTGCGAGCGTAGAACAGCAGCCGTCGCTGCTTGCGCATAATCGTTTGACGCGTGGGATGGAAGGTCTGAATCGCGTTGCTGAACATCCCGGCGTTGGCGTCACCGTCGGCCCTTGCGTAGATCCCGATCCGCTCGCGCCGGAAGAAATCCTGCAGCAGTTCGGTGGAGAACAGGGTGAATTGGGGCAGATCGTAGGCTTGCCGGAACAAAGCGCTGATGGAGTTCATCGGCAGGAAAAACGGTTCGTACTCCTGCGCCATGAACAGGAACCGTTTATTCTCAAGCATGCCGGCTGTGTGATGCGCGATGTGCGCGGCCCAGCAGTTCGTCGCCACGAAGCGGTCATCAGGGTTGACGTCGACCGGTATGTTCCGATCGAAACGGGAAATGATTTCAACCTCGTCGAACAGGGACGTGATGCCGGGGTACTTCTGGATTTTTGATCGCCAGTCGAGGATGTCCCAGTCGGTGTTCTCGTGGAGGATGATGCGCGAACGGTAACCTTCGCGCCTGAGCCGCAAGGCGAGACTGAACATGCCGATATAGCCGCCGAAAACGTAGCTGAAGTTGATCGTCGCCAGCAGCAGGTTCACCCTTTTCGGGTGGTCGCTCGAGATGTCGAGCGTAAGCGGCTTTATGTTGTGGTGGATCCATCGGGTAGTGCCGAATTCAAGCGCCGGTATGAAGCGGTCCGGCGGCTCCTGCGCTGCAGTGTTTGGTGCCGGCAGCGATCTGAGGCGGCGAGCGCTCGGAATGTTGACGACCGCGTCGAGCAGGCGCCCACCAGGATCCTGCTCCCGCCGCCGGGTCAGCGCCGATTGCTTCGCTCGCAGCCCGCGGTTGCGCAGGCGTGCGCCGATCATCGACCAGAGTAGAAGCCCTTCGAGGTTCAGGGTCGGTCGGCGAACGCGCAAGGCCCGAAACTTCTCAGCCAGCGCGGTGCGCAAGGAGGTCTCGAATTGCGAGAAACGTCGCAGAACCGTCCTACGGTCGTCAGGCAGGTCCGGATTGCGGAGCAGCAGAATACGGGCGAGCATCACCTTCTGGGTGACGAGCTGATAATCGTCGAGCGCCTGCTTGAGCAGCAAGGTCGCGATGCGCGCCATACGGCTGCGCGACGGCGCACCGCTCAGCACCTGCAAGAGCGCAGAGAACGCGCCTGGCCAGCGATAATAGTTGTGGCCGATCACGCCACCTCGATGCTGGACATAGTCGTAGAGTGGTTTGTCGACGTAGGCGATCTTCCCGCGTAGCAGGGCCACCAGGCCGATCCAGTGATCGTGGAAGGCAGGACCTACCTGGGCCGGAAACGGCAGCAGATCGGGCAGCAGGGAGGGTCGGATCATGCTCGCAGCCCCGGTGATGGTGTTGGCAACCATCAGCGTGGACAGGTCGGTGTAGTTGTTCCGCCGCTTCGACCAGAACGTTTCCGACATCAACGCGCCGTTCTCATCGACCACCCGGGCATCGCTGTAGGCGAGCTGCGTTCCGGGCTCGAAGGCGGTCATCAGAGTTTCAAGCTTGGTCGGATGCCAGATGTCGTCCTGGTCGCATAACGCGATATAGTCGGCGTCGGGCGGCGTCCTGCGCAACAGTTGCTGAAAATTCTCGTAGAAGTTCAGCCGCCTCGAATTCTGGAAAAACAGGAAACGCTTGTCGCCTTTGAGCGGGAAGCGGATGCGGTCATGACTTTCGTTGTCGGTGTTGTCGTCGGAGATGATGCAGACCCAGTTCGCATGTGTTTGGCTGCGAATGGATTCGACCTGTCTGAGGAACAGCTCGAGTGGTGGCTGGAAGATCGCCATGCAGATCACGACGCGTGGACCGGCCGAGGGCCACGTCACCCTGACCGGGTCGTCATCGTAGCCGGGACGGAGAGTGATGTTGCCGAGCGGGCACTCGCTGATGTCGCCATTGTCGAGGGTTGCACGAAGCGACAGTGCGATGTCGGCGTCGGTCTCGACCGATTCGAATGGGACGAAGGCCTCGAAGCCGCTGAGCAGGCTGTTGCCATCAGGGTCGTCGTCGGGACCGCGCTGCGAAAAGATGTCCGTGCGGCCCCAGGAATGGTTGGGAACCGGGATGATCCGGTCGCCGGCGACCACGTCCAGCGTCCGGATAGGTGCGTCGGTCGAGTAGCACCAACCACGCAAGGGAAGCACCGCTCCCTTGCCGATAAACATCTCGTCCGGAAGATCGACGTCCAGACCGAATGAAAGCCGGGCCTTGCTGGCCGGCGTGGCGATCACGTTCATCGATCCAGGCACCCTGCCAAGCACAACGTTTGAGCTGATCAGCCAAGATCGCGGTCGGCCGACGTCGGCATAGCAAGATGGTGTGGATGGTGGCAAGCCGGGTAGCGGCGGCCGACAGGTCGGAGCAGCGGTTGCCCGATGCCGGGTGTCACGAGTAGGCATGCGGCCACGAACGCCCCGAAGGTCGGGAAACCGACCGCCGGACGGGGCGCCGGCAACGCCTGAAGGAACGTGACGCGATGCCGAGCCGAACTGGACATTCTGGTGGAGCGACCTTGCTCCGAGCTACGGCGATCGCCGGGCTGATCGTGCTGTCGATGCTGGCGATCGTCTGGCTGGCGCCCGGAATGCCGTATTGGCCGCAGGACAGCGCCTGGCCGACGGCACTCGACCAAGCGGCGGCCGACCGCCTGGCGTTCGGGCGGGATGTGCTGTTCACCTTTGGACCCTGGAGCGCGGTCTACACGGGTGAGTATCACCCGGCGACGGATCCCTTCATGGTGACCGGCGGCCTGATCGTGGCACTGGGCATCGCCACGGGGCTGGCGGTGGAGGCACGTGGCTGGCGGTTGGTGGCGACACCGCTCGTCCCGCTGGTCGTCGCGACGGTCGGCTTGCACGATCCGGTGTTCATGGTTCTACCGCTGCTGCTGCTGGTCGTCGCCGTCGGGCTCGCCCAGACCGCGGAGCGGCCGGCGGCCATACCGCGCACGAGGTGGAGCGTCGCAGCCCTGCTGATGCTCGCCTCCGGGGATGCCCTGCTGACCTTCGTCAAGCTCACCTCCGGCACCGAGGCGCTGTCGATGGCCGGCTTGTCGCTGATAGCGCTGGCGTTAGGCCGGCGGATCAGGCTCGCGATCCTCGTGCTGGTGGTCTACGCGGCCTCGCTGGTCGGCTACTGGCTGCTGATCGGCCAGAGACTTGGCGATCTGTCTGCCTATCTCGAGTCGATGCCTGTGGTCATCGACGGTTATACCGAAGGTCAGGCTTTGGATGGCCCCTGGACCGACATCCCGGCCTATCTGTTCGGCGCGGCGTTGCTGGCGTGGGTAATCTGGCGGGACCGGGCGCGATGCCGCGCAGACGGCGCCATCCTGCTGCTGCTCGGTGTGTTGCTGACGCTGTTCATCGCTTTCAAGGCCGGGTTCGTACGCCATGACGAGCATGCGCTGATTGCGCTGGGCACGCTGGTCATGCTGCCTGCGGTGCTGGCCAACGCCATGCGGGTCCGGACCCTTGCCTTGGCGCTGCTCGTCACCTGTTGTGCGCTCACCTACGTCAGCCGGCACTATCCGGGTTACGGGTGGCCATCCTACGCGCATGGCCGCGACCGTCTGCGCTCGGCGGCGACGGGAGCCTGGACCAGGATCGTTCATCCAAACCGACTGTCACGGCGGTATGCAGCCGGCATGACCGCCATCCGCGCCCTGATGCCGCTGCCACGCGTCACGGGTCCGACCGACATCTATTCGTCGGGGCAGGTGATCCTGCTGGCCAACGGACTGGACTGGTCACCGCGGCCGGTCTTGCAGAGCGTCACCGCCTTCAGTTTCGCGCTGGCGAAGGCCGACCTCGACCACCTGGAGGGTCTCGGTGACACACATTCGCCAGTGCAGAACGTGTTCTTCAAAGTCGAGAATGACGACAACCGGCTGCCGTCGATGGCTGACGGCCTGAGCTGGCCGGCCCTGCTGAGCGAATTTCGGGTCGAGAGCTATGACGGGCTGCTGGACACCGCACTTTTGCGCCGTAAGCCGGGAGCCCAGGCGGCGAGAGTTTCGGGCCCGGCGCTCGCGCGCGGCCGGCACAGGCTCGGAACCGAAGTATCGGTGCCCGTTTTTCCGACCGGGCTCGCCTGGGCCACGCTGGACATCCGGCCGACCCTCCTCGGCCGGCTTGTCTCCGGCCTGTTCCGGCCGCCGATCCTGTCGATCACCATCCGCTACGCGAATGGAGCTGTCGAGCATCGCCGGCTGCTTTCACAGCTCGCCCGCTCCGGCTTTCTCCTGACTTCGCCGGTGTCGAATACGCAGGAGTTTCTCCTTTCGCTGCTCCCCGAGCGACGCGTGTCCGGCTACCGGCCAATCTCAATCGTTGTCGCTGGAGAGAGCGGCACACGCTGGCTCTGGCGCAATCACTATGATCTGCTGTTGCGGAGCCTCAGCATCCCGGTGCAGCTCCAGGTTCGCGGGATGGTTGGGCCGAAGCCGGGACCCGTCACGATCTCGGAGGACGAGGCGGTCAAGCCAGCCCAGCTCTGCGGGATCGACACGGTCAACAATCGGGACCTGGCGCACAAGCCTCTCGACGTCAGCGGCTACATGGAAGTCAGCGGGTGGAGCATCGTGTCTGTCGCGGCACGACAAGCCCCGGATCGGATGTTTATCCGGCTCACCGACGCCGCGGGACATGTCTGGGAGGCGCAAGCCCAGACACGGCAGCGTTTGGACATCTCCGGCTATTTCGTCGATCCGAAGCTGGCGGCGAGCGGTTTCGACACCATGCTCGATCTTGCGGCGCTCAGAGGTCCTCTCACACTGACGATGGAGGCGGAACAAGGGCGACGGCGCTGGTCGTGCAGCACGACCCAGCGTCTGATCGTCAATCCGCTCTCGAATGGAGCCATTTCACGCCAAGCTGGCCGCGCCCAGCCAGCCTCTATGGCAGCGGCTTTCAGCGGTGCTCTGATCCGGCAGGCGAGCCCTGAGACTCACCAATGATCGGCTCGCGCGCTCGGGCGACCACCAGATCCTGGAAGTCGGCAATGCCGTGCCGGATTACTGCCTCAATCTGGAACAGCTTGCCCCACTGGTTCCTGACATAGGATTCAGCGTGAAAGGCGGTGCGATAGAACTCCGGTAGACCGTCCGTTGCCTGGTTGTGCACATAGCTAAAACCTTGTTCATCCATCTCCGCGGCGGCTACGGAATTGCCAACTGGAAGCAGGTCCGGAGCATGAACGCTCAGCAGGAGCAACGCACCCGGTTTAGCAATGCGGCTCAGCTCGGCGAGCCAGGCCACCTGCATGTCTTCTGGAAGATGGGTGAAGACTGAAATGGCGTACAAGAAGTCGAATTGCGCATTCGCAAATGGGAGTGGCGGCCACTCCGGGCTCCGATGGAACATTATGCCGGCGCCGAAGTTCTTGTGACACCACTCGATCGCCTCGGCATCTATATCGACAGCATAGAACTGAGCCGGGCATTGCGGCGCAAAATGTCGGAGTACCCGACCGCATCCGCAACCAAAGTCAAGCACTCGAGCATCGGGAGCCAAGTCGACGCCGTTGATCATCGCCACATCGAGGATGTCGTCACAGATTGACCGTCCGATAACGTCGAAGCTCGTGAGGTCGGCCAGGCCGGTAACGCGTACCCGGAGCGCTTCGGGCGGTATGGCGTCCAGTGGACGATAGGGCGGCCGGTCTCCCGAAGCCGGTGATCCCGCCCGACGCTCGTGACGGCCGAAGCGACGGTAGTGAGCTAGACCCGACTTGACCACGCCCTTCGACACCGCATCCCGTATGTCCGGGTTGGCTGCGAGATACTCCTCCTCGTTAAAGTTCGCAAACGGATCACTGGCCATCTCGATCTCTACAAAGCTGCGGTTTCAAGGGTTGCCGCTCTCAGATTGCAGTCCCGAGCGGTAAACCTGCTCAGGCCGAGCCAAATACCGAGAACAGCCACAACGATGACAAACGGTGTAGCCGGAGAGACATAAAGAAAATTAGCTGCAGGCAACGAGGTCGCGTCAAGGTAAGCTAGAAGCATCACCCGACAGACCACGGCGATGACGCTTGCGACACTCAACGCAAATACAGCACCCGGCACTGCCCTTTTGCGCCATTGAGCCCCGGCGGCAATGATCCCGAGCAAACCCAAGGCGCTGAGTGGTGGAGTGGCCAGCCAGTATGCCTTGGCGACAACAGTAGCCAGCGCAACCTGCACGGTTCGGCGGCGAGCAGTCATGGATTGATCAACGCTCGGAGACACGGCGTCGATAAACACTCGAATCTGACGGTTGTCGAATACCATTCCCGGCTTGAGGTGCTGCCACGCGATCGAGACTTCCTGCAGGTCTGGCGCATCGATTTTCAACGAGCACGGCTTGCCAACACAGCGTGACTCGATGGAGAAGCGAACGGCACCACTACCGGGGAAGGCGGCCTGGACGTCGTCCGCCTTTTCCAAGACCATCGAGGACAAAGCAGTGGAGCCGAGTGGTGCGACGAGGCGTATTGTCGGTGTCGTAGCAAATGCCTCGACCCAACCGCGGACCCGTTGGCTGGGTGGATCGGGCCTGGACAGAGGTCCGGCGGCATCTTGGAAGGCGTCAAGATCCGCATCATTGCCAAAGCTCGGCCGCGAGCCGATCGAACTCTGATGGACCGACAGCAAATATCTCGCAATCCGAACGGCTGGAGCGAGTGTGTCAGCGAGATACTCCCATCGGAACGGAGGCGCCAACGTGATCCGCGACGGCAGGCATTGCAACTTGCCTTGTTGGCATGCAGCATCAATCTCGTCGGCGAGACGGTTGTAGAATCCCTGCGAGGCCGGTGCCGAACGGTAGCCGGCGTCCGTCACCGCGTCCCGAAGTGCCCAGAAGAACCAGCCGGACAGGATTTCGGGGCAGTCTCGTGGCGCAATGCCCATTTGATCGCAGCCGTAGCCGCGCCACCGCTGATCGAGCTGACCTTCAAAATATGGCTTGAGCTCGCGAGCGGCGGGGCTGGCAGCATAGGCTTGGCGTCGAACGTCCGACGGGAAGACCACGTAGCGTTGCCACTTCGGCGGTTTGATACGCGTCAACGCTCCGTAAGCGCGTTCGAAGGCTTTCGACTGAATCTCGTTGAGCAAGGCAACGCCATAGAGTCGGTGGTTCTCTGATCTGACAGCGTGCAGACAGGCATCGTACGCCGATACGGCCAACAGCAACGAGAGGCCAACCGGCAAAAATTGGGCGCTAAAGCGGTTCGATCGAATCGATCTCCCCGGCCGGGCGGCATCAATCGCGGCAATGAAAAAGATGGCAAGCAAGGCAGGCACGAGCCAGATACCTTCCTCCCGCGTCAATGAAAAGGCTGCACCAGTCAGTCCGAGAAGACATCCAGCCAATGCCGACCGGAGAAGATGACGGGCCCTTGGCGGAAACGCGACCAGCACGGCAAACCCGATCACGGCAGGCGACAGACTGATGTATAATCCTTCGCGGATGACGCGCGCCAGTTCGGGACCCCAGAGCGCCGGATTAAAGGCGAGTGCCGTGAACAGGGCGGAGCCGACCTGTCGGCGAGCCGAGGCGCGCGCCGCGATCAAACTCAAGAAAGCCGAGACGGAGAGATAGAGCGATTGCTCGGCGATCTTCAGCGGCAGGCCGGTGAGCGAGGCGAGACTGATGAACAGCGGATAGCCGATGCCTTTCACGAGCGTGCGGTTGTCATAGGGTCCAAGCCATTGACCAGAAGAGAGGTACTCGGCGGTGCGAACGAACAGCTGGTCGTCATGGATTGCGAACCCCAGGGCCATGACGGGAAAGGCGGCGCGAAGCCAGAGACTGACGACCGCAACGCCAATGCACCAGAAGAGATGTAGCTTCCATCTCTCGAGAGGCTGTCGGATCAGCACGGCTGGTCTCGGGTGAACGGTCACCACGGTCAGATATCCTGAAGATCGCCCTGGTGTCTGCAGGGCGCTTCACATGATCCCATCGGAAGGTCAAGCGCGGTAAGACATGGACGCCACCGTGAAGATGGCTGCCCCGGCTGGACGCAGCAGGCCGATCGGAGCAGAGGGACAGCAGTTCAAGCCGTGCGCGAACGCGAGGACCGACCATGCTGAGTTTTCCCGCCACGCTCCGCCGCTGGTCGCTGCGGCGTGGTCTCTCGACGATAGGTCCGCTTCGAGCTCGCGACGAGACACCCTCCGGCGCCTGCAAAGACAAGGTCCAACCGCCCGGATGGTATTGGCTGCAGCACTCGATGGTGCGGGAGCGTGTCAGCACACTGATCTCCGGCAGGCCATACATTGACGTCTATCAACGCTTGGCCGAGGTCCTTGAGGATCTCGGCCACTCACCCCCGCTCGCCGCATGCGTGAGCCTGGGATGTGGAACCGGTGGTCTCGAACGCGACCTGGTGCGACGCGGCCTGGTAGGCCGTATCGAGGCCTATGATCGTTCGGAGAGCGCGATCGAGGAGGCACGGCGACTGGCGGCCGAACAGCGCATGGATTGTATTCGCTACCATCTGGCCGACCTGAACGCGGAGGCTCTGCCGGAACGGAACTGCGACGCTGTGTTTGCGCACAGCTTCGTGCATCGGGTCGAGGCGCTCGAGCATCTGTTCGATCAGGTGCATCGCGCCCTGAAGCCGAACGGGATCCTGCATCTGGACGAGTTCGTCGGGCCGAGCCTGTTCCAGTGGACGGAGGCACAGATGAGCCTCATCAACGGCTGGCTCGACTCGCTTCCCGACCGGTTGGCTCAGTTGCCGGGAGCGGGAGGCCGCAAGCCGCCGGTGCAATGTCCGGCAGAAGAAGCCATGCTCGCCACCGCCTCGCCTCAAGCGATCCGGTCGGCCGAGTTGCGGGACGTGTTGTCCCGGCAGTTCGACATCATCGAGGACCGGCCATACGGCGGGACGCTGCTGCATATGGGCCTCGGCGACATCGCGCAGAACTTCGACGTGAGGCAGCCCGAGGATGTCGCGGTGCTGCAGCGCCTGTTCGACCTCGAGGACGAGATGATCGCGAGCGGCGTCATCGGCAGCGATTTCGCGGTGCTGACGGCTGTTCCCGTGACGCGGTCGAGCACGGCGCGGCCAGATGCGGTGGCAGCGCGAGCGAGGACCGCCCGCCTGGGTCCGCACCGCCGCCTGCGACCTCCGGCCGGCTTCGACGTCCCGGGCCTCGATCTGACGGTGAGCCGCGCCGACACCATGCTCGTATCGAACGACGGGCATTACCTTTCGGTCGGACAATCCGCGATTGCCGCCATCGATCGAGCGCTCGAGGGCGAGGAGCCGTCGAGCATCCTGGATCTGCCATGCGGCTTCGGCCGGGTCACCCGAGCCCTGCGGGCCCGCTTTCCGGCCGCTTCGATCACGGTGAGCGATCTGGACCGCCCTGGTGTGGATTTTGCGGCGGCCTTGCTGGCCGCTCGACCGGCGTATTCGGTACGCGACTTCCGCGAACTGGACCTGGGCGAGCGGTTTGACCTCGTTTGGGTCGGATCCCTGATCACGCATCTGCCGGCGGAGCAGACGAAGCACTTGCTCGCAGCACTCGGGCGGCATCTGACGCCATCGGGCACGATGCTGGTTACCGTGCACGGGACGAGCATAGTTCCGCGGTTGCGCGAGACGGGTTATGGGCTGCCGTCCGGCGCCGCCGAGCAGGTCATCGAGGAATTCGGCCGGACCGGTTTCGGCTATCGAGATTATGTGGGCGGCAAGGATCTTTACGGCGTGTCGCTGAGCAATGAGAACTACGGCATCTCATTGACCGGCGAGCCCTGGATGCGCGCCGCCTTGGCGGATTGTGGCCTCGAGCTGCATCGTTATGAGGAGCGGAGCTGGGACAACCATCACGACGTGGTCGTCGCGCGGCGGCCTGCGATCGGCTGAGCGCGCGATGATCGGAGTCCGGCCGGCGAGGTTCTGGCCGATGCTGCTCGCCTTTGCGGCGGTCGCGATGTTCAGCCTCTGGATGAGGGCTGCATTCCCGGTCTTCGCAATCCAAGATTCCTATTACGACGACAATCTGTTTCTGAAGCTCGCGCGCAGCATCTACAGCAAGGCGTGGCTCGGGCCGTACGACAACGCGACGCTCGTCAAGGGTGCGTTCTATCCGATCTTCATCTGCACCGCTTTCGTCCTGCACGTTCCACTGAAGACCGCCGAACAACTCTGCTATGTCGCAGCTTCGGGGGTGCTCAGCTTCGCCGTGCTGTCACGCAGCCCTGGCAAGCCGGCACTGATCCTCGGCTTCCTGTTGTTCCTGCTGCTTTGCCTGAACCCTGTCTTGTGGACCACCGCGCTTGCGCGCGTGATCAGGGACGCGGTTTACATCAGCCTGTCCCTCGGCGTCGTCGCGCTGACGCTCATGGCAAGCTTTCCAACTGCGCGCACCGGAATACCTGCCGCGCTGCGGTCGGGTGCAGCGCTCGGGCTGGTTGGCGGTGCGTTCTGGATGACGCGTGAGGAAGGCGTCTGGCTGCTCCCATCCGTCATTGCCATCGCCGCGATCGGGCTGATATCGCAGGTTTGCGGACTGGATCCGAACGGCCCGTCGCCGCGGCGACGGGGAACCGCTCATACGATCCCGCAATGGCCTTGGCTGCTGATCGCGTCCTCGATCGCGGCCACGGTCGCGTTTGCCGCCGCCCTAGGGGCAGTGTCGGCCTTGAACCTGCGCAGCTATGGGGTGTTCGAAACCAACGAGGTCAAGTCGACCGCCTTCGAGAGCGCCTATGGCGCAGTGTCGCGGATCAAGCCCGACCACTGGCAGCGCTACATCGTATTTCCAAAGGATGCTCGGGAGCGGGCCTATGCTGTCAGCCCGGCCGCGCGCGAGTTGGCGCCGACGCTCGAAGGATCCTATGGGCAGCAATGGGCACGCGTTCGCTGCGACGAGTTCGATATCCACCCCTGTTCCGGCTTCCATGCGGGCTGGTTCCAATGGGTGTTCCGAGAGTCGGTCGCGCGAGCCGGGCATTACGTGTCGGCCAAGGCAGCGGTGGAGTTCTACCGTCGACTGACGAAGGAGATCGACACCGCCTGTGACGAGAGGCGCCTGCCCTGCCTGCCGCCGCGGTCTACCTTGGCGCCTCCGTTCCGGCAGCAATATATCGGCGACACGCTGGGCGAAAGCCGGGCGATGTTGCGGATGTTGACCAGCTTTGGCGATGACCTGATCGAATATCAGCCGAGCGACGGGTCGCGTACGGACCTGGACGACTTTGCCGATTTCGTCGGGCCGGTCGAGATAGGCAACCCCGGCAACCTGATCGTCCATGGCTGGGCGATAGCTCCGGGCGCGACACCGAGCGTTCGGGTCAGTCCCATCGCACCATTCTCGCACGTTGCCAGTTCGATCGACATCGTGCCCGCGGGCGATGTCGAACTCCGCTATCCGGGTATGCACGCAGTACGGTTCATCATCGGCACGGACTGTCCCAGGCAGGCATGCGACATCGTCATCGGCGTGCCCGGCACGCCTGATGCGAAGACGCCGCTGACCAGCGCGGTCCAGGGCGCGATGCCGATCAACGGGGCGAGCAAGCTGTTCATTGAAAGCGCCGTCGAGCGGCCAACCTTTCCGTTCAGCAGGAGCCTGATGAGGATCCAGTTGCGGGTCGCCAAACATGTCGCGGTCGTATACTCGGACGCAGCACGCGTGTTCTGGCCGGTCGCGTGCCTAGGCTTTCTGATGGCATCGGTGCTTTGGAAGCGCGGTTCGAACCCGATCGCGCTCTATGCGCTGGCACTTGGTGCCGGCATGGCGGTGGTCAGTCGAGTTCTCTTGCTTTCTTATCTGCAAGTCACATCGATCCCGTCCTACAATATCCTTTACATGTCGTCGGTGACTCCGTTGTTCATTGTATTTGTCGTGACTAGTGTCTATCTGGGTGTAAGGAGCCTTTTTGGTCTATACCGCGCATGATTTCTGCTGATGTGGCGTCCCGTACGGGGTTCGAACCCGTGTTACCGCCTTGAAAGGG
>CAXTSH010000025.1:0-8615 GCA_964246925.1 uncultured Acetobacteraceae bacterium
CCCCCCCCCCCCCCGCCGCCGCCCCCGCCCCCCCCCCCCCCCCCCCCCCCCCCCCGGGTCCAGGGTCATGTCGAAGACATGCTGACGCATGATGCCCTGGCCTTGACGTTTGCATCGCGCGGTGCGCCGCCTGATCAAGCGCGCCGAGGAACGCCGATCGGTCGCGCGCCGTGAGCGGCGAAGGGCCGCCGCCCGCGAGGCCGGTTTCCCGCAGATGCCGCGACAGGTCCCGACCCGCCAGCGCGCTTCCGATGTTGTCGCCGGTCCAATGCCTGCCCTTCGGCGACACGGCCCGCGCGCCGCGAGCGAGGCAGCGTGCGGCAAGCGGAATGTCGGCGGTCACGCAGATGTCCGCCGGTCCGATCCGTTCCGCGATCCAGTCGTCGGCCGCGTCGGCGCCCTCGGGGACGATCACCATCTCGACGTTCGGCAATCCCGGCGGCCGGATCGGGCGCGACCCGTTCGAGACCACCAGGACGTTCAGCCCTAGCCTGCCCGCAACGCGATACACCTCGTCGCGCACCGGACAGGCATCCCCATCGACAAAAATCCGGCTTGCTTCGCTCATGCTCCGGCCACCGTCGCGATCACCAGGCCGGGCGTGAGCACCTGCGGCAGCACCCGGGGCGGCCCGTCATGGGCGGGAAAGAACACGTAGAGCGGCACGCCTTCCCGGCCGAAGCGGTGCAGAAAATCCGTGATCGCCCCGTCGCGCTCGGTCCAGTTGCCGCGCAGCAACGTGACCTTGCCCGACGCGAACGCCGAACGGACCGACTGCGGGGCCAGGGCGAGACGTTCGTTGATCAGGCAGGTGATGCACCAGGCGGCGCTCATGTCGACGAACACCGGGCGTCCGACGCCACGCAGGGACGCGAGCCGCTCGGCGCTGAACCGCTCGGCGCCGTCCAAGCCCGCGGTCTGCTGGCCGGCACCCGCCCTGACTCCGGGCAGGATAGACAGTGCGGCGAGCACGACCGCCGCCGCGGCGACGTTCAGGACGCGCCCGGTCTGCACGCGGGCCAGGCCGCGCTGGGCAAGGCCGTAAAGCCAGCCGGCGAAGCCGATCAGCAGCAGCCCGCACAGGCCGGCCAGCACCCCCGCGGGTCCGGCTTCCTGGCTCAGCACCCAGATCAGCCAGACGGACGCCGCGAACATCGGAAACGAGAGCGTCTGACGGACCACCACCATCCAGGCGCCGGCACGCGGGATCAGATGACCTGCACCCGGAACAAAGCCGAGCACGAGGGACGGGAGCGCGAGACCCAGCCCGAGAGCCAGAAAGATCGCCAGGCCGGCGAGCGGGGGCCCGGCAAGGGCGCCGGCGACCGCGGCTCCCATGAACGGCGCCGTGCAGGGTGTGGCGACCAGCACGGCCAGGACGCCGGTCATCAGATCGCCGAACCAGCCGTCACGCGCCGCGAGTTCCTGTCCGGCGCCGGTCATCGCATGACCGACCTGGAACAGGCCTGCCAGATTGAGGCCGACCGCAAACAGCAGCCAGGCGATCGCCGCCACGAAGGCGGGCGACTGGAATTGAAATCCCCAGCCGATCTGGCTGCCGCCGGCTCGCAGGGCGATGATGACCAGGCCGATCAGCAGGAAGCTGCCCAGGATGCCCGCGGTGTAGAGAGCCGCACTCCGCCTGACGCGATCCCGGTGACCGGGACCGTGCCGTCCGAGTGCAAACGCCTTCATGGCGAGCACCGGGAACACGCACGGCATCAGGTTCAGGACCAGGCCGCCGGCCAGCGCGAAGAGCAGGAAGTCGGCCAGGCCGGGTCCGCGTGCGGTGTCGGCCGCCGGCATCGTCCCGATCCGCGCGGAGACCAGCAGGTCCGTCTCCTGGCCGCCCCGATCCTTCAGCGCCAGGATCCCGGACAGGGTGCGATCCTGGCGCCATCCCGATTGCGGGCGGAGCGAGAGCGTCAGCGCGCCGGCCGTCACCGAAGCGTTCTGGTCGGCGGCCTGGTCGATCACGTCCGGCGAGTCTGGGATGAACCAGGCTGAGGTCACCGATTGAGGGCCGATGCCGTCGCCTCTGATCGTTAGCATGCCGCGCGCGGACAGCGACGTCTCGAACGGCGAGCGGCGGGGCATGGCCTGGTCGGCGCGGGCGAAGAGGGGCGCGCTCGTCGAGGCGACGGCGCTGCCCGCCTGCGGCAAGGTGAGCGCGAGGTCGGCATGTTCCGGCACGCAGACGGACGCGCACACCAGCCAATCCGCACGCACGGCGGCCTGCAGCGACCCGGTCTTGCCGATCGCGGGGGCGGCGGAGAACGGCAGCAGGACTTCGCCCGCATAGCCGTAACCCATCAGCGGGCCGGTGGGCAGGCGCTGCGGCGCGGGAAATTGCAGCGCTGCCGGCTCGGGTGTTCCGCCGTCCAGGGCGACGGTGACCGACGGCGGCAGACCGGCGTCGCCCGGATTGGACCAGTAGGTGTGCCAGCCGGGGGCGAGCTCCAGACGCAGGCCCAGCCGGACCGGCTGCCCGCGAACCCATCCGGTGGTCTCCGCCAGCAGCGAGGCCTTCGCATGCTCGGCGGCAGCCGACGGACGCGCGCCGGAGGCGATGACCGCAAGCAGGATGGCGAGGAACAGCACAGGACGGGCGCGCATGGCTTCCGGTTAGGACGGCGGCGGCGCCAGTGCAAACGGTTCGCGCCGGGCCCATCCTCCCGGTGATGACGACTTCCGAGACGATGGCGGCGCTGCCGGTCGGCGCCGCTCTGCCGGCGCTGCTGTCGGGACTGCGCGATGTCGCGAACGCGGTGCTGGTGGCACCTCCGGGCGCGGGCAAGACGACGCTGGTGCCGCTCGCCCTGCTCGAGGCCGGCTGGCTCCGCGGCCGGATCGTCGTTCTGGAGCCGAGGCGGCTCGCGGCCCGTGCGGCGGCGACCCGGATGGCGTTCCTGCTCGGCGAGCCGGTCGGCGAGCGGGTCGGATACCGGACGCGCGTCGACAGTGCCGTCTCTGCCCGGACGCGGGTCGAGATCGTGACCGAGGGACTGCTGGTCGCGCGCCTGCTGGGCGACCCGACCCTCGACGGCATCGATGCCGTCGTGTTCGACGAGATCCACGAACGCTCGCTCGACGGCGACCTCGCGCTCGCCCTGTGCCTCGACCTGCAACGGAGCCGGCCGGAGCTCCGCCTGCTGGCGATGTCGGCCACTGCCGACAGCGGCCCGCTCACGCGATTGATGGACCGCGCGAACCTCCATGTCAGCGAGGGCCGCACCTTCCCGGTCGACATCAGCCACGCCGCGCGCGACCTCGCCCACCCGCGCGAACTGCCGGACGCGGTGGCGCGCGCCGTCCGCACGCTGCTGCAGGCGCCGGGCGACGTCCTCGCCTTCCTCCCGGGGAAGGCAGAGATCGCGCGCGCCGCGAACGCACTGCGCGACTGCGGCGCTCGCGTGCTGACGCTGCACGGCGACATGCGGCCCGAGGAACAGGCGGTCGTGCTGCGGCCGCCGGCGCCGGGCGAGCGGCGTGTGGTGCTGGCGACCTCGATTGCGGAAACCTCGCTCACGGTGCCGGGCGTCCGCGCCGTGGTCGATGGCGGCTACCGGCGGGCGCCGCGCCTCGATGCCGGCAGCGGGTTGGCGCGGCTCGCCACGTTGCGGATCAGCCGCGCCGCCGCCGACCAGCGCGCCGGGCGGGCAGGACGGGAGGCTCCCGGCCGCTGCCTGCGTCTCTGGACGAAGCCGATGGAGCGAGGCATGGCCCCGTTCGAGCGGCCCGAGATGCTGGAAGCGGAACTCGCCGGTTTTCGGCTGGCGCTGGCCTGCTGGCAGGCGGCATGGGGCACCGAGCCGGGCCGGTTGCGCTTTGCGGACACACCGCCGGCGGGCGCTCTGGAGCAGGCCTCCGCACTGCTGCGAAGCCTCGGGGCGCTCGACCCGGACGACGCGGTGACCGCGCTCGGCCGGCGGATGGCCAGGCTCGGCACGCACCCACGCCTGGCCGCGATGATGCTCGACGCGCGCTCGCCTCCCGAGTCGGCACTGGCGGCCAACCTGGCGGCATTGCTCGAGGAGCGCGACCCGCTGTCCGGGCGCGACCAGGTCCCGCCTTCGGTGGATATCGGGCTTCGGCTGGCGGCGATCGACAGCGGTTCCGGAGCCGACCAGGCAATACTGGCGCGCATCCGCGACGCCGCCCGCGGGTTCCGAAGCCGCTTGCGGTTGGCGCCCGGCTTGGCGCCGGACGGCGACGCTGCTCGGCTGCTGGCCGCGGCCTTTCCCGACCGGGTGGCGCAAGGACGCGGTGAAGCGGGCAGTTTCCGGCTGTCCGGCGGCGGCAGCGCTTCGCTTCCGCCCGCCGATCCGCTGGCCCGCGAGCCGCTTCTGGTCGCGGCCGGCCTCCATCTCGGCAGCAAGGCGCGGATCACGCTGGCGGCCCGGCTCGATCCGGCGGCGTTGCCCGACAGCCTGCTCGCGCGAACGACCCAGACCTTCGAACGGGGCGTCGACACCCGCACCGGTGCCGTCTTCCAGCGTCACCGGCGCCGGCTCGGCGCGCTCGTCCTGCAGGACCGGCTGCTCGCGGCCGAGCCTGGGGAAGCGGCGGCCGATCTCGCCGCCGAGGCGGCGTCGCAGCTCGGTTCGCTGCTCGACTGGACGCAGGCGGCACGCAACCTGCGGGCACGCGTGTCGCTGGCGCGGCGGCATTTCGACCCAACGCTTCCCGACCTGTCCGAGGCGGCGCTCGCCGCAGACGCAGAGTGGTTGCGGGACGCCATCGCCCAGGCCGGACTAATCCGACTGGGCGACCTCAGGCGTCTGGACCTGGCCGCGATCTTCGCGGCCAAGCTCAGCAGCGCTCAGCGCGCCGCTCTCGACCGGGACCTGCCGGCGCAGCTCAGGCTGCCGCGCGGACTGGCCCCCATCGACTACACGGCCGATATTCCGACCGCGGGGGCGCGCGTCCAGGCGTTCTACGGTCTCGACCACACGCCCAGCCTCGCCAGGGCGGCCATCCCGCTCAGACTGGCGTTGCTGTCCCCGGCCGGACGCCCGATCGCGTTGACCTCCGACCTTGCGCGGTTCTGGCGCGGCGGCTGGCTGGACGCCCGCCGCGAGGGGCGCGGCCGCTATCCGAAGCACGATTGGCCGGAGGAGCCCTGGCGTTGAGACTCGGTGGCGGTCCGCCGCCTTGCTGCTATCCTGGCGGCGTCGTCAACGAAGGACAGACCTCTGAACCGGGCCACGATTCTCGCCGCGGCGATCTTAAGCTGTTTCGCCCCGGCGCACGCGCACGGTGCACCGGCAGCCCTGGTCGCCAGTGGCCCGCTGTCGTTCGCACCGCTGGCCAGGCGCGTGGTCCCGGCGGTGGTCAACATCGCCGTCACCGAGAGCGTCGCGTCCGACCAGGACGCGGTCGAGGTCCCGCCGGCGCTGCGGGGAACGCCGTTCGAAAAGCAGTTCCGCGACCGGATGCGGGCGCGTCGCGAAATCGTGCTGGGCGCCGGCTCCGGCTTCATCATCGACCCGAGCGGGATCATCGTCACCAACAACCACGTCGTCGGCAACGCCGACAAGATCGTCGTCTCGCTGGCCAATGGCAGGCAGCTCGACGCCCGCGTGCTCGGCAGCGACGAGTTGACCGACATCGCCGTCATCAAGGTGAACAGCAATGGTCCGCTGCCGTTCGTGACCTGGGGCGACAGCACGGGAGTGGAGGTGGGCGACTGGGTGCTTGCCGCCGGCAACCCGTTCGGGCTCGGCTCCTCGATCACGGCCGGCATCGTGTCCGCACGCGGCCGCGACATCGGCGCCGGGCCGTTCGACGACTTTCTTCAGCTCGACGCGCCGATCAACCCGGGCAACTCGGGCGGTCCGTCGTTCAACATGGCGGGACAGGTGGTGGCGCTCAACACCGCCATCGTGTCGCCGACCGGCGGCTCGGTCGGCATCGGCTTTGGCATCCCGAGCGAGATCGTGGCTCCCATCGTCGAGCAGCTCCGCCACAAGGGACATATCGATCGCGGCTGGCTCGGCGTGACGGTCCGCGACGGCACCGAAGGTGACGGCGGGGTGTTTATCGCGGCGATCGATCGCGCCGGACCCGCGTCGCGTGCCGGCCTCAGACCGGGCGACGAAGTGACCGCCGTCGATGGCGACCATGTCGACAATGCGCGCGGGCTGATCCGGTCGGTGGCCCGGGCCGCTCCTGGCAGCTCGATCAGCCTGGCGGTGCTCAGACGTGGCAAGCCGACCGACTTTCCGGTGGTCGTCGGCCGCAGGCCAGCCGATCACGGCGAGTGAAGAGTAACCGCGAGTTCACCCCGAACGCAGGCGACCGTCACACGCCGGTGTCGTTCATCCGCTACACGCGGCGTGGCTGCCGTCGAGGAACCATCGATGCGAATCCTGCTGGTCGAAGACGATCCCACCGTTGGAGGCTTCGTCTCGAAAGGGCTGCGCGAGGCCGGCCACGTCGTCGAACGGGCCGACAACGGCAAGGACGGGCTGTTCCTCGCGGTCAGCGAAGCCTTCGACGCGATCGTGCTTGACCGGATGCTGCCGGGGGGGATCGACGGGCTTCGCATCCTGGAAATGCTGCGATCGCAGAACAACGCCACGCCGGTGCTCCTGCTCTCGGCGCTCTCGGAGGTCGAGGAGCGGGTTGCCGGCCTCAAGGCGGGAGGCGACGACTACCTCACCAAGCCGTTCGCCTTTTCCGAGCTTCTGGCCCGGATCGAGGCGCTCAGCAGGCGGGGCAGGAGCGACGCGCCGCAGACCAAGCTGAACGTGGGCGATCTCGAGATGGATCTGCTGTCGCGCGGGGTGAAGCGGGGTGGCCAGAAGATCGACCTGCAGCCGCGCGAGTTCCGCCTGCTCGAATACCTGATGCGTCACGCCGGCCAGGTGGTCACCCGCACCATGCTGCTCGAAGGCGTGTGGGACTATCATTTCGATCCGCAGACCAACGTCATCGACGTCCACGTCTCGCGGCTGCGCCACAAGATCGACAAGCCCTACCCGACCGCGATGATCCACACCGTCCGCAACGCCGGCTACATGCTGCGTGCCGACTGAAGGCACCCTCGGCGCGCGGGAACTCGGAGGCGGACTGGTCCGGCTCAGCCGGGCACGACGCAGCGACGACAGGCGCCGAACGCGCTGGCCCGACATGCTGCGGTCGGCGAGCTTCCGCATGGCGTCGGTCTATGCGGCGTTGTTCAGCCTGTCGGCCGTGGTGTTCATGCTGTTCGTGTGGTGGGCAACCGCCGGGTTGCTCGAGCGCCAGGTCGAAGGCGCCATACGCGCGGACGCCCGCGTGCTCTCGGAGCACTGGATCGAGGGGGGCCTGGCGAGCCTGGTCATCAACATACGCGAACGCCTGGAGCAGGACGTGGACGACGCCTCGCTCTACCTGCTCGAGGACGAGGCGGGCGACCGTCTCGCTGGCAACGTCGAGCGCTGGCCGCCGGCCATCACCTCGACGGAGGTCTGGTACGAGCTGCCCGTCTCGCGCGGCGGCACACGCGGGATGGCGGAGATGCGCGCCTTCCAGCTTCCCGGCGGTGACCGGCTCCTGATCGGGCGCGACATCAGGGGACGCGACACGCTGCGCCGGCTGCTCGGCCAGACGCTGCTCTACGCTCTGCTGCTGGTCTTCGCCCTGTCCGCGGTCGGCGTGATCGTGGTGCGCAACCTGTTTCACAGGATGGTCAGCAACGTCGCCGACACCACCTCGCGCATCGCCGCGGGCGAACTCAACGAGCGCGTCAAGCTGATCGGCACCGGTGACGAGTTCGACCAGGTCGCCGAGACGATCAACGACATGCTGGACCGGATCGCGCGCCTGATGGACGGTGTCCGCCAGGTCTCGAACTCGATCGCGCACGACCTGCGCACGCCGATCACGCGCGCGCGCGCGTCGCTCGAGGATGCGCTGGCCGTCGAACGGCACCCGAACGAACTCCGCGCGGCGATCGAGCATGCGGTCGACAACCTCGACGACATCACCAAGGTCTTCGAGGCGCTGCTCCGTATTTCCGAGATCGAGGCCGGCAGCCGCCGGTCGGCCTTCGCCACTTTCGATCTCGTCTCGCTGCTGGCGACGCTCGCGGAGTTCTACGCCGCGCTTGCCGAGGAGGAAGGTGTCACGATGCAGGTTGCGGCACCCCAGGCGCTCGAACTGCGCGGCGATCGTGCGCTGCTGCAGCAGGCGATCGCCAACCTGCTGGACAACGCCATCAAGTTCTCTCCCCGAGGCGGCACCGTGACGTTGAGTGCCGCCGTGATCGCCGGCCGGGCCGTCATTTCGGTCGTCGACGACGGACCGGGAATGCCGCCGCACGATCTCGTGCGTGCGACCGAGCGCTTTTTTCGCGGCGAGACGGCGCGCAGCACGCCCGGCTCCGGTCTGGGACTGGCGCTCGTGCTGGCGGTCGCGCAACTGCACGGAGGCGAGCTGCGGCTCGAGGATGCATCGCCGGGGCTGGCGGCACGCCTCCTCCTGCCGCTGCCCGATTGGGCGCGGCAAGGGTGAGCCGGTCGCGCAACGTTGATCGGCGGCGTGTAACGGCAAGCCTGCCTTGGGCGTTGATCCATCGAACCGTCCGAAAGAGCGACACGATGATCAAGTTTGCCAGACGCTCCCTGTTG
>CAXTSH010000025.1:8715-40320 GCA_964246925.1 uncultured Acetobacteraceae bacterium
GTCGGCGGTCAGGCGCCTTAGGCCTCTGCCTTTCCGGCAATCAGCGTGTCGATGACGGAGGGGTCGGCCAAGGTCGAGACGTCGCCCAGTTCTCCGTCACCGACCGCGATCTTGCGGAGGATGCGTCGCATGATCTTACCCGAACGCGTCTTGGGCAGGTCGGGCGACACATGGATGATGTCGGGGACCGCGTAGGCGCCGATCATCTTGCGGACCGTGCTGCCAAGTGCCTCCTTGGTCGCACCGTCGGACGCAGCGTCCCCGCGCAGCACCACGTAGGCGTAGATCGCCTGCCCTTTTACGTCGTGCGGCACGCCCACCACCGCCGATTCCACGACCAGTTCGTGGTGGCCGAGGGCTGCCTCCACCTCGGCGCTTCCGATGCGATGACCGGAGACGTTGATCACGTCGTCGACCCGGCCGGTGATCCAGAAATATCCCTCGGCATCGCGCCGCGCGCCGTCACCCGTGGTGTAGAAGCCGGGATGCGACGCGAAATAGGTCTTGCGGAACCGATCGTGGTCGCCGTGGATGGTCCTGGCCTGACCCGGCCAGCTCTGTGCCAGCAGCAACTGACCCTCGGCTTCGCCCTCGAGAGCCTGACCTGACGCATCGACGATGACCGGCATGACGCCGGGCAGCGGCAGCGTGGCCGACCCCGGCTTGAGCGCGACCGCTCCCGGCAGCGGCGCGATCATGATCCCGCCGGTTTCGGTCTGCCACCAGGTATCGACGATCGGACAGCGCTCGTCGCCGACCACGCGATAATACCAGAGCCACGCCTCCGGATTGATCGGCTCGCCGACGCTGCCGATCAGGCGGAGCGACGCGCGGCTGGTCCGGCGAACCGGCTCGTCGCCGAAGCGCATCAGGGCGCGGATCGCCGTCGGCGCCGTGTAGAAGACCGCGACCTGGTGCCGGTCGACCACCCGCCAGAAGCGGCCGGCGTCCGGATAGGTCGGCACTCCCTCGAAGATGATCGACGTCGCCCGATTGGCGAGCGGTCCGTAAACGCCGTAGCTGTGACCGGTGACCCAGCCGACATCGGCGGTGCACCAGAAAATCTCGCCAGGCCGGATGTCGAAGACGATCTCGTGCGTGTAGGCGGCCCACACGAGATAGCCGCCCGTGGTGTGCACGAGGCCCTTCGGGGCGCCGGTGCTGCCGGACGTGTAGAGAATGAACAGCGGGTCCTCCGCGTGCATCTCCTCGGGCGGGCAATCGGCCGGCGCTGCCGCGACGGCCTCGGCAAAATCGACGTCACGCCCTTCGGTCATCGGCACGGGGCCGCCGGTCAGACGAACGACCAGCGCGTGCTTGACGCAATCGGCGTTCGCCATCGCTTCGTCGGCGTTCCGCTTGAGTGGCAGCGTCTTGCCGCCGCGACGCTGCTCGTCGGCGGTGATGACAAGCTTGGCCCCGCAGTCGGCCAGACGCTTGGCGATGCTGGCCGGCGAGAAGCCCGCAAACATCACCGCATGCACCGCTCCGATCCGGGCGCAGGCCAGCATCGAGGCGACGGCCTCCGGAACCATCGGCAGATAGATCGCGACCTTGTCGCCGCGGCGGACGCCGAGCGCCTTCATCGCGTTGGCAAGACGGCACACGCGCTCGTGCAGCTCGCCATAGGTGACGGTCGCCGTCACTCCTTCCTGATCGGCTTCCCAGATCAGCGCCGGCTGGTCGGCATGCGCCGGCAGATGCCGGTCGAGACAACTGACGGACGCGTTGAGCGTGCCATCCTCGAACCAGCGGATCGAGACCTCGTCGTCGAACGTCCAGTTGCCGGCCATCGTGGGCTTGCGCATCCAGGCGACCCGCTCGGCCTGAGCCGCCCAGAAATCCGCCGGGCTGTGCGCGGCGTGGTTGGTCATCAGTTGGAGCGCCTTGGCATTGACCAGCGCGCGTGCTGCAACCGAAGGTTTCACGTGAAACACGTCATGGTTGTCGGTGTCGGTCGGCACGCTCTCCAGATGGACCATGGCGTCTCCCCTGTGCGGCGCATTCGCGCTTCCACAGACGAGAGTGCCGCCGGGCTGACGGCCGGTCCAGCAACTTCGACACGTCGGGGCTCTGCCCCGAACCCCGCCAAAGGCGGTCGCCTTTGGAAACCATCACTTCAGAAAGTATTGCGGGTCCGGGCATACTTCCCCGGTGGGGCTTGGGGCAGAGCCCCGATCCTAAAGCCCGGCCAAACGGCAGATATGCGCCCACTCGGCGTCCCGCACCGGCACGACCGACAGGCGTGACTGCTTGACCAGCAGGAATTCGTCGAGTGCCCGATCGGCCCTCATCTCGGCGAGCGTCACTGGCCGCTTGACGGGCTTGACGGCCTTGGTGTCGACGGCCAGCCAGCCCTCGCCCTCCCCGGCGGTGGGATCGGGGTAGGCTTCGCGCACGATCTCGACGACGCCCACGATCTCCTTGCCCACGTTCGAGTGATAGAAGAACGCGAGGTCGCCACGCTGCATCGCCGCCAGGTTGCGTTTGGCCTGATGGCTGCGCACGCCCGTCCAGGGCTCGACGCCGTTGGCGACCTGCTGGTCCCAGGAAAACGCATCCGGCTCGGACTTGAGCAGCCAGCGGCCCGGCGTCACTCCACGACGGCTCCGTCCTGGAACACGGTGCGGTAACCGCGAATGATCACGCTCTCGAACAGGCCGGCCTTGAAATAGGGGTCGCTCTCGGCGAACCCCTCCGCCTCGGCGCGGTCCGCCACGTCGACGATCAGCAGCGAGCCGCAGGGACGACCGTGCTCGTCGAGCATCGGGCCGGCCTGCACCAGCTTCTGGATGTAGGTCTGCAGGTAGGCGATGTGCTGCGACCGCGTGGCCAGGCGAACTTCGAGGCTTCCCGGCTTGTCCCGGCAGAAGATCGCGAACGGCATGCGGTCACTCCGACCGGACATCCGGTCCTCCCCCGATCATTGCCTTTCATGACGCCAGCTTCAACGGCAAGTGTCGTTGACGTCACGCGTGTCAACGTCGTGGACGGTCCGGTAACGACGCGGTATGGGACGGGCGTGGAAACGGCCACACAGGCGAGCGCGCGTGGAGCGCCGGGACGGGCGGGTTGGCTGAACCTGCACAGGTTCGCCAATCCGGGTCAGTATCTACGCCTGGGCGCCCGCGCGCAGCCGTTTCTGACCTGGCCCGCCATCCTCTTCACGCTCGCCGGCCTGGTCTGGGGGCTGTTCTTCTCGCCGGCGGATTGGCAGCAGGGCGACGCCGTTCGGATCATGTATGTGCACGTGCCGACGGCCTGGCTGGCGATGTCGGGCTACGCCGGCCTCGCCGCGTGCTCGCTGGTCGCCCTGGTCTGGCGTCACCCGCTGGCCGACCTGGCCGCCGCCGAAATCGGACCGGTCGGCGCCGCCGTCACGGCGCTGTGCCTCGCCACCGGCTCGCTCTGGGGCAAGCCGATGTGGGGCGCCTGGTGGGTGTGGGACGCGCGCCTCACCTCGATGCTGGTGCTTTTCTTTCTCTATCTCGGCCACGTCGCCTTGATCCGGGCCTTCGACGATCCGCAGCGCGGCTACCGGGCCGCGGCCATCCTTGCTCTCGCCGGTGCGGTCGACCTGCCGATCATCAAATACTCCGTGCAGTGGTGGAACACGCTGCACCAGCCCGACAGCATCACCCTGACCGGCGCGCCCACGATGTCGTTGTCGATGCTGTGGCCGCTGTTTGTCGCGACTATCGGCTTCACGCTCGGTTTCGCTGCCATCGTCAACGCGCGTCTGCGTGCCTCGGTGATGGAACGCCGCACGCGCTCGCTGCTGCTGGTCCGCGCGGAAACGCGCCCATGACCCACTTGCCGTTCATCGCGGCCTCGTATGGATTGACGGTCGCCGCAATCCTGTTCTTCTCGGTCGGCTCCGCGCTGCGTCTCGGCCGCGCGCGCCGCCTGCTCGCCGCGGCCGAGGCGGCCCGACCGCAGACCCGCCGATGACCCGCAAATCGCGACGCCTGGCCCTGGTCGCGGCCTGCGGCATCGGGTTCTCCGCCGCCGTCGGTCTCACGTTGGCCGCCTTCCGCTCCGACATCGTCTTCTTCATGGCGCCGTCGCAGATCGTGGCCCACCCGCCGGCCACCGACCGTACCGTCCGTCTCGGCGGCGTCGTTCTCGCGGGCTCCGTGCACCTCGCCCATGTGGATGGAGCCCCCGTCGCGCGCTTCTCCGTCACCGACGGCCAGGCAGCGCTTGCGGTCTCCTACACCGGCATCCTTCCCGATCTGTTCCGCGAAGGCCAGAGCGTCGTGGCCCTTGGCGAGATGGGCACCGACCACACCTTCCACGCGTCCGAGGTGCTCGCCAAACACGACGAGACCTACATGCCGAAGGATGTCGCCGACGCCCTCCGTCGTGCGGGCAAATGGGATCCGCGTTTCGGGCCGCCGCCATCCGCCGCCTCGTGGAACGCGATGACGGTCTCCAGGCCCACCCGCCCGGACAAGAGGGTGGCCGAGGGGAGCTGACCATGGAAGCGCTGCTGACGCCGGAGCTTGGCCGCTTCGCCCTCGCCCTGGCCTGCTGCCTTGCGGCGTCGCAAGCGGTCATCCCGATCTGGGGGGCAGGGAGGCGCGACGCACGCATGATGGGCGCGGCACCCTCCCTCGCCTTCGGCCAACTCGCGGCGCTGGCGATCTCCGCTCTCTGCCTGGTCGCGGCCGCGGTCGACGACGACTTTTCCGTGCGCAACATCGTCGAGAACTCGGCCGCGGCCAAACCGCTGCTCTACAAGATCACCGGCACCTGGGGGAACCACGAGGGCTCCATCATCCTCTGGGGCCTCATCCTCGCGATCTGCGGCGCGGCCGTCGCCGGCTTCGGCCGCAACCTGCCCTCGGCACTCCGCGCCCGCGTCATCGGCGTGCTCGGCTTCACCTCGGTGGGCTTCCTGCTGTTCTGCCTGCTGACCTCCAACCCGTTCGACCGCGTCAATCCGCCGCCCGTCGACGGCCAGGGCATGAACCCGCTGCTGCAGGACCCCGGCCTCGCCTTCCACCCGCCCATTCTCTACACCGGCTATGTCGGCTTCGCGGTCCCGTTTGCCTTCGCCGTCGCCGCCCTGATCGAGGGCCGGATCGACGCCTCCTGGGGCCGCTGGGTGCGCCCCTGGGCAGTCGCCGCCTGGTGCTTCCTGACCTGCGGCATCGCGCTCGGGTCCTGGTGGGCCTATTACGATCTCGGCTGGGGCGGCTACTGGTTCTGGGACCCGGTCGAGAATGCCTCCCTGCTGCCGTGGCTCGCCGGCACCGCCCTGATCCATTCCGCCATCGTGGTCGAAAAGCGCGAGGCTCTCAAAATCTGGACGGTCTTGCTGGCGATCGGCGCCTTTTCGCTCTCGCTCTCCGGCACCTTCCTGGTCCGCTCCGGCATCCTCAACTCGGTGCATGCCTTCGCCAACGACCCCACACGGGGCGTCTTCATCCTCGGCCTGCTCGGCATCAACATCGGCGGCGCGCTGCTCCTGTTCGCGATCCGCGCCCCGGCACTCACGGCCGGCGGCATCTTCGCCCCTGTCTCCCGCGAGGGTGCGCTGGTGCTCAACAACGTCCTCCTCTGCTCCATTGCCGCCGTGGTGCTGACCGGCACCATGTATCCCCCCTTCATGGAGCTGCTGTTCGGGGCGAAGATCTCGGTCGGCAAACCGTTCTTCGACGCCACCGTCATCCCGATGGCGATCCCGGTCTTCGCGGTCATGGCGATCGGTCCGATGCTGTCGTGGAAGCGCGCCCGCCTGCTGCCGGTGCTGACCCGCCTCTGGTGGGTGGCGCTCGTCGCGCTGGGCGTCGCGCTGATCGCCGCGTTCGGCGTGCGCGGCACCGTCCCCATCGCCGCCTTTGCTCTTTCGGCGTGGATCGTCGCCGGCGCCGTCCACGCCATCGCCGAGCGCGTCCAGCTCTTTCGCATCCCCCTGGCCGGAAGTCTCAGCCGCCTCCGCCACCTGCCTCGCGCGGCGTTCGGCGCCGCCATCGCCCACGCCGGCATGGGCATCACGCTCGCGGGTCTCGCCGGCATGTCGCAGGCCACCAACCGCATCGTCGAGGCCGTCCCCGGCCAGTCGTTCCGCCTCGCCGGCGACGATTGGACGCTCCAGTCGCTCGCCACCGCCGCCGGTCCGAACTACACCGCGCGCGTCGCCACCATCCGCATCGCCCGGCACGGCCGAACGATCGCCATCCTGCACCCGTCCCGGCGCAACTTCGCCACCCAGGGGCAGACCACCACCGAGGTCGCCATCCACACCAACGGCCTGGCCGACCTCTATGCCGTCCTCGGCGACGAGCACGTCTCGGACGGCGCCAACAAGGCCATCCTCCGCCTGCACCTCAACCCGCTCGCCCCCTGGATGTGGATCGGCGCGCTGATCATGGCGATCGGCGGCGGCCTCTCGCTCGCCGATCGCCGGGCCCGCGTCGGCGCCCCGCTCCGGCGCACCCGGGCCATCGCCGCACTTCCCGCCGAATGAATGCGACCCGCCGCCGCCTGCTCTACCTGGCACCGGTCGGCCTGACGCTCGCCGGGGGCGCCGCCTTCTACGAGATGCTGTCCGGCATGAGCGCCGGCAGCTTCGACCCGCACGATGTCGGCAACCCGCTCCTCGGCAAACCCGTCCCGGACTTCACGCTGGCCGACCAGAAGCCGGACCCCAACTTCACCGCGGCCGAGCTCCGCCGCGCCGGCCATCCCGTCCTGGTCAACTTCTTCGCCTCCTGGTGCATCCCGTGCGTCGAGGAATCGCCCGTGCTCGCCGATGTAAGGAACGCGCTGCCGATCTGGGGGGTCGCCTACAAGGACCATCCCGACGACGCCGCCGGCTTCGTCACCCGCACCGGCAACCCCTATGCCCGCCTCGGCGCGGACCGCAATGGCGACAGCGCGATCGACTGGGGCGTCACCGGTGTCCCCGAAAGCTTCCTCATCGACGCCCATGGCCTGGTCGCCTGGCATTACTCGGGCCCGCTGACCGGCGAGATCGTCGATGGAGAGCTGATGCGCCGGCTCACTTGACCCGCCCCCTCGCCATCCTGCTCGCCGGTATGACCTGCCTCGGACCGTGCGCGGCCCACGCAGTCAGCGACCCGCATGAGATGCTCGCCAACCCCACCCTCGAGCACCGCGCCGAGCAGATCGGCCGCCAGCTCCGCTGTCTCGTCTGCCAGAACGAGGATATCGAGGATTCCGGCGCCGAGCTCGCCGGCGATCTGCGCCGCATCGTCCGCACCCAGGTCTCCGCAGGCCGCACCGACAGGGAGATCATGGCCTGGATGACCGCCCGCTACGGCAATTTCGTCCGCCTCGCCCCGCCCCTGATCCCGGCCACTCTCCTGCTCTGGTTCATGCCGGTCCTCGCCCTCGTGGCAGGCTTCGGCGTCGCCGTCGTCGCTGCACTCAGACGCAGAGACCGCGCGACCCCTCCGCAGCCCCTGACGGACGCCGAGCGCGGTCGCCTCGCCGAGATCACCTCGCAACACTGATGTTGCGCATCTGGCTGTCCCTTGTCGCCGTCTCGGCGCTGGCACTGCTGCCGGTGGCACTCCGCCTGCTCAAGCCCGCCACCGCCCGCGGTCGCCGCGACGCCGCCCTCCAGCTCCACCGGACCCAGCTCAGGGAAGTCGATCGCGATCTCCATGACGGCCTCATCGGCCCGGAGGACCACGCGACCGCCCGACTCGAAATCCAGCGCCGCATGCTCGCCGAGGCCGAAACCGCGGAGATCGCATCGACCCGCGCCACAAGCGCCCCGCTGATGGCAGCCCTCGTCCTGATCCCGATCGGCGCCGTCGCCCTCTACCTGATCGGTGGTCACCCGACGCTCCCCGCCCAGCCGCTCGCCGAACGGATCGCCGCCTCCAGCCGGACGCTCGATCGCGAAGCGCAGCTCCTCGACGAGCTGCGCGCCAGCCTCAGAACCCTCGACCCCCATTCGGAACGCACGCGACAGGGCTACCTGCTCGTGGGCCAGGCCGAAGCCCAGCGTGGCGACTGGCAGGACGCCGCCGACGCCTGGAACAGCGCGCTCACCATCCGCGACGATCCGACCGTCGCCTTCGAAGCCGCCGAAGCCGAAACCCGCGCCCAGGGCCGCGTCAGCGGGGCGACGCTCGCCCAGTTCCGTCGCGCCGTCGACGGCTCGCCACCCGACGCCCCCTGGCGCATGCTCGCCGAACAGCGCATCGCCGAAGGCGAGCACAGCCATTGAGAAGCTCGGGGCGCTGCCCCGAGCCCCGCCGGGGCGAGCCGCCCCGGACCCGCCAGATCAACGCCGCCGCCAGCTCCACTCCTGAGCGGTCAGATAGGCAACCAGGTCATCGCGGCGGCGTCCCACACACCATGATTGTCAAGCTCATGCCCCGCGATGCTGACCCGATTGCCGCGGCGCTGCTCGTGATCGAGCCCAGTTCAGCGAGCCGTTCATCATGAGGCAATCTACGCCGACGATCGTAGACCCGGGCCGGCCGACGACTACAGCGGCCGGCATCCTCGTCGACCTGCACGTCGAGCGGGCAGGCACCTACGCACTCGACGTGAGCTACGCGACGCCCACCGGCGGCGACGGCAAGCTGCTGGTCAACGGGGTCGAGGCCGCATCGATGACGTTCGACGCCACCGGCGGCTGGGACTCCCACGCCCTGGTCCGCACGACGCCCGTCCCGCTGCCGGCCGGCGCGGTGACGCTGGAAATCTCCGCCCAGGCCCCCCGTCCCAGCCTCCGCGGCCTGACACTGACCCCGGTGTCGCTGCCGGCGCCCCTGCCCTACCAGATCGGCTACATCGCCAACGACGCGACCGCTGCCCGCGACCTCGGCAGCATCGAATCGTGGCTCGGTCGCAAGCTCGACTGCTCGGGTGCGACGATGACGCTGGCCGGCTGGTGGTTCGGCGGCATTCCGCCCGACTATGGCGTCGTGGTCGCCGTGCCGATGCTCACGCAGAGTGGCTGGAACTATTCCTTCGAAGCGGCCGACATGGCAGCGGCGGCCAGCGGCGTGTACGACCACTATTACATCGACGTCGCCATGAAGCTGGCCGCCTCGAAATCCACCATCCTCGCCATCCGGCCTGGCTGGGAGATGAACGGCAACTGGTATCCGTGGTCGATCGGCGGCCCCGGCGGCCGGAACAACACCGCCGAAAACTACCGGGCGACCTTCCAGCGGATGGCGACGATCTTCCGCCGGTATCTCCCGAACGTACTCATCGAGTTCTGCACCGCCTGGGCCTGGCAGCCCTACACCTACAAGCCGGGATCGGCGGTCACCGACGCCGGCAGTCCGATCGACTACTGGCCCGGGCGGCAATATGTCGATGTCGTCACGATGGACATCTACCAGTCCGACCTCGGCGGCGCATGGACGCGGGCGCAGTCACAAGGCGCCACCAACCTGGACTGGCTGGTCGCCTTCGCGAGACAGCACAACGTCAGGGTGGGCCTGTCGGAGTGGGGGGCGGCCAAGGACGACGCCAGCTACATCACGGACGCGGCCGCCTGGATGGCATCGCTCGGTCCGTTGTTCGCCTACTCGGTCTATTCCTGTTACGCGCCCGCCGATCAGGTGGTCCAGGCCGGATCAAATCCCGCTGAGCAGGCCGCCTGGATCGAGGCCTGGCGTAACACCGCCTACGTGCCGGCTCAGTAGCCCAGGAGGCCTTGATGGACGAGACGGACGCGATTCGGCGCGGGTTGCTGACAGTACCCCTGCTCGGCGCAATCGCCGCGATGCTCCCGGGCGGCGCCGGCGCGGCAAAACTCGATCCCGATCAGACGCAGATCACGCTGCCCGATCAGATCCGATGGGCTCCGTGGATGAACCTCCCGCGCCACATCGGCGAGACCGCGACCCTGTTCGGCGGCCTCAAGGCCAGCGGGCCCTATCTGGTGCTGATGAAATGGTATCCGGGCTACATGAGCGCCCCGCACTCCTACCGGACCGATCGCCTGTCGTTCGTCGTGTCCGGAACCTGGTGGGTCGACAGTGGCGCCGCCTTCGACCCCGGGAGCACCGTGCCGGTTCCGGCAGGCAGCTTCGTGCGCCGGGTCGCCCGCACGCCGCACTTCGACGGGGTCAAGGCCGGCCAGACGGAACCCGCCATCATCGCGCTCTTCGGCCTCGGGCCGGTCGACATGCGTCTGGTCGATCCCGGCAAGCCGCCATACCGGGCCGTGTGAGCGCCGACCCTCACGGCCGGGCCGCGACCACGCGCGGACGCGGTCCCGTGTTGAGCCAGATCCCGTGCGGCGACCGCCCGGTCGCGATCGTGGTGTAGTCCCCGGTCTGCGGATTGATCAGCGCCACGTGCTGCCGCCAGCGCAGGCTCGCCCAGATCGTGCCGTCTGGACCGAAGGAGATGTCGTCCGGGCCGCCTGGCACCGAGAACGTCCGCCGCACCGCCAGCGTCGTCGGATCGAGCTCGGAGATCGTCCCCGATACCCGGTTGGTCACGTACAGCGCCCGCCCGTCCGGACTGATGAACAGGTTATGCGCCGCCCGTCCGGTCCTGACCGTCCGTTCGACCGCGCCCGAGGCCGGATCGACCACCGCGATGTGGTCGGACCCCATGTCGCCCACCAGCAGCGCGCCGTCGTGCCACAACACCCCCGCCGGCGTCTTGCCGACCTTGGCGGTCCACAACACGGCGCCGGACCGCGTATCGATCGCGATCAGGCTGTCGGTGTCCTGCAGCGTGACATAGACCACGCTGCTGTCGGGCGCGTAGTTGATGTGGCTCGGCATCGCGCGCGCCGGCACCCGGTGCAGCAGGTGCATCGTGGCGGCGTCATAGATGTCGACCTGGTTGCGCGCCAGACCCGCCACCGTGAACCAGTGCCCGTCGGGGCTGAACGAGACCTGGTACGGGTCGCTCACCGTGATCTGCCGCTGCATCGCTCCGGTGTCCGGATCGAGGTAGAACAGCGCGTTGCCCGCGGTGTCGCCGACGACCAGCGATTTCCCGTCGGGGGTCAACGCCATGTGGTGCGGCTCGCGCAGCACCGGCACCCGGCGCACCTCCCGGTGCGTGTCGACGTCGATTTCGCTGATCGAGGCGTCCGCCGAGTTGAGCACGAACGCCAGCGGCTCGGCATGAGCCGGCATCGCCAGCAGCACCGCCATCGCAAGACCATGACGCAGCGACATCGGCGCTCCCGTGCTTGCGGCGCGGCCGCGGCCTCGCCATCTCGATCAGCCAAGGCTTATAGCCGCGAGCCACCCGGCGCGGAACAGACACGCAGGACCCCAGGATGTTCATCGAGACCGAAGGCACGCCCAATCCCTCGACGCTGAAGTTCCTGCCCGGCCGGGCGGTGATGCCGGGCACCGCCACGGCCGACTTCGCCACCGAGGCCCAGGCCGGCCGCAGTCCGCTGGCGACCCGCCTCTTCGGCCTCAACGGGGTCGCGCGCGTGTTCCTCGGCGCCGACTTCGTCACCGTCAGCAAGTCCGAGGATCTGGACTGGGCCTCGCTCAAGCCGCAGGTGCTCGCGGCCCTCGTCGACCATTTCGTCTCCGGCAGCCCTGTCATCGAGGGCGAGCCGGCGCTGGCCGCCACCGGCGAGTTCCGCCCCGAGGACAGCGAGGTGGTCGAGCAGATCAAGGAGTTGCTCGACACCCGCGTGCGCCCTGCGGTCGCGGCCGACGGCGGCGACATCGTTTTTCACGGCTATCACGACGGCATCGTCATGCTGCACATGCAGGGCTCCTGCAGCGGCTGCCCGTCGTCGCGCGCAACGCTCAAGCACGGCATCGAGAACATGCTGCGCCACTACGTCCCGGAAGTGGTGTCCGTCGAGCAAGTCGAGGTCTGAACCTTGGCGGAGGTCTCGCCGGCGCCGGACGCTCCCGAACCTCCGCCGGCTCGACCGACCGACCCTGCCGACCTCCTGTTCCGCTGGGCGCGCACCGCCTGGCGCTGGAGCGCCGAGCCGGTCACCGACGAGACGCTCCACGAACTCTACGATCTGCTGAAGTTCGGCCCCACCTCCGCCAACTCGTCGCCGGCCCGTTTCCTGTTCCTGCGCAGTCTCGGCTCGAAGCTCCGGCTTCGGCCCACGCTGTCGGCCGGCAACGCCGAACGGGCGATGGCCGCCCCGGTGGTCGCGATCGTGGCTCACGACCCCGCCTTCTACGATCAGCTCCCTCGCCTCTACCCGCACGCCGACGCGCGCGCCTGGTTTGCCGACAACCAGGCGCTGTCCGACGACACCGCCTTCCGCAACGGGTGCCTGCAGGGCGCCTATCTGATCATCGCCGCCCGCCTGCTCGGGCTCGACTGCGGTCCGATGTCGGGCTTCGACAACGCCCTCGTCGACGACGCCTTCCTTTCCGCGCACGGCTGGCGAAGCAACTTCCTGGTCTGTCTCGGCTACGCCGAGCGCGGCGGGGTGCCCGAACGCAGCCCGCGCCTCGCCTTCGACGAGGCCTGCCAGCTGCTGTGAGCCGGCGGGTCCTGGTTCTCGGCACGGCCCTGGCCGAAGCGTTCGCCGCTCTCGTCGAAGACGACCGGATCGTGATCGAACGGCGCGTCTGCGGTGGACGCGGGCTGGCCGAACGCCTGCCGTCGATGATCGACGGCCTGATCCAGAACGATGTCACCCTGATCGCCGCACTCGTCGGACCGGGCAGTTTCACCGGCATACGCGCCGGCCTCGCCCTGGCGCACGGCCTGTCGTTCGGCGCCGACTGTCCGGTAGTCGGCGTGACGGTCGGAGAAGCGGTGCGCGAAGGCCTCGGCTGGCGTGGCGCGCTGTGGGTCGCGACCGACGCCCGGCGCGAGCACATCTTTCTCGAAGGCGATGGGCCGCCCCGCCCGGTCGCGATCGCTGATCTGACCCTGCCGGCCGCGATGCCCTTGCTCGCCGGCGATCGTGCCGATCGCGTCGAGCAGCGGCTGGCCGCCCTCGGCGGACTGCCACGGATCGCGGCACGACCGTTGCCGGGCGCGCTCGGGGTCGCCGATGCCGCGCGCGCGCGGCTCGACGGACGGCTCGAACCTCTTCCATGCCTCCCGCTCTACATCGATGCGCCCGATGTGAGCGGGCCCGCCGCCGGTCGGCCGCCACCGGCATGACCGGGCGGGACGTCGGGAGGCTGGCCCGCGTGCACGCGGCGAGCTTCGAAGGCGGAGACACCTGGAACGCGGCGTCGCTGTCGATCCTTCTCGACATGCCTGGCACGTTCGCGCGGCTCTCGCCCGGCGAGGACGGCATGGCGGTGTTCCGCGTGGCCGCCGACGAGGCCGAGCTGCTGACGTTGGCCGTGCTTCCGGCCGCGCGCCGGAAGGGTGTCGGTCGCGCGCTGCTGAGCCAGGTCGCCCGCGCAAGCCACGATCTCGGCGCCGTCCGCCTGTTTCTGGAGGTCTCCGCCACCAACACGGCGGCCCGCTCGCTCTACGAGCGGAGCGGGTTCGTCGAAGTGGCCAGGCGGCGCCGCTACTACGCCGACGGCAGCGATGCCCTCGTCATGGCGGCGCCGCTCGGGCCCGCTTGCGGATCAGCAGCCGGGTAACGCCCTCGCCGCAATCCTCCGCCGCCAGCACCTCGTGGCCCAGCGAGCGGGTCGTCTCGGGCACGCTCCGGCGTGGTTCGTCACCGGCCAGAAGCACTTCGAGGACCTCGCCGGGCGCCATCCGGTCGAGTGCCAGGCGGGTCCGCACGAACGTCATCGGGCAGCGATCGGCGGTGATGTCGATCCGGCGGCTTGCGTCCGTCATTTGTTTTCCCCGCTTCCTTGTTCCTATAACGCTGCCGCGGCGTGGCTCGACAATCCGCTCCTCTATCGGCTACGCCGAGGCGGGGCAACGAACCGGGGAAGCGATGGAATCTCGCATCGAGCGCCTGTGCGTCGAACGGGGCCTCAAGATGACCGGGCAACGGCGAGTGATCGGAAGGGTCCTGTCCGAAGCCTCCGACCACCCGGACGTCGAGGAGCTTTACCGTCGTGCCGCCAGCCTCGATCCGCATATCTCGATTGCGACCGTCTACCGAACCGTGCGGCTGCTCGAGGAGAAGGGCATCCTCGAACGACGCGACTTCGGCGGCGGCCGTGCCCGTTACGAACCGTCCGAGCACGGCAGCCACTACCATCTGGTCGATGTCGACACCGGCAAGGTGGTGGAATTCGAGGACGCGGAGCATCGGCGCCTGATGGAGGCGATCGCGCGGCGACTGGGGTTCGACCTGGTCTCGCACCGGCTGGAACTGTTCGGCCGCAAGACCGAGCAGCCAGGCCGGGAGGTCGCGACCCGGCGCCGGGCCGAAGCCGAAACGGGCCGGTCGCCCGGAGCGACCGGGTGACGGTGATCAAGCCGGCGGCTCCGTCCGGGCACGAGGACCGCGCCCGGACCGGCCTCGGACGGCAAGCCCACTTCGGCGGCAGCCTTGCGGCCCGACGCACCGACGGCCGCAGCTTCGGCGAGCTGCGCGCCGGTCATCTCGGCGTCCGCATCGCCGTCAGCGGCGCCGACCTCGATGCGGCGCAGGCGCTCCGTTATCGCGTGTTCTACGAGGAACTCGGCGCGGTGCCGGACGCCGCCACGCGCGCGTCCCGTCGCGACATCGACCTCTACGACCCGATCGCCGACCACCTCCTCGTCATCGACCACTCGATCGGGCCCGGGCCGGAGGGCGTCGTCGGCACCTACCGTCTGGTCAAGCGCGAGGCGGCCGAGCGGGTCGGCCGCTTCTACACCGCGAGCGAATACGACATCGGGCCCCTGATGTGCTTCCCCGGCCGCGTGCTCGAGCTCGGCCGCTCCTGCGTCGACCGCCATTATCGCGGACGCGCGGCGATGCAGTTGCTCTGGCGCGGCATCGCCGCCTACGTGTTTCATCACCGCATCGACCTGATGTTCGGCTGCGCCAGCCTGCCGGGGACCGAACCGGACCGGATCGGTCCGGAGCTGACCTATCTCTACCTCAACCACCTCGCACCTCCCGCACTTCGTCCTCGGGCGCTGGCCGATCGCCACATCGAGATGCGACGCATCGATCCCGAAATCCTCGACCCGCGACGGGTGATGTCGACCCTGCCGCCGCTGGTGAAGGGCTATCTCCGGCTGGGCGGTTTCGTAGGCGACGGCGCGGTGATCGACGAGCAGTTCAACACCACCGACGTCGTCATCGTGGTCAAGACCGACCTGGTCACCGACAAATACTATCGCCATTACGAGCGGGCGCTCCGCGACGCGCTGGATTGACGTTCCTCTCTCGACTGGCCGGATGGCGCGCCGATCTCGCGGCGCTGCTGGCAGGCGCCTGCCTGGCACTTGGGTTCCCATCGCTCGACATGATCTGGGCGGTGCCGATCGGCCTGTCGGTGCTGCTCGTGCTCGTCGACGCCGCACGCGGGCCGTGGGTGGCCGCGCGACGCGGTTATGCGTTCGCGGTCGGCATGCATGGGCTCGGCCTCTATTGGCTGACGGACGCGATCCTGGTGCGCGCCGACAAGTTCTGGTGGCTGGTCCCGTTCGCCACTCCGATCACCGCGCTCGGTCTTGCCGTGTTCACCGCGGTGCCCGTCGGGTTGTCGCGGTTGGCACCCCGTGGCGCCGGCCGCCTGCTCGCGCTGGCGGGCCTCTGGACGCTGTCGGACCTCGGCCGTGAGTTCATCCTGACCGGATTTCCCTGGAACCTGCTCGGCAGCGTCTGGGAGCTGCGCGGATTGGCGGGCGACGTCATGATCCAGCCGGCGAGCGTGGTCAGCGTGCACGGACTGACCTGGCTGACGATGCTGGTCGGCGCCAGTCCGGCGGTCGGAAGGCGCGCCATCGTCCCCGCCGGGGCCGTGCTGGCCGTCTGGGCGATCTTCGGCATCTGGAGGGTCTCGGTCCCGCTGCCGGCACCGCCCGGTCTGGACGTCGTGCTGGCGCAGGGCAACGTGCCGGAGACGACCAAACTCGGCGACGCCGGTCCGATCGACATTTTCCGGCGGTATCTCTCGCTGACGCGGGAAGGTGTCGCCGAGGCCGGCTCAACCCCTTCCATCGTCGCCTGGCCGGAGACTGCCAGTCCCTACCTCGTGCAGGGCGATCAGCCGGCACTCGACGCCATTGCCGACGCGATGAGCCCGGCGCGCGCCGCCTTCGTCGGTGCGCCCCGTTATGGCGCCGACGGCAGACTGCGCAACAGCATGGTGGCCGTGCTGCCGAACGCAACGGTGGGTGCGATCTACGACAAGGCGCACCTCGTGCCGTTCGGCGAGTTTACGCCCTGGATCCTGCCGATCCAGGTCGTGCCGGGCGGCGGCCTTGAGCCGGGACCCGGCAGGGCGACCATCACCGTCCCGGGTGTTCCGCCGTTGTCGCCATTGATCTGCTACGAAGTCATCTTCCCGGGCGAGGTGGTGCGCGGCCGGCCCGCCTGGATCCTCAACATCACCAACGACGCCTGGTACGGAAACAGCACCGGCCCGCGTCAGCATCTCGAGGCGGCACGCATGCGCGCCGTCGAGGAAGGACTGCCGCTGGCTCGGGCCGCCAACACCGGGATCAGCGCCACGTTCGACGCGCGCGGCCACGAGACCGGGCGCCTCGAGTTTGGCCGCACGGGCGTTCTGGTGCGGCCACTCGGGGCCGCGCTCGCCACAACAATATTTGCAAGCGGCGGGTTGATGATTCCCGGCCTGATCGCACTCCTTTCGATACTGGCAGGCTGCCTTGCCTTCACGCGGGAGGGTCAGCCGTCGCAGGTTTGACAATCTGTAGTTGCATATGTTAACACTTTCCTAACGCTGGGCACACGCCTGGCGAACGGGTATCGTTCCGGAGGGGCCGAATGGCGCGGGGGGTTCGCGACACCGTCGACGTGTTCGACGCCGATCCGTCCCCTCCGCGGAGCGGAGAAAAGGACGGGCTGCGGAGCGGCGAGAAGGACGGGCCGCGGGGCGGCGAAAAGGAAGGGCCCAGCCCGGTTGACCTGCATGTCGGGGCACGGATCAAGCTGCGCCGGTCGCTGCTCGGCCTGTCGCAGGAGCGACTCGGCGACTCACTCGGCCTGACCTTCCAGCAGGTGCAGAAATACGAGCGCGGCGCCAATCGCGTCAGCGCGTCCCGGTTGTATGATCTGGCACGCGTGCTCGACGTGCCGGTCAGCTTCTTCTTCGACGATTTCAGCGAGGGCGGCCCACAGGCGGCCGCCTCCGCTTTCGGTTTTGCCGAGAGCCGGGAAGCCTTCGGCCTGTCGTCGGACCTGCTCTCCCGTCGCGAGACGATCGATCTGGTCGGCGCCTATTGGCGGATCGGCGATGCCGCCCAGCGGCGGCGCGTGCTCGACCTGATCAAGGGCATGGCGCCGGGGAGCTAGCCTCGTGCTGCCGCTACGGTCCTATGCCGCCGTCGGCGACGGCCGCAGCGTCGCACTGGTCGGCGCGAACGGCTCGATCGACTGGCTGTGCCTGCCCAATATCGACAGCGAGCCACTGTTCGACCGGCTGCTGGATCCGGACGCAGGCGGATCGTTTTCGGTCACGCCAGAGGGCGCGTTCACCGTCGAGCGGCGTTACCGTCCGGACAGCAACGTGCTCGAAACCGTCTTCGTCACCGCTCTGGGCCGGGTGCGGCTGACCGACAGTCTCAACAGCGGAATGTCCGGGCGTCTTCCCTGGTGCGAGCTGGCGCGACGCGTTGAAGGCCTGGATGGACAAGTCACGCTGCGGGTCGAAATCCGGACCGGCCGCCGTCTCGATCGCGCGACACCGTGGCGCGAAGGCAGCCCGCACGGCGACGTGCTGCACGTCGACGGCCTGCTGACCGCCTTCCGGGCCGATGACGCCGTTCGCCGCACTGCCGAGGACGACAACGGTCTGACCGCCGAGCTGGTCACCTCGCCAGGCTCGCGCAACGTCATGGCCCTGCTGGCGTCCGCCGACGAGCCGCTGATCCTGCCGTCGCTCGCCAGCATCGACGGACGGATCGACCGGTCCGACCAGGCCTGGCGTGAATGGAGCCGGCATCTCTCGGTGCCGCTGCGGGACGCGTCGGCGGTGCGCCGGAGCGCGCTCGCGCTGAAGCTGCTGCTGTTCTCGCCCACCGGCGCGATCGCGGCGGCGGCGACCACCTCGTTGCCGGAGCGGATCGGAGGCGCCAAGAATTACGACTATCGCTATGCCTGGGTGCGCGACGTCGCCTACTCGATCAAGGCCTTCCTGCGCGTCGGCGCGACCGAGGAAGCCAAGGCCGCCTTTTCCTGGCTGACCGCGACCGTGCGCCGGCACGAGGGTCATATCCGGACGATGTATCGCCTCGACGGGCGGCTCGCGCCGGAGCAGGTCGAACGCGACCTGCCGGGGTACGGTGGCAGCCGGCCGGTGCTCTTCGGCAACCGGGCGCGCGACCAGCTCCAGCTCGGCGTGTTCGGCGACGTGCTCGAGACCGCCGCGCTGTTCGTCGAGCAGGGGCATGTGCTCGACCTGGTGACCCGCCGGCTGCTCACCGAGCTGACCGACGCTTGCGCAGATTGGTGGCGCTCGCGCGACTCCGGCATCTGGGAACTCGAGCAGGTCGAGCACTACACGATGTCGAAGATCGGCTGCTGGACGGCGATGCGCCGGGCAGTCGAGCTCGCCGACAAAGGTCAGATCGACGCCAGTCACGCCGGCCGCTGGCGGCGCGAATGCCTCCGCATCCGCGACTGGATCGACGCCGAGTGCTGGTCTGAGGCCAAACAATCCTACACGCTGCACCCGGGAACCGACCGTCTGGACGCGTCGCTGCTGCTCGCAACCCGTTTCGGCTTCGAGCGAAGCGACCGGCTCGCGGCCACCCGCGACGCCATCGTGCGCGAGTTGGCGCGTGGCCCGCTGGTCTACCGCTACTCCGGTGCCGAGCAGGAGGAGGGCACCTTCCTCGCCTGCGCGTTCTGGCTGGTCGAAGCCTACGCGCTGCTCGGCGAACCCGGCGCGGCCGTGCGGCAGATGGATGCGCTTCTGGAGGCGACAGGCGGCAATCTCGGGCTGCTGACCGAGCAGATGGACGAGGCCGGAACCATGCTCGGCAACGTGCCCCAGGCGCTCAGCCACCTTGCTCTGATCCACGCGGCATCGGCGATCAGTGAAGGCCAGGGCGCTGCCCTGGACCCGCCGGGGGCAGCGCCCCCGGACCCGCCGGACCCGTGACGTCTTCGACGGCTTCGGTTCGTGGGAGCTACCCCATGACTCTGGTGAGCGAAATCATGAAGCGGATCGCACCCGGGGCCGCTCGCGCGAGCGTCATCACGGCATGCTGACCCAACGGGTGGCGGCCCGCGCGATAGAGGGCCGTCGCCCGACCGACCTGCCCAGCCACGTCACGACGCAGACGCCGGTGGTAATCGGCGGCTCCGCCACCCTCCAGATGCACGCCCGTCGCCAGCGCCGCGCTGTGCAGCGCGATCGACATGCCGTCGCCGGCGAAGGCGGGAATGACGGCCGCCTGGTCGCCGAGGCGGAAGACGCGCTCGGCGGACGCGGGCCGATGGACGAATCCGAACGGCGTGCGCGAGATCGCCAGAGGACGCTCAAGTTGCTCGGCGGCGCCGCCGAGCCGCATGTCGAGATGGCCGCTCTCCTGGCGTAGCGATGCGAGGAGCGCCGACCAGGTGTCCGTCCGCTCGAGGCGTGCTCGATGGACCAGCAGACAAAGGTTGGCGACGCCGTCCTCCACGAGCTGCAGTCCCGCATAGCCGTCTCGGAACAGGATCAGCTCGACATGGCCGGACACCGCCTGACGCTGCTCCGGCTGCAGGCGGAAATACGTCTTGAACCCGACCAGTTCACCCGCGTCTCCGAGCCGGTCTCGCCTCATCCCTTGCGTCTCGTGCTTGCCGGTCGCCAGGAATACCGTGCCGGCTCCCCCACATCCGGGACGGAACATCTCGCCGCGCCGGATGTCGGCACCTTCCGAGGCGGCGCGCGCCAACAGGGCCTCGTCGAGCCGGAACCGGGACACTCCCAGCGCGCGGAACGGCAGCCGCAGCCGAACGGCGCGATGGGCACGCACGACCCGGAGATGCGTGATCGGATGAGCGCCAAGCCCCGCAAGATCCAGACCCAGGTCGGCGAGATCGGACTGCGCCTCATGGCTCAGGAACTCGCCGCAGACCTTGTGCGCGGGGCCCAGGCTGCGTTCGAGCAGCGTCACCTGGCGTCCTGCACGCGCAAGCCTGATCGCGGCGGCGGCGCCGGCAAGTCCGCCGCCGGCGATCGTCACACCCGTCATCTGACCCGGGCCACGCACAGGCGCGACGGAAGATGCGGCTCGACGACGGCCGACACGCCGGCGGCCGAGAGCAGACGCGACCAGTCGTCCGGACGGAACGAACGGGCAATCGAGATCGTACCGTCCTGGCGAACGATCCGATGCCACCCGGCCAACCGGCACAACAGCCGAAAGCCATAATAGGCAGTGGCGCTGCGCCGGAGGTCGGAGACGAACCAGCCGCGAGCGGCATGACGTTCCATCCAGGCGATGAACCGCACGATCTGATCGTCGGACAGATGGTGGGTGAACTGCGAGCTGACGACGTAGTCGGGCGGTTCGTCCGGCACGAACGCGAACACGTCGCCGGTCCGGTAGGTGATGTTCCCGCCCAGTGCAGACGCTGTTTCGGCACTCCGTGGATTGAGGTCGATGCCCTCGAGCCGGACCGTCACCTGGCGGCGGCCGGCCCAGGCCGCGATGGCACGGAGCAGATCGCCGTGGCCGTAACCCACGTCGAGCACGGACACCGACGCGCCGGGCGGCACGATGCGCTCCAACCAGGCCAGCGTCGGGCGGTGGGTCCGGGTCACGCGATTGACCCGCTCAAGATCCGCCAGGCACGCCTGGTAGTCGGCCTGAGGCAACCCGGGATCGTCCATCGCCTCGACCCCCTCGGCACGGCGCGACAGATCCATCATCACCCGACGAGGCGGAAGCGGAACGTCTCGGCCACCATGCCGGGACCGAACGCCATCGCGAGCCCGGGTCCGTCCTCCCGGGCGTCGAGCATGCGCCGCAGCACGAACATGACGGTGGCCGACGACATGTTGCCGAAGTCGCGAAGGACCCCGCGCGAGTGGGCGAGCGCCGCGCCGCCGAGCGAAAGGCCGGCTTCGACGGCATCCAGCACCGATCGGCCACCCGCATGAACCGCCCAGTGACGGATCGCCTGCGTGCCCTGGCCGTGCAGCAGGCCGCCCGCGTCGGCCCGGGCCACCTCGCCACGAAGCGCCTGCACGATGCGGCCGGGAACCTTGCCGGACAGGTGCATCAGGAAGCCGTGATTGCCGATGTGCCAGGTGATGTGGTCGGCGCTGTCGGGAATGATGGCGGCGCGGAAATCCTCCAGCGCCAGACCCTCCTGGTCGGCGGACACCAGTGCGGCGGTGCCCCCGTCGGCAAACAGCAGCGAGGACAGCGCGAGTTCGAGATCGGCGGTCTCCTGCATGTGCAGGGTGCAGAGCTCGAGGTTGACGACGAGCACCCGTGCCGACGGATCGGCCCGTATCGCGTGGCTTGCGGCCCGGAGCGCCGGAACCGCGGCGGAGCAGCCCATGAAGCCGATAACGGTCCGTTCGACGTCGGGTCGCAGCCCGAGCCGGTCGCTGAGCTGGAGGTCCAGTCCCGGAGCGGTGAAACCGGTGCAGGAAGCGACGATCAGGTGCGTCACCCGACGGAGGTCGGCCTGGAGATCGTCCACGGCTCGGAGCGCCAGCTCGACGGCGTGCGTCTCGTAATGCGCCATGCGGACGGCGGTGGTCGGGAAGTCGCCCCGCCGATAGAAGCCGCCGGCGTCGACCTCACCCGCCTGCAGGTTGCCGGGCGCAAAAATGGAGAACCGGCGCTTGATCCCGGCACGGTCGGCCATCCGCTCGAACACGATCCGGGTGCGTTCGTCATGGAACAGGCTGCTGGCGAACGCCACGAAGGGCGCGTGGATCTCGTTGGCGGGCACCGCCGTGCCGATCCGGTTGAGGGTGGGCGTGGTCATGGTGCTCGTCCTACCGCAAGGGTCGCGTTCAGGCCGCCGAACGCAAAGGAGTTCGACAGCGCGACGTTGGTCAGGACCCGACGTGCCTCGTTCGGAACACAATCGACCGGACACTGCGGATCCGGCCCGGTGAAGTTGATGGTGGGCGGGATGAAGCCGTCGCGCAATGCGAGGATCGTCGCGATGAGTTCCAGTGCACCGCCGGCATTCAGACAATGGCCGACCATCGACTTGGTCGACGAGACCGGAACCTCGTCGAGGTGCGTTCCCAGCACATCGCGCAAGGCGGCGGCTTCGGTCGCGTCGTTCAGACGCGTTCCAGTGCCGTGTGCGTTGACATAGTCGACCGCGGACGCGCCGACGCCGGCGTCGGCGAGCGCGGCGCGCATCGCCTGCGTGGCACCGAGGCGGTCGGGCGCGATCAGATCGGTAGCGTCGGCGCTCATGCCGAAACCGAGGATCTCGGCATGGACCGGTGCGCCGCGGGCCAGTGCCTGGTCCCAATCCTCGAGCAGAAGGATTCCCGCTCCCTCTCCGATGACGAGACCGGCTCGATCCCTGGAGAACGGGCGGCACAGATCCGGACTGAGCACACGCAGCGCGTCCCAGGCCTTCAAGAAACCGAGCGTGAACGAGGCGTCGCTGCCGCCGGTCAAGGCCACGTCAAGGAGACCCGAGCGGATCATGTGGAAGGCGAGACCGATCGCGTGCGTTGCCGACGCGCAGGCGGAGGCGACGGAAAAGCTGGGGCCACGCAGGCCGAATTCGATCGACAGATGGCTCGCCGGCGCGTTGGGCATGATGCGCGGGACGGTGAGCGGCGGCAGCCGCTTGGCGTTGTCGGCGAAGAGCGCCTGGGACGCGACGTCGAAGGTGTCGAGGCCGATCCCGGCGCCTAGAATGGCGCCGGCTCGGGTCGGGTCTCCCACCGGCCGGCCCGACCAGGCCTCGCGTGCGGCGACGAGGGCGAACTGTGAGACGCGATCGAGTTGGGCCAGGCGCCTCCCCTCGAAATGCGCCGAAGGGTCGAAGTCCGACACCTGCGCCCCGGTGCGAACCGCCAGCCGGCCAAGCGGCAGCCCGGTCAGCTGCTTTATGCCGCCACGGCCGGCCTGCAAGGCTGCCGCGTACGCCGGCACCGTGTGCGCGACCGCGCAGACCGCGCCGAGGCCGGTGACCGCAACCCGGCGCGCACGAGGAGCTGGGCTAATGAGCGCCGGCCGGCGCCGGGCTGGCGCCGTCAATCCGGGCGAGGATGTGACGGACGAAATCGCCGACGGTGACGTTGCCGCCGTCCTGCTCCGGTCCCACCGGGATCTCGATGTCGAAGCGGGTCTCGATGGCGAAGATCGCCTGGACCAGGTCGATCGACTGGATGCCGAGTTCGAAGATGGTCGCCTCCGGTGTCAGGCGTTCCGGCTCGATCCCGGTTTCCTTCGACAGGATCGCCACGATCTCGTCGTGAGCCGACCCTTGCTCGATGTCAGGCACGAATGGCGTCCTCCGCTCCGGGCGGGAGATTGGCCCGCTTTGAGGAAATGATCCATGCCCGAGGGCCACACGGTGCACCGCCTCGCGGGCGCCTTCGCGCAACGCTTCGCCGGCAGGACGGTCGATGCCAGCAGTCCGCAGGGACGCTTCGGCGAGGGCGCGGCACTGCTGGATGGCCGGCTGCTGGAGGCGGCCGAAGCGCACGGCAAGCAGATGTATCTTCGCTTTTCGGGCGGTTGGTGGCTCCGGGTGCATCTCGGGCTCTACGGGATGTGGCGCTTCGCCGGACCGGGACTGGCGGGGCTCGGGCGGCGCACGTCGGCGGTTGCGGAGGCGTCGTTCCCGCCGGCGCCGCGCGGCCTGGTCCGGCTTCGGCTGATGACCCGCCGCAACGTGGCCGACCTGAGCGGGCCGACGGCCTGCGAGGTGATCTCAGACGAGGAGAAGGCGCTGTCGATGGTGCGCCTGGGCGAGGACCCGCTCCGCGACGATGCCGACCCGGGGCGGGCCTATCGCCGGCTGCACGCATCGCGCATGGCGATCGGGCAGTTGCTGATGCGCCAGGACATCGTGGCGGGTATCGGCAACATCTATCGCGCCGAGCTGCTGTTCCGCGCCCGGCTCGACCCGCATCGCGCCGGGCGAGAGCTCTCGGCGGAGAGCTGGGAGAGGATGTGGATCGACCTCTCCGCCTTGCTGCGCGACGGCGTGGCAACCGGCCGCATCGTTACCACGGAGCCCGCGCACCGCGGGCGATCAGGGCGGGTGGGTCGGCGGGAGGCGACCTATGTCGCACACCGCGCCGGGCTGCCGTGCCGCATCTGCGGCGCCCCGGTGCTGACCGAACCGATGGGCGGCCGAACGCTCTATTGGTGCGCGGTGTGTCAGACGGGCTGATCGGGGCTCTGCCCCGCAGACCCGCAAACCATCGAGATGATGGGCGGTCCAGGGGCCCGGCCCCTGGCGGGGTTTGGGGCAGAGCCCCAACCTTACCGTCCTATCGGCCGCAAGGTCGGCAGCGGCTCCGGCGGCGTCCGTCCCACCAGCGTGGCGATCAGCGGCCCGACGCTGGCGGGGTTCTCGAACGCCGCGACGCCGATCAGGCGATTGATCGAGGGCGGCTCGCCGAACCAGCCGAATGGCAGCGACGGCGCGATGAACGCCTGTCCGCTCCGGACGGCGCGCAACGCCTGCCAGGCCGCAACGGTTGCGACGGTGCTCTGCATGTCCGCGTCCTGAAAGATCACCCGGTCCGGGTCGAGCGTCCGGATCGCCGCCACGTTGGCGGCCCGCCGGAACGTCCCGCTCCCGGCCGGAGCCAGCACGGTCCAGCCAAGGACACTGAACGCCTCCGTCGCACCTGTGCCAGGTGCGGCCACCTCAAGCCCGTCCGCACCGCGCGCATAAAGCACCGTCGCCGGCTTGCCGGCTGGGTGCCTGACTGCGCCGAGGACCCGTTCGGCCGCGCCCGCCAGCTCCTCGGCCCTGGCCTGGCGGTGCAGTGCGGCGCCGAGCATCCGGATCACCTGGGGAGATCGCGACAGCGATCCGTCGAGCAGGATCGTCGGCACGCCGGTTCTGGCCTGGATGGCCTCGTCGAGCTGCACGTAGCGTGGGCTCACCGTCCCGTAGTCGAGCACCAGGTCCGGGTGCAGAGCCGGCACTGCGGCGGCTTCGTCGGTGCGCCCGGTCAGCATCGGCGTCTGCGGCAGCGATCCGACAGCAGACGGCAGGAACGCGAGCTGCGCCGGCGACGGCTTGTGCGGCCAGCCGATCATCAGGTCCGGCGCCAACGCCTCGAGCAGCACGGCGGCGGGCGGCCCGGCGGGAAGAATGCGTGCCGGATGGTCGGGGATGGTGACCGTTCGCCCTGTCGCATCGGTGATGCCCGAGGCTTGGGCGGCGCCAGCCAGCCCCAGCACGGCGGCCAGCAGCCACAGAAGACGAACCCTCATCACCGCTCCATCGCGACCAGCGTGTCGGCAAGCCTGCCGTAATCGGGCGCCTCATTGTAGGCCTGCGCCGACACGCGCACCCACAACGCACCGGCCAGCGCATGCACCGGCGCGTCGACCCGGCGTTCGACCAGCCGCTCGCGCGCCGTAAGCGCATCGCTGCGTGTCGAACCGAACGCCGCAGGCAGCCGCGCCAACGCCATGGCGGTGCCAGGCAGACATCCCTCGGCCGCCTCGGTCCCGAGCCTCGACGCCACGATGGCAGCACCCTCGCGCGCGAGCGCCGCGTTGCGCGCCATCAGCGCCGGTCCGCCCAATGCCTCGTGCAGCGCGATCGCGTCGGGCACAGCCAGCCAGCCCGAAACGTCGCGCGTCCCGGTCCAGTCGAACTCGGCGAGGAAGCCGTGCCCGAGCCCGTGCGAGATCGAGGCCGGGTGCAGCCCGTCCTGCCGGTCGGCGCGCGCATGCAGGAAGCCGGTGCCGACCGGCGCGAACAGCCATTTGTGCAGGTTGCCGGCATACCAGTCCGCCCCGATCGCTCCGAGGTCGAGCGGGATCTGTCCCGGCGCGTGCGCACCGTCCACCAGCACGCGTATGCCTCGCGCCTGGCAGACGCGAACGAGATCGATGATCGGCAGCGCGAGCGCACCTGGCGAGGTGATGTGGTCCAGCACGGCCAGCACGGTCCGCGCTGTGATCGCCGCCTCGACCCGGCGCACCATTTCGGCGGCCGGCGCGGATGGAAACGGCAGCGCCACGACGACGGCGCGCGCACCCGCGCGCTCGGCCACGAACCGGACCGTGTTGGCGATCGCGCCGTAGGTCTGGTCGAGCAGCAGGATCTCGTCGCCCGGTCCGAGCGGCACCGAGCGCAGCACCGCGTTGCATCCTGCCGTCGCGTTCTCGACGAAGACGGTGTCGTCGGCTCGGGCGCCGAGAAAGCCCGCCAGCCCGCAAGCCGCCGATCGCAGCAAGCGCGGCAGGTCGCGGTGCATCAATGCCGTCGGCTGGCGCTCGAAACGCTCGCGCCATTGCGACTGCGAAGCGCGGACGCTGCGCGGGCATGCGCCGAACGAGCCGTTGTTGACTGTCACCCAGTCCGGGTCGAACGACCACTGGCCCTCGTCCGACATCAGCCTGACGCGAGCGGCATCGCCCCGGTCCCGCCAGCCAGCAACCGGTCCGAAGCCCGGTCCGCGACTGCTCCCAGCAGGTGACTGAGTGCCGCGACGAGGTCCGTCGTGCGCGAGCTCGCCGGCATCTCCGACAGCGCGATCGGCACGCTGGAAATCGATGCCGCCCCGGCCTCGCGCACGACCAGCGACGCGTGCACGACCGCGGCGCCGGACCGGTCCTCGTCGAAGCGGTCGACGACCAGTTCCACCACCCACGCCGGCGTGGCGCCGATCGCGCTGCCCGACCGGTAGACGGTCGTGTCGGGCAGGCGCTGCGCCAGGTCCGACGTCAGCACGCGCGCGATCATGTCGGCGATCGGCTCGGCCCAGGCATCATTGCCCGCCAGCTCGAGCTTGTACCCCTGGGTGCTCTGCACGATGTAATCACGATCGAGGAACGACGCGACGCTCGGGGTCCGCACCTCGATCGGCGACGGACCGCCACGACGTGGCTGCCCGGGCGAAGTCTCGAGCGTGTAGTAGGTCGGATCGCCGCTGCCGCAACCTGCCAGTGCGGGCAGAGCGATCAGCACAAACAGGCCACGCCTGGTCGTGCTCGTCATGGATGTCGTCCGGGCGCGCTGCGTCCGAAGACCAGCGAATTGGGATGGCGCTGCAGATAGTCAGACAGCAGCCGGAGCGACCGCGCCATGTCCGAGAGCTGGCTCATGAGCTGATTGAGGTTGTTGCCGAAATCCGAGTTGCCGCCATAGCTCGCCAGCAGCGTGTTGGCATGCCGGAGCGTCTGCTGGAGCTGATCGGACATCGCCGGCAACTTGGCAAGCAGCGGCGTGAGCCCGTGGTTGGCGTGATCGGCCAGGTTGTGGATGCTGGCGAGCGTTCCCGACAACTGGTGCACCGCCTGCTTGAGGTCCGGACTGTTGACCGTGTTGCTGGCACCCGCCAGCAGGTCGTCCAGGTGCGAGGCGATCTGCGTCAGCGGCAGGCTGTCGAGCTTGGCCGCGACGTCGCTCAGACTGTCGGTGATCCCCGACAGGCCGCCCTTCTCGCTCGGGATGACGATGGTGTCGCCCTCCATCGAGATGTCGGCCGGCTTGGCGTCGGGCACGAACTCCAGGCTGATCAGCGACGCGCCGGTGATGAAGCTCGCCGAGCTCAATTGCGCGCGCATCCCGTCGGCGACCATCTTGCGCGTGAAGTCCGGCGCCGTCTCGCCGTGCAGCTCATCGCCGGTGAACACGCGTTCAGGCTGCACTTCCATCGCCACACGCACCCTGGCCGACCCGTCGCTCGGATTGAGTTCCAGCTTGATGTCGGTCACGTTGCCGACCTGGATCCCATACAGATCGACCTCGCTGCCGATCGTCAGACCCTTGACCGAGCTTTGCAGATAGGTCGCGAACGGGATGCGCCGGTGATAGCCGGCTGAATTCGCGTCGTCCTCGGTGTCGTAGAGCTTGAACACCGCCTCGTCGGGCGCCTCGGGAATATCGGCGCCGTGGCGGTCCTCGCTGATCCCGAAACCGACACCGCCTGACAGGACCGCCTGCAGCGATTCGATCTGCAGCTTGATGCCGCCGCCGCCAAAACCGACCTGCACGCCGGAATCGTTCCAGAACCTGGTATCGACCTTGACGAAATGGTCGTAGGGATGTTGGACGAACACCTGCACCGGGATCGGACCTCGCCCTGAGGGGGGGACCGTGTAGCCCAGGACTTCGCCGACCGTAATGCCGCGAAAGAAGATCGGCGAGCCCTCGCCGATCGACTTCACGTCGTAGGTCATCAGCGTGTAGGTGCGGCCGGGCTCGTCTGACCGGACGCCAGGCGGGGACTCGAGACCTTTGAAGGATTTCGTCGGGTTTCCTCCCGTGCCCGGGTCGACCGCGATGTAGGCCCCGGAGACCAATGTCTCCAGACCGCTGATGTTCGAGCCCGACAGCCGGGGCCGCACCACCCAGAACCGTGTGGTGTCGGTCAGGATCCGGTCCGCCGCCCGAGACATCCGGATGGCGACCAGCACCGTCTGCATGTCGCGCGTCAGCTTGATGCTCTCGACGGTGCCCAGTGCGACGTTCTTGTGCTTGACCTGGGTCTGCCCCGAGGTCAGCCCGTCGGCGGACTGAAAACTGACGGTGATCAGCTCGCCGCGGCCGCTGATCGTGCGATAGCCGAGGAAGATCGCGACCACGAGCGCGATGATCGGGATGACCCAGATCGCCGAGAACCGCGCCCGGCGAGCCGTCGCGGTAGGCCGCGCCCCGCCACTTTCGGTCGTGGGGCGCGGCTCCGCGCCGTCCTCGCCGGAAGTTTGACTCACTCGGCGGCAGTCCGCTGGACCTGTCCGATCCGTCGCCTCTGCCCCGACGCGGCCGCATCCCACATCAATCGCGGGTCGAACGCTTCCGCCGCAAAGATCGTCAAGACCACGACGGACGCGAACGCCACGATCCCCGGGTCGGCATCCACATTGGCCAGAAACCCGAAATGCACGATCGCGACCAGGATCGAGATCATGAACACGTCGATCATCGACCAGCGCCCGATGAAGTCGATGATCCTGAACAGCCGCGTCCGGTCGAGAAGCCCGGCACTGAGCCGGAAATGCGTCATCACCACCATGACCGACAACCCGGCCACCTTGAGGCAGGGCACGCAGATGCTGGCGACGAACACCAGCAATGCCAGCGGGAGCATGCCGTCGTCGTAGAGCTGCTCCACGCCCGACAGGATGGTGCTCGGCTCGCCCTGACCGAACCGGGTCAGCGTCAGCACCGGCAGCAGGTTGGCCGGCACGTAGAGAATGGCCGACGCGAGGAGGAACGCCACCGTTCGCTGCAGGCTGTTGGGTTCGCGCCGGTGCAGCTCGGCATGGCATCGCGGACAGACATGCCTGTCGAGTGCATGCGCGCCGCTGTCGGACTGGAGCACGAGCTCACAGCCATGGCAGGCGATGAGGCGGCGCGTGTCGGCGAGCGCCTCGTCCGGCGGACAAGCCGGCAGGGGAGCAGCGCCGGCCTGCCGCTCGGCGCTGATCGTCTCCCAGACCGCCGCCTGGTCGAACGCGCCGTCGGCGCCGATCATCAGCAGCATGATGGCGGCGAGCGCGAAGATCGATGGATCAAGATCCACGTGCGCGAGGTCGATCAGCTTGGTGTAGGCGACGAACACCCCGAGCATGTAGACCTCGATCATCGACCAGGGCCGGAGGCTCTGCTGCCAGCGGAGCAGGCGCGGCAGATGGCGCCAGCCGGGGGCCCGTCGCGCGCCGAACAGAACCAGGAGGTTGGTCGCGATCACCACGCCGGGCATCAGGACGGTCGCGAGCAGCACCAGGGCGCCGACGGCGGCGAGGCCTCCGTTGGCATTCCAGAGCGAGACCGGTCCGGTCAGGATATCGACCGTGTGCAGACGGCCGAGCAGATCCAGCGTCATCAGCGGCAGGGTGAGCACGACGAGGTAGAGCACCAGCGACGTCACGTTGCACGAGAGTGCCAGGCTGGTGGGATCGGCCCGGTGATGACGCAGCCAGGCGGTGCAGCGCGCACAGCGCAAGGTATCGCCGGGTCGGCTGTCAGGCACGATCTGAAACAGCCCGCAATCCGGGCACTCCTGCAATCCGTGCACGACCCGAAGGCGCACGCGTTCGTCGCTGGTGCCCGCTGGCGTCAAGGTGGTCGACAGGGTGCCTGGTCTCCGAAGCGGACGACGATGGCGCATAGGGTGGGGAGAGGGTGCGGTCAACGGTCCGGCTTGGTTGCGGTTCCGCGTGCCCCCTTGTAAGACCCCCGCTCGGTCCGGGCGCCGACATAGCTCAGGGGTAGAGCAACTGATTCGTAATCAGTAGGTCCTCGGTTCAAATCCGAGTGTCGGCACCAGGGGCTCCGCACGCGTTCATCAGGTGTTCCACGTTGGTCGAAACTGCGCCGAAGACAGAAGAGCCGGTCAGCCCGACACAAATCTACCGCGGCTATTCGGACGCGGACCTCCTTGTGTTCGACCGCTTTGCAGGCCGCGCCTTTCCGCCGTCGCCGGGGTTCATCACCGATTTTCTCGGTGTCAGGACCAGAACCGAGTTCCTCTCCGGAGTGGCGGCGCCGGACGGAATAGCCATGGGCCTGCCGATCCCGACCGACAATGTGCACGCCGAAGCGGTCGAGTGGGTCGGTCTGCTCAAGAGCGTGCTGGCCGCCCGCGGCAGGTTCGTCTGCATGGAACTGGGGGCCGGTTGGGGACCCTGGATCGTGGCGTCGGCGTTCGCCGCCCGGCATCTGGGGATCGGCGACGTCCGCCTCACCGGCGTCGAAGCCGATCCAGGACATTTCGCCTTCATGCGGGACCATCTGCGCGACAACGGCCTCGATCCGCGGAAGCACACGCTGATCGAGGCCGCGGTCGGCGTGCAATCCGGTCAGGCCCGTTGGCCGCGCTGCCTCGACCCGGCCGCCAATTGGGGGTCACGCCCGGTCACGGATGACGGCAATCGTGACCATCTCGGCGGAACCGTTGACGAGTGGCTGGACATCGAGGTGCGATCGTTCCGCGAGCTTCTCGCGGCCGAGCCGGTCTGGGACCTGGTGCACATCGACGTCCAGGGATGGGAGTTCGATCTGTGCCAGTCGGCCGCGAGCCTGCTGGACGATCATGTGCGCTGGATGATCGTCGGCACGCATGATCCGAAGCTTCATGGCCAGGTGATGGAGCAGATGCATCGTCACGGATGGGAACTGGAGAATGAGAAACCACCGCGTCTGCAGTGGCAGAGCGGAGCAGTGTCGCTGCAGAGCATGGTCGCAGTCGACGGCACGCAGGTCTGGCGCAATCCAGGATTGCGGGCCGGCTGCTGAGGCAAGGCGACGGAAGGTTGGGCCCTGCCCCAAGGCCCCGCTGGGCGCGGCGCGCCCAGACCCGCTCGACGGGGCGGACCGGGCCGGTGGTCGCCTCTGGGACGAACCTACGGTTTCAGCAATGACCTGAGGTGGTCGTTGGCCGCACAGAACTCATAATCGGCGCGGTAGAACGATTTGACGCGTGCCAGCAACTCTTCGCCCAGCAAATCCTCGGGCTGGCGATG
>CAXTSH010000026.1:0-9467 GCA_964246925.1 uncultured Acetobacteraceae bacterium
CCCGACAGCAACCCCGCCGGCAAGGAAGCCACGGCCGCGGCCAACACGGTCGCCGCCGTGTCTCCAGTCCCGTCCTGCCGCTCGTCCGCGGGCTCCTCGTGCGGCTCCTCTTCCTCCTTGCCGGTCGCCTCCGGCTCAATCTCCGCCGGCCGACGCGTCGCCCGATGCGCCAGCACCAGTCGCGCCGCGCACGCCGCATCCGTCTCGCCTGCGACCGCACGCCCCTCCAGCGCCGCCACTGCGCGCGCCACCCGGAGCGCCATCACAGTCGCGCGCGCCGAAGACACCCCGAGCGCCTCGGCGGTCGCACAGAGCGCCTCCGGCACGCCCGCCTCGACCTCCACCTCACGCGCCGCAGTCGTCAACGCGATCGCGTCCGTCATCCGGACCCCGTCGAGATCGACCCGAAACGCCAGCCGATCCAGCAGCGACGCGGGCGGCATCTCGTCTTCCATTCCTTCATCGAGCAGCACCAATCCGACCCGCGCCTCATGGCGGAGGCTCACCCCGTCCCGCTCCGCGCAAACTTCTCCCGCGTCCAGCACCGCGCCAAGCCGCGCCGCCATCCCCGCACTCATCCGCTCCGCCGAACCGACCAGCACCACCCCACCATCGGCCTCAGCCAACAACCCCCGCGCACTCACCGTCCGTCCCGCCGTCAATGTCGCCGTCAGATCAAGCCCGCCCCAGAGCCGCTCCTCGGAAACCCCGACCGGACAGCGGCGAAACGGGGGCAACATCGCGAGAAATCGGTCTCGAACCGGTCCTGGCGAAGCCCGTAGCCAGATCCCGGTCCCTGCCGGATCGGCAGCAAACAGCGAAGCGACCAGGCAAGCACAATCCCAGGGGCTCTGCCCGTGGACCGGGTTCCCTCCGCGCGAGCGCGAAGGGGCTCGACCGCTGGGGCCAACAGCCCCAGACCCGCCCGACAAGCTCATCCGAACTGCTCGGCCACCGCTCGCTCGACGCGAGCGCCTGCCCCAGCCTCGTCCAGCGGGTTGCGGCGCAGCCTATGCCGTAGCGCCGGCAACGCCATCTGTCGCAACTGCGCGTCGCCGACTTCATCCGACCCCTCAAACGCCGCCAACGCACGTGCCGCCCGAAGCAGCGTCAACTCGCCACGCAAGCCATCGGTGCCCAACGACAGGCAGAGCAGCGAGGCCCGTTCCAACACCGCGTCAGGCGTACAAACCCCTGCCAAGCGCGCCCGCCCGGCGACGATGCGCGCCGACAGCGTCCGCTCCGCTTCGTCCCACCGCGCCAGAAACCCTGCCGGATCGCGGTCGAATGCGTCACGACGACGCAGCACCTCCACCCGGTCCGCCAGGACCGCGGGCGTCGACACCTCCACCGCCAACCCGAACCGATCGAGCAACTGCGGCCGCAGATCCCCCTCCTCGGGGTTGCCGCTGCCCACCAGCACGAAGCGGGCAGGGTGGCGCACGCTCAGTCCCTCCCGCTCGACCAGATTCTCCCCCGACGCCGCCACGTCCAGCAGCAGATCGACCAGATGATCCTCCAGCAAATTCACCTCATCGACATACAGGAACCCGCGATGCGCCCGCGCCAGCAGGCCCGGCTCGAACTGCTTGACCCCGTCGGCGAGCGCCCGCTCCAGGTCGAGTGCCCCCACCAGCCGGTCCTCCGTCGTGCCCAGCGGCAGGTCCACCATCGGCACCGGAACGGCATGCGAGAACGGCACCCCCGCCAGCCGGCTGCATGACGGACAGTCGGCGAGATCCCCAGCCGGATCGCAACGATACGGACAATCAGCCACCGTCTCGATCGGCGGCAGCAAGCCCGCCAACGCCCGCACCGCCGTTGACTTGCCGGTCCCCCGATCCCCGAGCGCCAGCACCCCCCCGATCCCCGGATCGACGCACGCCAGCAGCAGCGCCAGCGTCATTTCCTCCTGACCGACGATTGCGCTGAACGGATAGACCTTGCGCCCCCGGACCGAACCTCGAACCGATGCCGGCAGGACCGCCGAGTTCACGCCGCGCGGCGGAGGCTAAGCTCCGACCAGATCGCTCCGAGCGCGCCGGCAAGATGCGCGATGTCGGCGTCGCTGTGCAGCGGCGACGGCGTGATCCGAAGCCGTTCGGTGCCCCGCGCCACCGTCGGATAATTGATCGGCTGCACGTAGATCGCCTCCTCCTCCAGCAGGCGGTCGGTGATCGCCTTGCACCGTATCGGATCGCCCACGATCACCGGCACGATATGGCTTGGGTTCGCCAGATGCGGCACACCCTCCGCATCCAGCGCCGCACGCACCCGCGCCACCCGATCCTGATGCCGCGCCCGCAACGCGTCCCCGTCCGCCAGAACGCGCACCGCCGCGAGCGCACCCGCCGCGATCGCCGGCGGCAACGACGTCGTAAAGATGAACCCGGACGCAAACGACCGGATGAAGTCGCACAACGCTGCCGATCCCGTCACATACCCGCCGATCACGCCAAAGCCCTTGGCGAGCGTTCCCTCGATCAGCGTCAGTCGATGCGCGATCCCCTCGCGCGCCGCGACCCCGGCCCCCCGCGGCCCGTACAGCCCCACCGCATGCACCTCGTCGAGATACGTCATCGCACCGTGACGATCAGCGATGTCGCAGATCTCCGCGATCGGCGCGATATCCCCATCCATCGAGTAGACCGACTCGAACGCCACGATCTTCGGCGCCCCGCGCGGCAGCGCCGCCAGTTTCTGCTCCAGATCCGCCATGTCGTTGTGGGCGAACACCTGGCACCGCGCCCGGCTGTGCCGGATGCCCTCGATCATCGACGCATGGTTGCACGCGTCCGACAGCACCACGCACCCAGGCAACTTCGCCGCCAGCGTCCCCAGGCTCGCCCAGTTCGACATGTAGCCCGAGTTGAACAGCAGCGCCGCCTTCTTCCCGTGCAGCTCGGCCAGCGCTGCTTCGAGCTCCAGATGGCAGACCTGCGTGCCGGATATATTGCGCGTCCCGCCGGCGCCGGCGCCGTAACGATCCAGCGCATCATGCATCGCCGCCAGCACCGCCGGATGCTGGCCCATACCGAGATAATCGTTGGCACACCATACCGTCACCTCGCGCCCGTCGCGCAAGCGCGCCATTGGAAACGAGCCGGCCATGCGCTGCAACTCGGCAAACCGCCGATAATTGCCGTTCCGTTTCAGCCCATCGATTTCGCCGCGGAAGAATTCTTCGTAATTCATCGTTCTATCCCCCGTGCCGTTCAAGCCGCCGCCGCGATGATCGCTTCGCCCAGCAGCGCCGCGCGCAGCGCTGCTCCGTCGACATCGTGGCCGATCGCCACCACACGCGCCGTCTCGTCCACTCCCGGCGCGAACGCGGCGATCGACGGGCGCCCACCCGCCACGTCGAACCGAATCCAGCCGCTCCCCGCGCGCGCGACACCCTTCAGGCGCCTGACGCTCCCGAACCCACCCGCCGCAACCATCTCGAGCACGGCGAGCAGCCGGTCCGGCTGCAGCACCCCTTCGAGCGTCGCATCCCAGGCCGCCATCTCGTCATGCACATGACCGTGATCATGCTCCCCGTGATGATGCGCGTGACCATGCGCGTGCTCCGCCACGGTCGTCCGCACCGACACGATCGGCCCCGCCGCCGCAATTCCGTAGGTCGCCGCCATGATCGGTGCGCTCGCGTTCAGCGTCCGCAGCGTCGTCTCGATCATCATCAAACTGGCCCCGGTCGCCAGGTCCGACTTGTTGATCACCAGCACCGAGGCGAGCCGCGCCTGTGCCTCCAGCAGCGAACGGCTCTGCGCGTAGTCGTCGAGGAACGAGCCGGCATCGACGATCGTCGTGATCGCCTGCGACCTTATCATCGGCTTGAGCGAAGGATCGTTCAGTGTCCCCATCAGCGACGCAAGGTCGGCAACCCCGCTCGGTTCGATCAGCACCCGCTCGGGCGCGAAATTCACCACCATGGCACTCAGTTGCTGCGCCAAGTCCTTGCGAAGCGAGCAGCAGATGCACCCGTTCGGCAGCTCGACCACCTCCGCGCCTTGCCCCTGCAGCAGCGACCCATCGATCCCGACCGACGCGAAATCATTGACCAGCACCACCGTCCGCGGCCCTGCCGTCGCGAGCCGCCGCCGCATGAACGTCGTCTTGCCCGCGCCCAGGAAGCCCGACACCACTTCGACGTCGAACGGCGACTGCACCTTTCGCGACCGCAGGCTCCATCCCCACAGCTTGGATGCCGGCAGCGGCAGCACCAGCAGCCAATGCTCCAGCACCGCGAGTGCCATCAGCACCGACAGGAAGCAGAAGCCCGCTCGGTCGAACCGCGTCGCATGCGTTGCCACCGCCGCCTGCACCAGACGCACCAGGATCACCGTCGAGATCGTGATCGAGAACGGGAACAGCAGGTTCATCGGCTTCTTGGTCAGGAACGACCGCAGGAACTGCAGATGCTCCGGCAGGAACTCCTCGTTGAGGTTCCGCACCCCCAGGAATACGTTCAGCTTGGCACTCTGATGCATCCACCACAGCACCATGAAGGTCCACACCGCGATCTGGTTCTTGCCGCCCCAGGCACACGCCACGACCGCGACCGCCGACGCAATGATCGCCAGCTCGTGCCAAAGGCTGGTCTCGATGGCGTGGCCGAAATGCTTCCAGCCCCTGCAGCCCTCGGCACAAGGCGCGCGGCGCGGCCCCGTCACGTAACCCATATAGAAGCTGATTTCCTGCCAGCCCCAGGCCAGCAGCCCATAGGTGAACGCCGCATAGGCCGCTCGCACCGAACTGTCGTTCCTGACCGCCCACGTCGCCCACAACGACAACCCGAACAGCACCGTCGCCCCGAGAATGCTCCACTTGAAGGTCCGACGCGGCAGCCCGTCGAGATACATGATCGCGCCGGTGCTGAACCACCACACGAACAGCGCGAACAGGGCAGGGTACCCATAGAGGGTCATGGAGCGATCCTACCAGGCCGGCTGCAGACGAACCGTCGAAGGCAGCGCCCGCCGGCGCACCGGCAACGTGTAGAGGCGAGCGAAAATCACCGCGGCCCGTCCTGACAAGGCAAGCCGCCTGACCCGGCCGGCCACGCCGCCGCGCTTCTTCGCGTCCGCGATCGCCGCCGCCGTCTCGCGCATCCGCTCCAGCCCCGCCCGGAACCGTGGATCGTCGAGTGCGAGAGAGACCGGGAATACCTGGCTCGCAATCTCCTGGGTGATCCGGAATACCGTGTAATCATAGTCCGTCGGATCGATGCCGAGTGCCGCGTGAAACACCGGCCGGGCGTGGTCGCGCACATACATCGTCGCAAACACCGCCAGCAGAAAAAACCGTATCCACAGCACATTGACGCCGCGCAACAAGGCCGGATCGGCCCGCATCAGCAACGCGAACGCCTCGCCATGCCGGAACTCGTCGCCGCACCATTTCTCGAACCACGAGAAAATCGGATGGATCTGCCGCTCCGGATTTCGTTGCAAATGCCGATAGATCGTGATATACCGCGCATACCCGATCTTCTCCGAAAGATACGTCGCGTAGAACACGAACTTCGGCTTGAAATAAGTGTACTTCTTCGCCCGCGCCAGAAACCCGAGATCGACGCCCACGCCGAAATCCTTCAGGCTGTCATTGATGAAGCCCGCATGACGCGCCTCGTCGCGCGTCATGAACGTGAACAGCGCCTTCACGTCCCGGTTGGTGATCCGCTTCTTGATCTCCGAATAAAGCACGCATCCCGAGAACTCCGCCGTCACCGAGCTCACCAGGAATTCCAGCAGTTCACGCCTTAGTTCCGGCTCGATGGCCGAAAAATCCGCGTCGAACCGGCCGTCGCGAACGAAATGACCACGGTTCGGATCGCTGTCCATCTCGGCCACCAGCGCGTCCCATTCCGCGCGCACGGCCGACACGTCGAGCTTGTTCATGTAGTCGAAATCCGTCGTGTAGAACCGCGGGCTGAGCACCGTGTCCTCACGCGCCGCCTCCGTGCTTGCGTTCGGAATCTTGTCCGTGGCGACGGTCGGCTTGACGACAACGTTCATCGCGCGTCCTCCGCTTCGAACCCTACTTCGTACAACTGCGTCAAAGCAAACACCGACCACGCCTTCGTCCAGCTCCGGCGCAGCGGACCCGCCTGTCTGACCGTCGCCCGGCACTCACGCATCAGGCGCTCGCCATAACGCACGGAAGTCGGCGGGTCCTGGATTACCATGACATCGCCTGGCCCGATCTCGACACCCTCAGGCGGCGAGTACGCGTGCAGGCTGTCCGGCGTGACCTCGATCTCCACCACGCAACGGGCCTGGACCGCGCGCGCCATCACTCCGGCGCCTTCAACGGTGGCAGCCCGAGCAGTGCGGTGAACTTGCTCGCGTTGCCCGGGCCGAACCCTTCCAGGTCGATCTTCGTCGACGTCGACTTGTCCACCAGAAGAACCCGCCCGTCCGACAACTCCGCCAGCACATAAGGCACCTCCGGCCGCACCCCATGCACCCGACGCAACGCGCTCAGACTGTGAAATACACCGCGCACGAAGCTCTGTCCGGTTCCCGGCACCCTCGCCACGATCGACCCGTCGGCAAGGTTGCGGAACGCGAGCGACTCGTCCGCGCTCGTGAGCACCTGCAGCGTCCGCTGCGCGATCGGTGTTGCCGCCTGATCCGGCTTCTCGGGCATCAGCGCCAGCAAACCGACCGCCGCCATCCCGCCGAGCGCGATCAGCGGCGGCAGCGGCACGCGCCGCCTTGCCCCCGGGGTCGCGCCGCCGGACCGTCGAGCCGGGCTCGTCTCCCTCGCAACCCGACCATGCTCGATCGTGGCACTCATCGCCTCAATCTCCCGTTGCCGCCAGTGGAACCGCCTCGACGCTCGCGGCAAGATGGCGCGACAGCATCTGCGCCACCCGCGAGGCGTCCGGCACGCATCGCAGCATCGGCTGCACCCGCTGCGTCCGCCAGGGACGCGCATGCGGCCACAGCATGAAATACCCGATGCGCGTCTGACCACTCATCAGTAGGGCGATGTCGCCCGTCCCGTCCGGATAGACCCGAACGGACGCCTGCTCGATCTGCCGGAACGGCAGATTAAGGCTTGCCGTCAGCGCAACGCCGATCCGAAGCACCAGCCGCCGATCTGTCAGCGTGTAGACCGTCGTTCGAGCGAGCAGAGTGGCGAAACCGCACAGCAGACCGAGCGCGATGCCACCCAGCAGGATCAAGGCAAAGAACGAGAACCACATCGAAGCGTCCTGCTCGACCAACGCCCGCACCGCGCACACGGCAACGAGAACACCGAAATAGACGGCCAGCGTGCGCAGGTGCAGCACCCGCCGTGCCACCCCGCGCCAGTCCGGCGCTCCCTGCCACAACAGCGTCTCCGCCTTGGGCAACGGTCCCGGCAATCCGTGCGGCCGTTGTCCAGGGACCGTCCGGTCCCGAACCACACGCAGCCGGGTCATAGCACAGGCGCCCGGCGCCCAGGCAGCGCGAACAGGTTGCCACCACCGAAATACCCGACCAGCTTGTCTTCCTCGAGTGGCGTGATCCGCTCCGGATTGCGCAGGCGCGGCACCTGCGCGAACTGCTCCGCCAGGATCGACTTGACTTTGGCCTGGTTCAGACGCGGCCGATACTTCACGAACCGCGACGGCACCAGCACGTGCTCGCCCACAACCAACGGCAGGGTCAGCGAGACCTCCAGATACAGCACTGACTCTTCCAGCGCGTCGATCCAGAGATCCACCACCGTTCCCGCACTCACACCATCGGCGCCGACCACCAGCATGCCGCGCGGATCGGTCGAGTACGCATGCAGCCGGTAGTTGGGCTCGAGCCGCAACGGTACGATCTTGATCGTTCCGTCGGCATCTGTTTCGGGCTCGTCGATCCGGTAGCACCATGACGCCGGCCCGATCCCGTCCACCAGCGGATTGCCCGTCGGCTCGAGCGGCGCGCCAGGGAACGAGGCTATCGGTCTGGCGCCCTCCGGAAATCGCGGTCTCTGCCCAGGCGGCACGAACATCACGTGACCGTTGATTGTCCGGAACTTCTTCGGCTCCGGTGTCTGCGGCCACGCATCGCCGGCCACTCGCTCGGTGAACGGCTCGACCTCGGAGACCATCGGGAACCCTTCACGCTTGCTCTCGCGCTGCAGATAGACCACCAGCCCGGCGAAGAAGATCCAGAACGCATAAAGCGTGATCTGCGCCCAGTCGATGTAGTTGCCTTGCCAGAAATGCATCATCGTGCTCCTCCAACCGGCATTGCCGCCTGACCGAGACCGGCGGGCGGCGCAAACCGAACCAGCGGCCCCAACACGATCAGGGTCGCGAACAACAGCATGATCTCCAGTCCATAGACCGCCTCGTAGCCCGTCGCCGGCCCGACCATCGCCGGTCCCAGGCCGCCATGGACGGCAACGTTGCCGACCAGGTCTCTCAGGATGCCGCCGCCGGCGATCGCCGAACCCGCCGCAAACGCCTGCACCGCACCCCATTGTCCGAGTGCCAGGCCGACCGAGTGCCGGCCATTGCGGTCCATCGCTCCCGACAACGTTCCCGCCAGGAACAGTGCAGCACCAAACCCGATCGCGGCGGTCCCGAACGCGAACATGCCACTCGAGCGCATGGGTGCAGCCAGCATGACGCACACGAACGCGACCAACCCTGCCATGGCGCCGAACGCCGCCAGCCGATACCGGTCGAGCCTGCGCCCGAGCAGAAATCCCGCCACCGCGAAACCGCCCAAGCCCCCTGCCGCCAGCAATGCCGTCAACGCCGTCGTGGCACCCACCGGCAAGCCGAGCACCTGCCCGCCATACGGCTCCAGCAGCACGTCCTGCAGGCTGAAGGCAATCGTGCCGACGCCGACCGCGAGCAGCCGGCGGCGTCCCTGCGGCTCGGCCAGCAACGCCCGCCACGCCACGTCGAAACGCGGGCTCTCCGCCGCGTTCGACGCCAGCCCACGCGGCTCCTGCTTCCAGAGCGCGATGCCGTTCAGAACCACCGTCACCACGGCAGCGCCCTGCACCACCTGGATCAGCCGCATTTCGGAAAACCGCGCCAGCAGCAGGCCAAACATCAGCGCGCTCGCCAGCACGCCCACCAGCAGCATCAGGCACATTACCGTCACCACCTGAGGCCGCGACCGCGCCGGCGCGAGATCGGTCGCCAGCGCCAGCCCCACCGTCTGCACCGTGTGCAACCCGGCCCCGATCATCAGAAAGGCGACCGCAGCGCCAAACGGTCCCGCGAACGACGGTGTGTGTGCGGAATGATAGCCGGACAGCAGCAGCAGCGCGAACGGCATGATCGCGAGTCCGCCGAACTGCAGCATCGTGCCGATCCACAGATACGGTACCCGCCGCCAGCCCAGCGCCGACCGGTGCGTGTCCGACCGGAAGCCAATCAGCGCGCGCGCAGGTGCGAGCACCAGCGGCAGCGCCACCACCACCGCGACCAGGCGGGCAGGGACCCCCAGCTCGACGATCATCAC
>CAXTSH010000026.1:9567-30707 GCA_964246925.1 uncultured Acetobacteraceae bacterium
ACCGCGACCACGTCCGCCCCGCGACGCGCGAGCTCCACCGCCAGCGCCCCGGTCCCGCATCCCGCATCCAGCACGCGTGCACCGCGCAGATCCGTCGGCAGCCAGCCGACCAGCACCGACCGCATCCGATCACGACCCGCACGCACCGTCGCTCTGATCCGCCCGAGCGGCGCATCCGAGGTCAGTCGCTTCCACGCCTCGACCGCCGTCCGGTCGAAGTAGGTGGCGAGTTCGCCCCGTCGCTGCTCGTAGGCCATCATCACTCGAAACCGAGCAGCTCGAAGATGTCGCGGTCCCGCAGTGCCTTCCCCTCCAGCGAAGGCGTTCCCGCCCAGAGTGTCGCCGCCAATCGCAGATACTCGGCCTGCACCGAGGCGATCTCGGGCGTCTCCTCCATCTCGAACACCGTCGACTTCTTCAGTCGCGACCGGCGTATCGCGTCCAGGCTCGGAAAATGCGCCAGTGTGCTCAGCCCCGCCGCCGCGTTGTACCGGTCCACCTGGTCCGTCGCGTCACTCCGGTTGACGATCACGCCGCCGAGCCGGACGTCGTAGTTGCGCGCCTTCGCCTCGATTGCCGCCACGATCCGGTTCATCGCGAAGATGCTGTCGAAATCGTTCGCGGTGACAATCAATGCCTGGTCGGCATGTTGCAGGGGTGCGGCAAACCCGCCGCAGACCACGTCGCCCAGCACATCGAAGATCACCACATCGGTATCTTCCAGCAGATGATGCTCGCGCAGCAGCTTGACCGTCTGCCCGACGACATACCCGCCGCACCCGGTTCCGGCCGGAGGTCCGCCCGCCTCGACGCACATCACGCCGCCGGTGCCCTCGACCAGGAAATCGTCCGGCCGCAACTCCTCCGGATGGAAATCCACCCCTTCCAGCACGTCGATCACCGTCGGGATCAGCCGCTTGGTCAAAGTGAACGTGCTGTCGTGTTTCGGATCGCAGCCGATCTGCAGCACCCGCCGGCCCAGTCGCGCAAAGGCAAGCGACAGGTTCGACGACGTCGTGCTTTTGCCAATGCCACCCTTGCCGTAGACGGCGAACACCTTCGCCGTCCCGGCTTTCCTTGGCGTATCGACCCGAACCTGCACGCTGCCTTCGCCATCCTCGCACGAGCCGCACCCGGACGCGCGCCGGAGCGCCTCGGGGAGTGCGGGGATCTTCGTCGTGATCGTCATGCCGCCACTCCCACCAATCCTTCGAGCCGATCCTCGATCGCGTCGCCCGCCCGCTTCAAACCTTCCAGCGTCGACGCATCCGGCGCCCAGTAACGCCGCTCGCACGCCTCGAGCAGGCGGTTGGCGATCTTGGCGGACGCGGCCGGATTGAGTGCCGCGATCCGCTCGCGCATTTCCGGCTCCAGAACGAACGTCTCGCTGAGCTGCTGATAAATCCAGGGCGCCACCTGGCCCGTCGTCGCCGACCAGCCCAGCGTGTTCGTCACCTGCGCCTCGATCTGCCGGACGCCCTCGTAGCCGTGCTCCAGCAGCGCCTCATACCATTTTGGGTTCAGCGAACGGGTCCGCGCCTCCAGCGTCACCTGCTCGGACAACGAACGGACCGTGCCGTCGCCGCGCGTCTGATCACCGATATAGATGTCCGCTGCCGTCCCGTTGCGCTCCCGCCTGACCGCACGCGAGATGCCGCCCAACGTGTCGAAATAGTGGTCGACCGTCGTCACACCCAGTTCAACGGAGTCGAGATTTTGGTAGGCGACGTCGACATGACGCAGCACGCTCGACAGCACGCGGTCGTTGCGGGCCGCATGACCGCCGACGCCATAGGCGTAACCCTTGCGCTTGACGAAAGCGTCGGCGAGCTCGTCCTCGTCCGACCAGCCGCCCGCATCGATCAGGCTGTTGACGTTCGCCCCGTAGGCATCTTCGGCGTTGCCGAACACACGCAACGCCGCGGTCTCCAGATCGCCGCCATGCTGGTTGATGAACGCCAGCGCGTGCGCCCGCACATGGTTCATCTCCACCGGCTCGTCCGCACCCGCCGCGAGCAAGGCGGCTTGCGCCAGCATAGACGTCTGCATGGGGAGCAGATCCCGGAAAATTCCCGATAAGGTGATGACCACGTCGATCCGAGCCCGTCCGAGCCGTTCGAGCGGGATGAGTTGCGCTCCCGCGAGCCGCCCATAGCTATCCCGATGCGGCTCCGCACCGAGCAGCCACATCGCCTGCGCGATCGGGCCTCCCTCGGTCTTGAGGTTGTCGGTTCCCCACAGCACCATCGCCACCGTTTCCGGCAACCGTCCCGTATCGGCACGGTGACGTTCGAGCAGCCGGTCCGCCTGACGCGCCCCGTCAAGCACCGCAAACGCGCTCGGGATGCGGAACGGATCAAGCCCGTGCAGATTGCGTCCCGTCGGCAGCACCTCCGGGTTGCGCAGAACATCGCCCCCCGGTGCAGGCCTCACATAGCCGCCATCCAGCGCGTGCAGCAAAGCCGGCAATTCATGATCGGTCCCCATTGCGGCATCGAGTGCTGCACGACGCGCCGGGTCAGTCACGCCAGCCGCGTCCAGCATCTCCGCCCGGGCTTCCGCCGGCGGCGGCCTGCCCACGACGTGCAGCCCATGCGGGATCAGCGAATACTCCAGCTCCAGCAGGGCGCCGCGCAACCGCTCGACCATCGCCTCGGTCTCCGAGCCCGGCCACGCCGGCTCGGCCGCCCCAAGCTCGACCAGGGCTGCCTGTGCCTGAATCAACTCGGCCAAGGACGCAAGCTGATCGTCGTCCGCGTCCGGCTCAAGCCCACGCCACCGGTCGATCGAACTCTTCAGGTCCTGCAGACCGCGATACAGCCCGGCACTCGCGAGCGGCGGCGTCATGTGGCTGATCAGCGTCGCCCCGGTCCGCCGCTTGGCGAGGGCGCCTTCCGACGGATTGTTCGCCGCATACAGATAGAGGTTCGGCAGATCCCCGATCAGCCGGTCCGGCCAGCACGCAGCCGACATCCCCGCATGCTTGCCGGGCATGAACTCGAGCGCGCCGTGCGTCCCGAAATGCAGCAGCGCATGCGCCGAGAAATCTTCCCGCAGCCAGCGATAGAATGCCGAGAACGCGTGCGTCGGTGCGAACCCGTGCTCGAACAGCAGCCGCATCGGATCGCCCTCGTAACCGAAGGCCGGCTGAATACCCACGAACACGTTGCCGAAATGCTCGCCCAGGATCTGGATGTTGGTGCCGTCGCTGTTCTGTCGTCCCGGCGCGGCACCCCAAACCCGCTCGATCTCACCCAGGTGCCGCTCCCGCCTGACGTGGTCGCCGGCCGGGATCCGCGCGGCCACGTTGGCCGCCGTCCCATATCGAGCCGCGTTTCCCTCCAGCACCCGCGCGCGCAGCGCGTCCACGCTCTCCGGTACCTCAACGCGGTAACCTGCCGCGCACATCGCCGTCATGGTCCGATGCAGCGACTCGAACACCGACAGATACGCCGCCGTCCCGGTCGCTCCGCCGTTGGGAGGAAAATTGAACAGCACGACCCCCACACGCCGTTCGGCTCGTTCCGAGCGGCGCAGCGACACAAGTCGCCCGACCCGTGCCGCCAGCGTCGAGGCGCGCTCGCGATGCGACACCATCTGCCGCCGGTGCGACTCCTCGGAGCCACCGTTGCTGGATCGTCCACCGAACGTCATCGGCCAGATCGCGCCGTCAAGTTCCGGAATAGCGATCATCATCGCGGCCTCCACCGGCATCAGGCCGCGCGCGTCGCCTTCCCACTGCTCGATGGTCTGGAACTCGACCGGATGCGCAAGCACGTACGGCACATCGAGGCGCGACAGGATGTCCTCGGCCGCGCGCGCATCGTTGTACGCAGGGCCGCCCACCAGCGAGAACCCGGTCAGCGACACCAGCGCATCGATCGCGGGCGCGCCGTCGCGGATGAAGAAGCGCTCGATCGCACCTCGCGCATCGAGCCCGGCGGCGAACGCCGGCACCACTTCGAGGCCGCGCGCTTCGAGCGCTTCGATCACCCCATCATAGTGTGCGGCGTTGCCCGCGAGCACGTAGGATCGAAGCAGCAGCAGCCCCACCGTCCCTTTCGAGACACCCTGCTTGCGCCGCTTCGGCAATTCCGACACCGCCGACACGATCCGTTTCGTCAACGCCGGATGATAGAGCCCGATCTCCGGATACTCCACGGGTGCGGCTGGCCGAACCGCTCCCGTCAAACCGCGCCGCTCTCCGGTCGCATATCGACCGACCAGCAAACGCACCAGGCCGGCGAGATTGTCTTCCGATCCCCCCAGCCAATACTGCAACGAGAGAAAGTACGAACGTGCGTCCTGCGCCGCACCAGGGATGAACCTCAGCAGCTTCGGCAGCCGCTTAAGCATTTTCATCTGGTCGCGGCCGCTCGCCGACAGTCCCGGCTTGCGATCCCCACGCAACCGCTTGAGCATCGCCATGGCACCGGTCGCCTCGGCCGACATGTCGAACTTGCCCAGGCGTGTCAGCCGCGTGATCTCGCCGGCAGACATCATGCACAGCATCGCGTCGCACGCGTCGCGACGCGCCTGCAGCGCCGGCAGCACCGCATTCACGTGCGCGTCAAGGAACAGCATCGACGCGATGATGATGTCGCCTCGCGCGATATCGTCGCGGCAGGCCTGCAGCGCCGCTTCGTCCTGCCCCCACTCGTCTGCCGCGTGCAGCACCAATTCAAGCCCGGGAAGTTCGGGGCGGATGCTCTCCTGCGCACTGGAGGCGGCGCGCGCGAGATAGCTATCCATCGTGACCACGACCACGCGGATGGGGGCCGGTTCACCTTGCATGATGCGCCTTCGCTTCGTAGAGCGTCTGCACGCTGATGGTCGCAATCCCACGCTCGCGTGCGAAGCGCTCGGTATTGCGCCGCGCCTTGCCGCGAACGAAGACCGGCACCCGTCTCAGTTCGAGTTCCGCCTCCTGCGCCCACGACGTCCCGGTCGCCGCTGGCGCCTCGGCTACCGTCTCGCCGAGGTGCGAAGGGCTCTCGCCGAACTCGCTGTCTTCGCGGAACATCGACAGCAGATGTTCCTCAAGCCCCATCATCAGCGGATGCACCCAGGTATCGAACAGCACGTTCGCGCCCTCGAACCCCATCTGCGGAGAGTGGCGCGCCGGAAAATCCTGCACGTGCACCGGCGACGAGATCACCGCGCACGGCACGCCCAACCGCTTGGCGATGTGCCGTTCCATCTGTGTGCCAAGCACCAGCTCGGGCTCGAGAGCCGCGATCCGCGCCTCGACTTCGAGATAATCGTCGCTGATCAGCGCCTCGATCCCCCGTCGCGCCGCAGCGTCGCGGACATCGCGCGCGAACTCGCGCGAGTAGGTGCCGAGTCCAACCACCTCGAACCCGAGCTCGTCGGCGGCGACCCGCGCGGCCGCGATCGCGTGCGTCGCATCGCCGAACACGAACACCCGCTTGCCGGTCAGATACGTCGCGTCGACCGACCGAGAGTACCATGGCAGATTGCCCACCTCGAGCGCTGGCGGAACTGCGACTCCCGCAAGTTTGCAGACCTCGGCCACGAACTCGCGCGTGGCACCGACCCCGATCGGAACCACTCGGATTGAAGGCTGCCCGAATGTTTTCTCGAGCCAGCGCGCGGCCGTATCCGCGATCTCCGGATACAGCACCACGTTGAAGTCGGCCGCTCCGAGCCGCGCCAGGTCGGCAACCGTCGCCCCGAGTGGTGCGACCACATTGACCGACACCCCAAGGTTCTCGATCAACGCACGGATCTCGCGAACATCGTCGCGGTTGCGAAACCCGAGCGCCGTGGGGCCCAACACATTGCACGACGGACGGCACCCCGTCCGCTCGCCCGCGGCAAATCTCCGCACGAGCTGGTAGAACGTCTCCGCCGCCCCCCAATTCTCCTTGCGCTGGTAGGCCGGCAGATCGAGCGGCACCACCGGCACCGGCAATCCGCGTGACAATCCCGCCGGATCGTCCTGGATCAGCTCACCGGTGCAGGACGCACCCACCAGCAGCACGTCGGGCTTGAACCGCTCCACCGCCTCGCGGGCCGTGCGCCGAAACAATTCCGCCGTGTCGCCACCGAGGTCGCGCGCCTGAAACGTCGTGTAGCTCACCGGCGGACGCCGATCCCGACGCTCGATCATCGTGAACAGCAGGTCCGCATACGTGTCGCCCTGCGGCGCGTGCAGCACGTAGTGCACGCCCTCCATGGCGCACGCGATCCGCATCGCACCCACATGCGGCGGTCCCTCATAGGTCCAGAGGGTCAGTTTCATCGTCCTACACCGCCAGCCGGTCGCGCCGCGCGAGCGGGCGCGCGAACAACCCGGCCAGGTCCGCCGCCTGCTCGAACCCGTGAATGGGACTGAACAGCAGCTCGATCGACCATTTGGTCGCGATCCCCTCGGCCTCGAGCGGGTTGGCGAGCCCCAGCCCGCACACCACCAGGTCCGGCCGCGCCGCACGGCACCGGTCGAGCTGGCGGTCGACATCCTGTCCCTCGCTCAGGACCGTCCCCGGCGGCAGCATGGGAAGCTCGGCCGCGAGATGTTGCCGGTGCATGGTCGGCGAACCCACTTCGACCAGCTCCATCCCGAGCTCGCGCGAGACAAATCGTGCCAGCGGCACTTCGAGCTGGCTGTCCGGAAAAAAGAAAATCCGCTTGCCCGCCAGCGACGCCCGATGCCGTGCCAGCGACGAACGCGCCCGCGCCCGGCTGGACGCCATCGCCGCCTCCATACGCAGCCGCGGCACGCCCCAGGCCGAAGCCGCCGCCATCAACCAGCCTTCCGTTCCCTCGACTCCGAGAGGGAAGGGGGCCTCGATCCGCCGCACACCGCGCTCCTGCAGGACCCGCGCCGTCTCCGCCAGGAACGGCTGCGCCAGCAGCATCAGCGTCCCTGGCCCCACTGCCGGCAGCAGATCGGCCCGGCGCGGAGGCATGAACCGCACCGGCCCGAGCCCCGCCGCCTCCAACAGCGCCGCAAACTGCGCCTCGACGTTGTCCGGCAGCGCGCCCACCACCAGCAACGACGACGAGTTCTCCGACGGCAGCACCGCCGCCATCGATGCGAGACACGCATCCTCGCCCTGGGTGAACGTCGTCTCGATTCCGGATCCGGAGTAGCTCAGCACCCGGCAGCGCGGCATGAACCGCGTCTGCAGCCGCGCCGCTGCCCGCGACAGATCGAGCTTGATCACCTCCGAGGGACACGACCCCACCAGGAACAGCAACTTGATGTCCGGACGCCGCTCCAGCAGCCGGTCGACGACCCGGTCAAGCTCCGCATCGAGATCGGCTCGCCCGGCCAAATCCCGTTCCTCGATGATCGCCGTCGCGAACCGCGGTTCTGCGAAGATCATCACCCCGGCCGCCGACTGCAGCAGGTGCGCGCACGTCCGCGATCCGACCACCAGAAAGAACGCGTCCTGGATCCGGCGATGCAGCCACACGATTCCCGTCAGGCCGCAGAACACCTCCCGCTGCCCGCGCTCGCGGATGACCGGCGACGACGAGGGCGCGCAGTCGCTCAATCCGCCACCCGCATCGCGTGCGGCACCGAGAGCCGTGCCGCCCGCAGCTTGAGCACGAACTGCGCCGCATTGACGACGTAGGACGCGTAGGCCGTTAACGCCAACAGCATCAGTTGCGGCGCCGCGAGCATCCCGGTCAGCAGGGCGACGACGTAGGCCGTGTGCAACGCGATCACCAGGAAGCTGAACAAATCCTCCCAGAAGAAGGCCGGCGCGAACAGCCAGCGGCCGAACACCGCCTTCTCCCAGCACGCCCCGGTGATCATGATCGTGTAGAGCAGCCCGGTCTTGACCAGGATCGACGCGGTCGCCGCCGCATAACCTTGGCCGGTCCACACGAACCGGAGCACCAGCGCCAGACTGACCGCAAAAGCCGCGAACTGCAGCGGCGCCAGCACGCCCTGCACGAGGGTCCAACTGCTCTCGTCTCGCCGCCGCCGCTGCTCCGGCGTATAGAGCGGCGCCGCCCGCTCTGGCGGGTGTTCGACCCGACGCCCCGTCGTCGCCGACCAGGGACAGCAATCATAGACGCCGACGAGGTTGCCGAGGCTCGAGATCATCCGCTTCCTCCGTGTGCCTACGCCCCGGTGCGGGCTCGTCCCGGCCCGCTCTGCGAGGACGCCGACAACGGGACGCTACGGCTCCGGCGCGAAAAGTGTCAAGGACTCTAGACGTAAGTCCCGATTGACACCGTGGCGCCGCTTGCCCTCTTATTTCACGTCCAGGGAGGGTCCGGATGGCTGGTGCGATGCAGCGCAAGATGGACCACACCGCGCGAACACGCGCGACAATCGGCGCGCAGGAGAGCCGTATGTCGAACGGCAGCCAAAAGGTCATTCGGCTGCCCCGCGCACCGGAGGGAGGCAAGTCGAGCATTGCCGACGAGGGCACCCGCCGCCAGCGGCTGGCCGCGATTCTCGAGCAGCTCGTGCAGCGCGACGTCATTCCGCGCCTGATGTCGACCGGCTTCGCGCCGGGCGGCCCCGACCTGATCGTCCCGCCGGCTCCCGCCCCGAAACCGTCGCATGCGCCGAGCCAGGAGGCCATCGCATTCGCCGGCACGCTCCTCAAAGGCGCCCGTAGCGACGCCGACGCGATCGTCGCCCGTCTTCGCGGCTCCGGCGTGGCGGCGGAGACCATTTCGCTGCACCTTCTCACCGGTGCCGCCCGCCACCTCGGCGACCTCTGGTCCGCCGACCTGGCCTCCTTTGCCGACGTGACGCTGGCGACCGACCATCTGCAGCAGATCTTCCGCGATCTCGCCCCCGCTCTCGAGGTCGCGCCCGCGTCGCCGCTGCCGGCGAGTGCGGCACTTCTTCTCGCCACCCCAGGCGAACAGCACTCCTTCGGTCTGTCGATGCTGGCGGCCTTCTTTCGGCGCGCCGGCTGGACCGCCCAGTGCCCGAAGGTCCGCAACGCCGTTGACGTGCAGCGTCGCGTCGCCGCAACGCCCTTCGGCCTGCTCGGCTTCTCGCTTGGCGCCGAGGTTCACCTGACCCGCCTGGCACGCTGTATCGAGGTTGCGCGCCGCTCTTCCTGCAACCGCGACCTCGTCATCATGGTCGGCGGTCCGGTCTTCAACGACCGCCCGGAGCTTGCCGTCCTGGTTGGTGCCGACGCGACGGCCTCGGATGCTGCCAGCGCGATCGCGACCGCCGAGCGTCTCGTCCGGACGGGGCACGATTGATGCCGAAGGGGAGCCGGTTCGCCCGGCCGTCGGACGCGCTTGGGACGTTCGACGCCGAGGACGCGTCGCGTCTGATCGCGGCCGCCGCCGACATCGCGCTGATCCTCGACACCGACGGCACGGTCCGCGACCTCGCCTTCCGCGACAGCGACTTCGAAGGCGTGCTGACCGACACCGCTTCCTGGCGCGGCCGCAAGCTCTCGGATATGGTCACTGCCGAGAGCCGTCCGAAGGCCGCCGCCCTCCTCGACGGCGCCGTCAAGGATCGCGAGCCGCAACTCCGCCATCTCAATCACTTGACCGGGACCGGCACCGGAGTTGCCGTGGAGTATTCCGCCGTTCGCACCCGGCGAGGCGGCCCGATCGTCGCCTTCGGCCGCGATCTCCGCCCGATGGCCATCCTTCAGCAGCGGCTGGTCGACGCCCAGCAGGCGATCTCGCGCGACTATGCCGCCCTTCGCCAGGCGCAGGCGCGCTACCGCCTCCTGTTCGACACCGCGCCCGAGCCACTGATCGTCCTCGATGCCCAGACCATGCGTATCACCGAGGTCAATGGTGCCGGCCACGCTCTGCCCGGCACCGGCAAGCGCGTCGCTGGCAAGCTCTTTACAGACCTTTTCGAGTCTGCCGACCGTCCCGCTGTCCACCGCTTCCTCGCAGCCCTTCGGACCGCCGGCCGCGCCGACAGCATCCGGGCGCGGCTGTCCGGCACCGGCAGCGAGGACGGCGGCGACGCGGCACTCACCGCCTCTCTCCTGACCGAGGACGAAACCAGCGTCGTCATCGTCCGCCTTCTCCCCCGCACTGCCCTGGTCCCGGACCCGTCCGAGCTCAGCGACCGCCTTCTCAGCGCGCTCGAGCAGGCGCCCGACGCCTTCGCCTTCACCGGACCCGACGGCAACATCTTCGCCGTCAACAGTGCATTCCTTGCCATGGCGCAGCTTCCAAGCTCCGACCAGGCGCGCGGCGCCAATCTAGAGGATTGGCTCGGCCAACCCGGGGTCGACGTCCCCGTGCTGCTCGCCAACCTCCGCCAGCGCGGCTCGGTTCGACTGTTCCGCACCACGCTGCGTGGCGCGCAAGGCCTCGCCAGCGAAGTCGAAATCTCCGCCGTCGCCGTCTTCGGCGCCGAACTGCCGTCTTACGGTTTTGCGATCCGCGACGTGGGCCGCCGTCTCGACGAACCCGCCGCACCCGAGCAGACGGCCGTGATGCCGCGCTCGGTCGAGCAGCTCACCGAACTCATCGGCCGCGTCTCGCTCAAGGACCTGGTCCGCGACGCGACCGACGTGATCGAACGCCTCTGTATCGAGGCCGCCCTCGAGCTGACCGGCGACAACCGCGCGTCGGCCGCCGAGATGCTCGGCCTCAGCCGCCAGAGCCTGTACGTGAAACTGCGTCGTTACGGTCTTGGCGACCTCGACGATTCGAACGGAGAAGATCAGTGAAGCAAGGGGCGCTGCCCCTTGACCCCGCCAAAGGCCTTGCCTTTGGAAACCGGGGTTTGGGGCCCGCGGCCCCAACGGGGTCCAGGGGCAGAGCCCCGGGCCTATTTGCTATCCTGGAGCTCCTGAAACCCCTCACATGGTTCCCGCCGATGTGGGCTTTCGGCTGCGGCGTCGTCTCCGCCGGTGGCGGCCGGTGGCAGTTGATTGCCTGCGGCGCGATCCTGGCCGGCCCGCTCGCCTGCGGCGCTAGTCAAGCCGTCAACGACTGGTACGACCGCCACGTAGACGCGATCAACGAGCCTGCCCGTCCCATACCCTCCGGCCGCATCCCCGGCCGGTGGGGTTTCTGGATCGCCTGCCTCTGGAGCGCCCTCGCCTTTGCCCTGGCCCTCGCGCTGGGCCGTTACGTCGCCGTCGCCGCCCTCATCGGCCTGATCCTCGCCTGGCTCTACAGCGCCCCGCCGGTCCGTCTGAAGCGGAACGGCTGGTGGAGCGCGCTCGCCTGCGGCTTCTCCTACGAGGGCCTGCCCTGGTTCGCCGGCGCTGCCGTTTGCCTGCACGCCATGCCCGGTCCGGCCATCGTCACCACTGCCGCCCTCTACAGCCTCGGCGCCCACGGGATCATGACGCTGAACGACTTCAAATCCATCGCCGGCGACCGGCAGACCGGCCTCGGCACGCTCCCCGCTCGCCTGGGCCCTGACCGCGCCTGCCGGATCGCCTGCGTCGTCATGGCTGCCGCCCAGCTCGGCGTCGTGGCGTTTCTGCTCAGCAGGCACGAGCCCCTCTACGCCGCCGCCGTCGGGGTCCTGCTTGCCGGCCAGCTCCTGCTCATGCGGCGCCTGCTCGCCGACCCGCGCGGCCGCGCTCCCTGGTACAACGGCACCGGCACCACGCTCTACGTGCTCGGCATGCTGGTCACCGCGCTCGCCCTGAAAGGATGAACCCGATGCCCCTCTACGACGCCGTCGTCGTCGGTGGTGGCCCGTCCGGGGCCACAGCCGCCCACGATCTCGCCAGACGCGGACGCAAAATCCTCCTGCTGGACCGCGGCGGGCGTATCAAGCCCTGTGGTGGCGCGATTCCACCGCGACTGATCCAGGATTTCGACATCCCCGACCATCTCCTCGTGGCCAAGGCTCGTTCTGCCCGCGTCTACGCACCGTCCCACCGCTCGGCGGACATGCCGATCGGGGATGGTTTCGTCGGCATGGTGGACCGCGAGCATTTCGACGAGTGGCTCCGGGCCCGCGCGGCCGCCGCCGGCGCCCAACGCCGGCTGGGCACCTTCGAAGGCCTGGATCGCCGCCCGGACGGCACCACTCTGATCCATTGCCGCGAGCACTCGTCGAAAGGCGGTGCGCCCTTCACCATCGACACCCGCTCCGTCATCGGCGCCGACGGCGCCAAATCCGGCGTCGCCCGCGCGGCCCAAATCCGCGGCGCCGACCGCATGCGCTACGTCTTCGCCTATCACGAAATCGTCCGCTCCCCGGCCAACGCTGATCCGTCGGTCTGCCAGGTCCATTACGAAGGGCGCGTGTCTCCCGACTTCTATGGCTGGGTCTTTCCGCACGGCCCCACGACGAGCATCGGCCTGGGCAGCATGCAGAAGGGTTTCCCGCTTCGTCCCGCCACCGCCAGCCTCCGCGAAGCGACGGGTTTTGCCGGCGCCGAAACCATTCGCCGCGAAGGCGCTCCGATCCCCCTCAAACCTCTCCCGAAATGGGATGACGGCCGCAATGTCGTCCTCGCCGGCGACGCCGCCGGCGTCGTGGCTCCCGCCTCTGGCGAGGGGCTCTACTATGCCATGCTGGGCGGCCGTCTCGCTTCCGACGCGGTCGACACCTTTCTCGCCACCCGCGATGCCCGCGCGCTGCGCACCGCTCGGCGCGAGTTCATGCGCCATCACGGCCAGGTGTTCCGCATCCTCGGCATGATGCAACGCTTCTGGTACGCCAACGACAACCGGCGCGAGCGTTTCGTCAGCATCTGCCGCGATCCGGACGTCCAGTCGCTCACTTGGTCCGCCTACATGACCAAGGAGCTCGTCCGCGCCAGGCCGATCGTCCACTTACGCATTTTCGCCAAGAACATGGCCCACCTGACCGGCCTCGTCTCGGCGTGATCCACCAGACCATCATCGCCTTCCTGTGCATGTCCCTGGTGCTCGGCGCCGGCTTCGCGCTCACCATCACCGAAGTCACCAGCTGGTATCTGCGCCTGCGCAAGCCCTCCTGGAACCCGCCCGACTGGCTGTTCGGGCCGGCCTGGACGACAATCGGGTTCCTCTGTGTGGCGGCCGCCGTGCTCGCCTGGCGCTCGGCCGCCAACCATGACGAACGCGTCACCACTCTGGTTCTGTTTGCGATCAACGGCGTGCTGAACACCGCCTGGAGCGGCCTGTTCTTCAAGCTGCAGCGCCCCGACTGGGCCCTGGTCGAGGTCGTACCACTCTGGCTCTCGATCCTGGCGCTGATCGTGACGTTCCACTCCCGCGCGCCGCTCGCCGCGTGGCTCCTGGCCCCCTATTTCGTCTGGGTGAGTTTCGCGTCGGTTCTCAACCTGGAGATCGTCCGCCTGAACCGTCCGTTCGGCCGAGCCACCGCCTGATGACCGGATCAGGCGTCGCCGATCCGTCCCGTCTGCGACTTGAGGCTGTTGACCGCGCGATAGAGCCGGCTGACGGCGCTCGGCGTCGGATCCGGCCCTTCCGGATCGACCCCGACCAGGTCCTGCCACTCGCTCAACATGGTGGCCAACCGCTTGAGGTCCGGAACGGTCTCGCTGTTCTGTTCGGCCGCCATCAGCGTCAGCAACAACAGGGCAGGGACGGCGGTATCGACGAAATTGGTCAGCGCCTGCAGACCCGAGGCGCTCAGACGGCCTCTTCCAATCGCATCCGACCCGACCGCACCGGCAGCACCCGGACCGACGAATGCCCTGGATCGGATCGGCGTGCCCATCGATGCGTCCCCATTGCGGTGGTCTGCTCGGACAGGCGCGACCATCTACCCGAACACCGGGTTCATCAACCCTTTTTAACCCTCACCGCGTCTCCCGAGACGCGGTGAGCCGCAAGCCCATCGAAACGATCGTGGTCGGTGCCGGCTTCGGCGGCATCGCCGCCGCTCTGCGCGCGCGAGCGCTCGGCCAGAATGTCACACTTGTCGACCGTCTCGACCAACTTGGCGGGCGCGGCCGCGTCGTCGAACATGGCGGCTTCCGGTTTGACGCCGGACCGACGGTGATCACCGCGCCGTTTCTTCTCGAGGAACTCTTCGCACTCTTCGGCGAGAACCTTCCCGACCACGTCGAACTCTGCCCGGTTTACCCGTTCTACCGAATCACCTTCCCCGACGGCTGCCAATTCGATTATTCCGCCGACGCCGATTCGATGCGTGCCGAGATCGCAAAATTCTCGGCCGCCGACCTGCCAGGCTACGAAGCCATGCTGTCCCGGTCCCGCGCCCTCTATGAGATCGGCTACGAGCGTTACGGAGCCATGCCGTTCCACCGCGCCTCGACGATGCTCGGAGCCCTCCCCAAGCTTCTCAAGCTGGGCGGCTTTCGATCGGTCCACGATTTGGTGCGCCGCCACATTGCCGATGACAGGCTGAGACGCGTCTTCAGTCTGCAACCGTTGCTCGTCGGTGGTCATCCGTTCCACACCAGCGGCATCTATGCCCTGATCCAGCATCTCGAGCGTGCCCACGGCGTCTGGTTTCCGCGCGGAGGCACCGGCGCCCTGGTCGCAGCGCTTGGTGCTCTGATGCAACGACAGGGCGTCAGACGGCGCCTCAACGCGGACGTCATCCGCATCACCACCGAACCGAACCGACGGCGCGTGACAGGCATCGCGCTCGCAACCGGCGAGACCCTGCCTGCCGACATCGTAATTGCCAACGCCGACGCGCCCTCACTCTATGCCGACCTCCTGCCAGGAATCGGGCGGCGTCGCTGGACCGACCGCCGTCTCGATCGGCAGTCATATTCGATGGGACTCTTCGTTCTCTATTTTGGGACAAATCGACGTTATGACGCGACTGCCCATCACACCATCATCCTCGGGGACCGCTACCGCGCTCTTCTCGACGAGGTCTTCGGCCGCGGCACCAGCGTCCCCCACGACCTCAGTCTTTATCTGCATCGACCTACTGCAACCGACCCCGACATGGCACCGCGCGGCTGCGACGCATTCTATGTCCTGGCGCCCGTTCCCAACCTTCGCGCTCCGATCGACTGGTCCACAACCACGCCCCGTCTGCGCGACCGCATCGTCGACATTCTCCAAACCAGGGAGCTCCCCGGCCTCAGGCACGCCATCGTGTCGGAAAGCGTGATGACCCCGGAGACGTTCAGGGTCGATTACCGCAGCCGCTTCGGCGCCGGCTTCTCGATCGCGCCGCGCCTGACCCAGTCGGCCTGGTTTCGTCCGCACAACAAGTCCGAGGAGGTGGACGGCCTCTATCTGGTTGGCGCCGGCACCCATCCCGGCGCCGGACTGCCCGGCGTCCTGACCTCCGCCAAGGTGGTCGAAACCCTGTTGCGAGAGCGCCTGGCACGCGAGACAACATCGCGGTCAGCCGGCACAATCCGGTTCCCGGTCACCCGCTCGTCGCGGCTCGCGTGAGCACGTCGCTCACCCAGACGAGGATATCGACCCAGGCGATCATCGAGCTCAAGAGCGCGGATGCGGCTGCCATGACCAGGAGGACCGTGCGCCGCCCGGCATCCGCATGAAAATTGATGACCGGCCCGCCTCGGCCGACGCGGGCCTTTCCTCGTCCGCGCGACGATTGCTCCGCAGGCCGGAACGGCAGAACCACGCATCCTGGATGCTCCATCGGCGTCAGGCCGCCTGTTGGGGCGCCTCGCCGGTCGACTTGCCCCATGTCCGCTCAGCTACGCTCGATCGCGAGTGCCGCGGTGTCGAGCGCGGCGGCGATCGTGCGGGCCTGCTCCTCCGTCAATGGACCGCGGGCCTGGCGCAGCCGCAGGGCAAGCTTCAGGTTCTCGGTGGCGCGTATGATCGCCGGCGCCGGGCCGCTGCCATGGGCTGCCCTGACGCTGTCAATACGGGCCAGGGCGGCGTCGAGCGGCGCCCGGTTGGCACTCAGATAGCTCTCGCCCTCCTCCGTGATGGCGTAGAGCTTCTTGCCGTCGCTCTCGGCGACCGTCGCATGCCCCAGCTCTTCGAGCATGGTGAGCGTTGGATAGATCACCCCCGGACTCGGACTGTACGTGCCGGCCAGGCGATCCTCTATCGCCTTGATGATTTCGTAGCCGTGACGTGGTTGCTCCGCGATCAGGGCGAGCACGACGTAGCGAAGTTCGCCATGATCAAACACCCGGCCCGACCGCCGGCCGCCGCGCCGGCCGCCGCGGTGATGTTCGGCGTGACTGTGCAGCTCGCCGTCCCGGTCGCCACGGGCGAAGCGCCGACGATGATGATCCTCTCTGTGTTTGTGACGCATGAACGTTCCAGTGCAGTTTAGTTACATCTAATAGATATATCTAAACCCACTCTCAACAACCCCCAATCCGCCGAAGATCAGAAGAAAGCCTGCATCCCGGTCTGCGCGCGACCGAGGATCAGCGCGTGGACGTCATGCGTGCCCTCGTAGGTGTTGACCGTCTCCAGGTTCATCAGGTGACGCATCACATGATATTCTTCTTGAATGCCGTTGCCGCCATGCATGTCCCGTGCGGCGCGCGCGACATCGAGCGCCTTGCCGCAATTGTTGCGTTTGATGATCGAGACCATCTCGGGCGCCATCTCGCCGGCATCGAACAACTGTCCCACCCGCAAGCTTGCCTGCAGGCCGAGCGCCACCTCGGTCTGCATGTCGGCGAGCTTCTTCTGCACCAATTGGGTCGCGGCCAACGGCCGTCCGAACTGCTTGCGGTCGAGCGTGTACTGTCGTGCGCGGTGCCAGCAATCCTCCGCCGCCCCCATCACGCCCCATGAGATGCCGTAGCGTGCCCGGTTAAGGCAGCCGAACGGACCGGCCAGACCCGACACGTTCGCCAGCAGCGCGGCCTCCGGCACCTCGACCTCGTCCATGACGATCTCGCCGGTCACCGACGTACGCAGCGACAGCTTGCCCCCGATCTTGGGCGCGCTCAGGCCCTGCATCCCCTTCTCGAGGATGAATCCCCGGATCGCGCCGTCATGCGCGTCCGACTTCGCCCAGACGACGAAGATGTCGGCGATCGGCGCGTTCGAAATCCAGGTCTTCGCACCATTGATCCGGTAGCCGCCACTGGTCCGCACCGCCCGTGTGCGCATCCCTGAAGGGTCCGATCCCGCGTCGGGCTCGGTCAGGCCGAAGCAGCCGATCGCCTCGCCGCTCGCCAGACGCGGGAGGTAGGTGCGTCGCTGCGTCTCGTCGCCGTAGGCATAGATCGGATACATCACCAGCGACGACTGCACGCTCATCATCGATCGGTAACCGCTGTCGACGCGCTCAACCTCGCGCGCGACCAGGCCGTAGGCGACGTACGACGCCCCCGCGCCGCCGTACTCCTCGGGAATGGTGACCCCGAGCAGCCCCGTCGCCCCCATGGCGCGAAACAACGACGGATCGACCACCTCGTCGCGGAACGCCTCGATCACTGCCGGGCGCAGCCGATCGGCCGCGAACTGACGCGCGGTCTCGCGAATCATCCGCTCCTCGTCCGACAACTGGCGGTCGAGCCGGAACGGGTCTTCCCAGTCGAACGATGGCTTGGCCGGACGCGTGGCCGCGGTCTGCATGACAGAGCTCATAGGGTGCCTTTCCTGGGTTCCTCATCGCGCCGAAGGCGCAACAAGCCGAAATTGGGGCTTTGCCCCAAACCCCACCAAAGGCGGACGCCTTTGGAAACCATTACTTATCAATGGTTGCGGGTTTGGGGCCGCGGGCCCCAACGGGTCCAGGGCAGCGCCCTGGCCTTGCTTTCAAGCGATTCACAGCCTCTCCGCCCCTCACCCCGCCAGGGGCGTCACGCTGAGGCACGACGCCCCTGGACCGCCAATTCTTATTGTGGCCATCGCCAGGTCGCGCAAGCGCTCCGCGTCGGCTCTCGGCAGCACGGCCTCGCGCGCGAGAAGGCAGAAGCGGATCCGGCCCGCCGATCGCACCGCCTGGATCGCCGCGGTGTCGGGAGACGGCATCGACGCGAGCAACGCCAGGAAGGCTTCCAGGCCGAACCGCTCCTTCTGGTCCGGCAGATCGAGCTCGCCCAGATGGGTGAAACTCAGGTCATTGCGCTTGCGATCGTGCAGATGCGCGTTCGTGACCTGCTCGACCAATCCGTGCAGGTGCTCCGCCGCCAGCAGCGAACGGTCCGGCCGCAGCCGCGCCCGCCGGGCTCGGAGGTCATTGCCGAGCTGCCGTGCCTGCGCCCAGAAATCACCGTCCAGCCTACGGTCGATCGAGAGCCTGACACTGGGCGGACTCGCGAACAGCAGCTCCGACGTGTCGATCGCAAACGCCGGCCGGATATCGACGGGACACATCAGCCGGTTCAGCGTCTCGCGCGGTTGCACGGCATGGATGGCCCTCAGGAACGCCGTGGCGAGCGCCGCATAGGAGCTGATCGCCGCCCGTCTGGCGCGCACCCGAAGCGCTTCCGTGACAGCCTCGTCCATATCCCACTGCAGCACATAGCAGGGTGTCGGTCCGGGTCCGCCATGCAAGCGCGCCCGCAGCGCCATCGCGCGCAGCACCAGGCCGCCCAACGCGGCGTAGAGTCGCAGCCCCAGTCGCGACGCGCGCCCGCCCACCGGATCCTGTCCGAAGAGTTCCGCGATCGTCGAAAACCCGCGCGCCGGTGACGGCTCGCCGTCAGGGCCGCGAAGCCGTGCGATCAGCTCGCGGAGCAGAACCAGCACCGACCGTCCGTCGCAGATCGCGTGGTGAGCCACCAGCACCAGCTCGCTGACGGCGTCCGAGCGCAGCCAGACCAGCCTCAGCATCGGCCCCCGCTCGACCGGCAGCGGCCGGTCGAGTTCTTCAGCCATCTCGCGAAACCAGTCCGCCTCACCATTCCGCTCGACCTGACGCACCGGGATCGGCGGCGCCGGAGAGATGCAGGCGAACCGATGACGGCCTCGCTCCTCAACGATGCCTGCCCGAAGCACCGGATGACGACGCTGCAGCCCGTCCAGCGCGGCCCTGACCGAACCCGCGTCGAACCCGCCACGCAGCCGCGCCGCCAGCATGACGTTCCAGGGATGACCGCCCGCCAGCATGAACCGCTCATAGACGAACAGGTCACGTTCCATGGCCGTAACCGTAGCCGGTGCGTCGAACGCCCGCCACGATCAGAACCACGTGGCAAGCCGGCATCCGCCGTGCTGTCCTCCCTCAGCCAGCCCGCAGGAGAAACCATGCCGGACGCCGACACCCCGAACCACCCCGCGATCGCACCGGGCCGCGTGGCCGTCATCACCGGCGCCGCCAGCGGCATCGGCCTCGCCGCCGCCCACTTCTTCGCCGGCCGCAACATGCGTCTGTGCCTCGCCGACGTCGACGAGGCCGCCCTGGCCGCCGCCGCCACCGCCCTGTCCGAAGACTGTCCTCAGCTTCTCGCCGTCCCGACCGACGTCTCCCGGGAAGACGACGTCCGCGCCCTGCGCGACCGCGCGCTCGCCGCCTTCGGTGAAGTGGCGGTCCTGATGAACAACGCCGGCAGGGAAGGCGGCGGTCAGCTCTCGAGCCCGTCGTCGCGTTGGCGCGAAATCCTGCAGACCAATCTCTGGGGCGTCATCCACGGAGTCCAGGTGTTCACGCCCACCATGACCGCCCAGAATACGCCCTGCGCCATTATCAACACCGGTTCCAAACAGGGCATCACCTGTCCCCCGGGAGACACCGCCTACAACGTCTCCAAGGCGGGCATCAAAGTCGTCACCGAAGCCTTGGCCCACGACCTTCGCAAGACCGAAGGCCACCAGGTCACCGCCCACCTGCTCATTCCCGGCTTTACCTACACTGGCTTCACACGCGCGCATGGCGCAGCCACCAGACCCGAAGCCGCCTGGACGCCGGAGCAGGTGGTGGCCTTCATGGCCGCCGGCCTCGCCCGCAACGATTTCTACATCCTCTGCCCCGACAACGATGTCACCCCGTCCATCGACCACAAGCGCATTCTCTGGGCGGCGGGCGACATCGTCCATAACCGGCCGCCGTTGTCGCGCTGGCATCCGGACTGGAAAGATGTCTTTGCCGCCTTCGAGCCCGCGTAATGCTCGCCATCGCCGCCGGCCCACACCGCTTCACCGCCCGTTTCGAGGACGCAGCACCTGCCACCGTCGCGCGTTTCCGCGAATTGCTGCCGTATCGGAACCGGATCGTGCATGTCCGCTGGAGCGGCGAAGCCTGCTGGATTCCGCTCGGTGATTTTCCGTCGAAACTGGCGCACGAGAACGCCACCAGCTATCCAGCGCCTGGCCAGATCCTGTTCTATCCCGGCGGCTTCAGCGAGACCGAGATCCTCATAGCCTACGGCAGCGTTCATTTCGCGAGCCGGATGGGCACACTTGCCGGCAATCATTTCGCCACCATCGAGGACGGTTTCGCCAACCTGGCGGAACTCGGCCGCATGACGCTCTGGCAGGGTGCTCAACCGATCCTGTTCGAAGCTCGATGACGCCGGCGGAGCGTATCGAGGCGCGGCTCCGCGAACTCGCCCGATGCACCGACGAGCCCGGCCGCATCACCCGTCTGTTCCTTTCACCCGCGCACAGGCACGCGGCCGCACTCATCCGGTCGTGGATGGACGATACGGGTCTCGCAACCAGGCTCGACGCGTCGGCGACCCTCGTCGGAACGCGGCCGGGACCGCGACCCGACAGCCCGGTCCTGCTGCTTGGTTCCCACTTCGACACCGTGCGCGACGCCGGCCGCTACGACGGGTGCCTCGGCATCGTCGCCGCCATCGAGGCGCTGTCGGCCGCCGGCCCGCTCCCCTTCGCGGTCCAGATCCGGGCCTTCGGCGACGAGGAAGGTGTGCGCTTCCCCGTCACCCTGACCGGTGCGCACGCGTGCGCCGGCCGCTTCGACCCCGCCTGGCTCGATGCACGCGACGCCGACGGCATCGCGCTCGGAGACGCGCTGCGCGCCTTCGGCGGCGACCCCAGCCAACTGGACACCTGCCGGCCACACGCCTTCGCCTATCTCGAGCTCCACATCGAGCAGGGTCCAATCCTCGAGAAGAATGGCGCCCCGCTCGGCGTCGTCAGCGCGATCAACGGCGCCACCCGCTCCGCCGTGACCGTCCGAGGCCGCGCCGGCCACGCCGGCACCGTTCCGATGATGCTGAGACAGGACGCGCTGGTCGCGGCATCGGCGATGATTATAGCTGTTCGCGCGGCCGCAACCGCCCGACCGGGCGTCGTCGCCACCGTCGGCTGCATCAATGCCCGCCCGGGGGCGACCAACGTCATTCCCGGCCAGGTCACGTTCAGCATCGACCTTCGCGCCCCCGAAGACG
>CAXTSH010000026.1:30807-38591 GCA_964246925.1 uncultured Acetobacteraceae bacterium
TCAGCCATCATCCGGACGAGGCCGTCGCCACCGAGGATATCGCACACGCCGTTGCCGTGCTCACGACAACCCTGCGGACGCTCGATCCGTCCGATTTCAGCCGATGACCCCGGCCGCGTCGAAATCGTCGGCCAACCGTCCGCTTGGCCTGATGAAGTCGTAAGCCGGGCAGGGGAGATACCGTCCGCTTCCGGGGCGGGCCAGCACCACGCCATCCTTCATCACCACCGCGCCGCGACGCATCGTCATCACCGGCCAGCCGGTGACCGTCCGTCCCTCGTAGGGCGTGTAATCGATCGCGTGCTGCATCGTCTCGTTCGTCAGCACGACCGATTTGTCCGGGTCCCAAAGCACGACGTCGGCGTCCGCACCTGGCGAGAGACGGCCTTTTGCGTGCAACCCGAACAGGCGAGCCGGATTGAACGCCGTCAGCCCGACGAACTCGCTCGCGGTGATGCGCCCGGCCGAAACCCCTTCGCTGAAGATCAGCGCCAACCTCGCACCCACGCCAGGAACGCCGTTCGGGATGTCGCTGAACGGCACGTCGACCCCGTGCATCCGCTTCCCAAGCGGGCCCTCGAAGCAGAAGCCGCTGTGGTCGGACGAGATGACGCTGATGGTTCCGCGAGCGACATGCCGCCACAACCCGTCCGCCGCTCCCGGCGGACGCGGCGCCGGGCTGCAGATGAACTTGGCGCCCTCGAAACCCGGCCGGTCCAGATCTTCCTGACCGAGCGTCAGGTATTGCGGGCACGTCTCCGCCCATACCTTCAGGCCGCGCGCCTGGGCACGCGCGACTTCCTCGGCAACTTCTTCGCTCGACACATGAAAGATCTGCACCGGCTGATCGACGAGTTCCGCCAGCGCGATCGCCCGATACGTGGCCTCCCGCTCCACCACGACCGGCCGAGCCCAGGCATGGAATTTCGGGGCGATCCGGCCATCGCGCAGCAAAGCCTCCGTCCGCCATCCGATCGCATCATGGTTTTCGCAATGCACCGTCACCAGGGCGCCGCCCCGTCGCGCGGCTGCCAGCACGCGCAGCAGCCCGCGATCATCGACATGCAGCGGATCGTAGGTGAGAAAAACCTTCAGACTGCGTATGCCAGCGGCAATGATCGCCGGTATCTCGCGCAGGATCACCTCATCCGTCGGATCGGTCACGATCTGATGAAAGGCGTAATCGACCATCGCCGACTCTGCGCGTCGCCGATACTCGGCCAGCGAGGGCGCGATCGCTCGGCCCTTGAACTGGGTCGAGAACGTGATCGCGGTCGTCGTTCCGCCTGCCAGCGCCGACCGGCTTCCGGTCACGAAGCTTTCCTCGTCCGTCGTGCCGTCCGCCCGCAACTGCTCGAGATGGCAATGACTGTCCACACCCCCCGGCATGACCAGCATCCCATCCGCCCTGATGATGTCGGCGCCGCTCAGACGCTCGCCCACCGCCACGATCCGTCCGCCGACGATGCCGATATCGGCCTCGAACTGCTCGGAGGCGGTAACCACGGTTCCGCCGGCGACCACCGTCTCGAAATCTGCCATCGGTCGTGCCGATCAGCCCCGCCGCTTGGAAAGCGCAACGTAGATGACGGCAGCAACCGATCCGCCGATGAACAACGAGAAGGTTTTGAGTTCGCCCGGAACGAAGCTCGCCACGATCGCGACCAGGCTCGCGGGAATCACCGACTGCACCGCCACCGGATTGACGCCGCCGCGATACCAGTAGGTATCGCCGGGTCTGTCGCTGAACAGTGCCGGCACGTCGATCACCCGTTTCTTGACCAGATAGTAGTCCGCCAGCAGCACCCCGTAGAGCGGTCCGATCGCGCCTGCCAGCAGATCGACGGTGTAGTGGATCGCGATCGGATTGTTGAACAGGTTCCACGGTGTCAGGAACACCGAGCCGATCGCCGCGATCATGCCGCCCATCCGAAAGCTGATCCGGCTGGGCCAGACGTTGGAGAAATCGAACGCCGGGGAGACGAAGTTCGCGACGATGTTGATCCCGACCGTCGCGGTCACGAAGGTGAATGCTCCGAGCAGCACCACGGCGGTGTTGCCGATCCTGCCGACCGTGACCACCGGGTCGGTGATCATGGTGCCGAAAACCGGTATCGTGCCCGACACCACGACCACGGTGACGATCGAGAACAGCAGGAAGTTGACCGGCAATCCCCAGAAATTGCCCGTCTTCACATCCTCGAACGAGCGGCAGTAGCGCGCAAAGTCACTGAAGTTCAACGTCGGACCGGCGAAGTAGCCCGTCACCAGCGCGATCGCGATCACCATCTCCCAGATCACCGCCCCGCCGCGCAGATGCGTCGTCGACAGGTTGAAGCTGATGTTGCTTAAGCCGGCCTTGGTCACGATCCAGCACGCCAGCGCCAGCATCACCGCGTACACTGCCGGTCCGGCCCAGTCGATGAACCGTTTGATGCTCTCCATACCCTGCCAGAACACGACCGCCTGCAGCAGCCAGACGATCAGGAAGCTGATCCATCCGAGTGCGGACAGCCCGAGAAAACTCGATGCCTCCAGCGACGCAAGGCCAGGAGCGAACTTCAGCAGCAGGATGCTCAGCGCCCCCGACGCCAGGAACGTCTGTATGCCATACCAGACCACCGCGATCAGGCCGCGTATGACGGCCGCGATATTGGCGCCGAACACGCCGAACGCCACCCGCGAGATCACCGCATAGGGAACGCCGGCCTGCTGTCCGGCGCGGCCGAGCAGGTTGGCAAACAACTGCACGATCGAGATGCCGGCGAGCAGGCAGATCAGCACCTGCCACCCGGTCAATCCCAGCGCGAACAGGCTGGCCGCAAACACGTAGCCGCCGACGCTGTGCACGTCCGCCATCCAGAACGCGAAGATGTTGTACCAGGTCCAGCCCTGCACGCCGCCCGGTCTCGCCGCGGTGCCGGCCTTGGCAAGCGGCGCCAGATCCTCGTTATACAGGCGATCCGAGTACGCTTCGGGCAGATCACCTGCCCCGACATAAACGCTCATGTGAAGCTCCCCCGGCAGGCAGGAGCCGTGCGAACTCTGGTTCGTTTCCCTGGCGACTGACCCTGCGTTATGGCACAGTATGCTGTCAACAAATTCGGCAAGAAATTGTGAACAATCTAGCGCGCCCGATCGCGTCATCCCCGCTCGTCACGGCCGGGCTTGGAGCGGCGGAAGCCGATATCTTCGCGTCCATCCAGACGGCCATCGTCGAACAACGCCTGTTGCCGGGCACGCGTCTGACCGAGGAAGAACTCGTCGCCATCTATGGCGTCAGCCGCATGCGCATCCGTCGGGTCCTGCTGGCACTTGCCCACACCGGGATGATCTCTCTCCCGCGCGGCCGAGGCGCTCAGGTCGCGCGTCCAACGGCCGACGAGGCGCGCGCCGTCTTCGCCGCACGGCGCCTTATCGAGTCAGCACTCCTGGAAGCACCGGAGCGCCTGCCCGACGCTCGATCAATCGGCGGTCTACGGTCGATCGTCCGGCGCGAGAACGTCGCGGCGGCCAAGCACGATCGGGCGGCGATGATCCACCTCTCCGGCGTCTTCCACGTCGATTTGGCACGCGCCTGCGGCAATCCGGTGATCGCCGACCTTGTCTCAGGCCTGGTGACGCGCTCGTCCTTGATCATCGCCCTTTTTCAAGGCCCCGAGGCGACCTGCTGCCGCTCGGACGACCATGCACGATTGCTCGAGGCACTCACGGTCCCGAACCTGGCGCAGGCGAGCGCGTTCATGCGCGCGCATCTCGACGCCATCGAGGCCGGCTTGTCGCTCGATCCCAAGCCCGCCCGCAAACCCGACCTTCGCGCCTCGCTGATCCCTCCGCCCTCGTAAAGCTGACTTTGGGGCTTTGCCCCAAACCCCACCAAAGGCGGTCGCCTTTGGAAACCATGACTTACATCGGGCCGCGCGCGTCAGCCGAAGCCCGCCACCTTGTGCGGCACGTAAGGCTCCTCGAGCGCGCGCACATCCTCCTCCGAAAGCTGCAGCGACAACGCCGCCACCGCGTCATCGAGATGATGCGCCTTCGACGCCCCGATGATCGGCGCCGTCACGCCCTTCTTCCCCAGCAGCCACGCCAGCGCCACTTGAGCCCTCGGTACCTCATGCCGCGACGCGACCTCGCCGACCCGGTCGATCACCGCACGGTCCGCCGCCTCCGTCGCCTCATACAACGTGCGCATGAACGCATCCGTCCCCGCCCGCTTGGTGTCCTGCTGATCGGCCGTCCGCGTCAGCCGTCCGCGCGCCAGCGGGCTCCATGGAATGACGCCCACGCCTTCCTCCAAGCACAACCCCAGCATCTCCCGCTCTTCCTCGCGATACAGCAGATTCAGGTGGTTCTGCATCGACACGAACCGCGCCCACCCGTTGAGCTCGGCCAGATAGAGGGCTTTGCAGAACTGCCAGGCGTGCATCGACGACGCACCGACATACAACGCCTTGCCCGCCCGGACCACGTCGTCGAGCGCCTCCAGCGTCTCCTCGATCGGCGTGTGCGGATCGAAACGGTGGATCTGGTACAGATCTACGTAATCGGTCCCCAACCGGCGCAGCGACGCGTCGATCTCCGACATGATCGCCTTGCGCGAAAGCCCCCGCCCGTTCGGATCGGCTCGCATCGGCCCGTGCACCTTCGTCGCCAGCACGACCTCGTCGCGACGGCTGAACTCCCGGATCGCCCGACCGGTGATCTCCTCGCTCGATCCATGTGAATAGACGTTGGCGGTGTCGAGAAAGTTGATGCCCAGCTCGAACGCCCGCCTGTAGAACGGCAGACTTTCAGTCTCGGGCAGCGTCCACTCATGGTTGCCGCGCCTGGGCTCGCCATACGTCATGCAGCCGAGACAGAGCCGCGAAACCTTCAACCCCGTCCGACCCAGATTGACATACTCCATCATAATCTCCCTCAGAAATGCATCGGCAGCGAGACACCGTTGATCGTCACGCCGTCCGGGTCCCACAACACGTCCCAGGCCAGCGTCCCGTCCGCCTCCTGTTTCGCCGCCAGTCGCATGATCAGGAACGCCGCCCCCGCGCGGTTCCGATCCCCCGCCGGCAACGCATCCTTGATCCCCTCCATGTTCTCGGCGCGCACCATCATGTGTCCGGCTCTCGCTCCCGGCCGAACCTCGCCGCTCGCCTCGACCCGCGTGTCCTCGCCGCTCAGCACCAGGCGCTCGACCGTCACCACATCGCTTTGCGTCATCGGATGGCCCTGGGCGAGCGACACAAGACGGTCGTGCGGCATCGACACCTTGATCGACGCGTGCGCGATCGGCGTCGCCGAAACATCGTTTCCCGCCGACGACAGGCCGGTCGCCTCTTCCGAGACCCTTGTCACCCCGCCAGCGTCATTCTCCGCATGCAGCCGCAGCGTCGCCGCCTCGTAGACATCGCCGCCGGTTTCTACCCGCAGACCGGTCCAGCGCTGATCAGCCTGCGCACCCGGAGGCAGTGACGCCGCATCCTCCGCCGACCGCCGGAACGCGTGCGTCAGGTCACAGCCGCGCGGACGGTCCCGCTCGACCGTGATCAGCAATCCGCCAGCGAACAGCGCGGGCAGCGTGTCCAGCGACGCAGGCCCGTCCGTCCGTAACGCGGCCGCCCGCAGATGCGCGGCCGGATCGTCAGGTGCGCCGACCGATGCGAGCGAGGCGTAAAACCCCTCCACCCGCCGATCCCCTGCCTCTCCCGAGGACGACCCCGTCGAGATCGTCAGCCGGCCGCACCGCCCCTCGTCCCAGCCAGGGTCGGGCAGCGCCGCGCGCGCTCCGACCGGAACCAGCAGACATGACAGAGCAAGACCGTATCGCATCGCTCCAAGGGTGGCGCGTCGTTCCCCGCGATGCAATGTGACCCCATGCTCACAGCCCTCCTGCCCGACGGCTTCATCGCGGCCCTGATCGGTACTGTCGCCCTCGCGAGCGTCCTGCCGTGCCGCGGCGTATCGGCCACCATCTTCGCCGACGCCACCATCGCCGCCATCGCGATCATGTTCTTCCTGCAGGGCGCCCGCCTCTCCCGGCAGGCAACCGTCGCGGGCCTCGTTCACTGGCGACTGCACCTCACCATCCTGGCCGCAACCTTCCTGGCCTTCCCCCTGATCGGGCTGGCCATGCGCGCCATCGCCCCTGGCGCGCTTTCGCCCGCCCTCTGGCTCGGCGTGATCTTCGTCTGCCTGTTGCCGTCCACGGTGCAGTCCTCGATCGCCTTCACCTCGATCGCCGGCGGCAACGTCGCCGCCGCCATCGTGTCCGCCACCGCATCGAACCTGCTCGGCATCGTCGCCACCCCGCTCCTGGTCGGCGCACTCCTTTCGCTGCACGGCGGCATCTCGCCGGCCGAAATCCGCGCGATCGCGCTGCAACTGCTGGCCCCCTTCCTCGCCGGCCAGGCGCTGCAGGGCGCGATCGGCGACTGGGTTCGCGCCCACAAGGCCTGGACCACGATCAGCGATCGCGGCTCCATCCTCCTCGTCGTCTACACCGCCTTCAGCGCCGCCGTGGTCGACGGTCTCTGGCAGACCCTTTCGCTCCGCCAGCTCGCGTCGGTCGCCCTGGTCGACGCCGTGCTCCTCGCCATCCTCCTCGGCCTGACCGCCGCGACCTCGCGCCTGCTCGGCTTTCCGCCTGCCGATCGCATCACGATCCTGTTCTGCGGCTCGAAGAAGTCGCTCGCCACCGGCGTTCCGATTGCCAAGGTCCTGTTCGCCGCGAAGATCGTCGGCCTCGTCGTCGTCCCGCTGATGATCTTCCACCAGATGCAGCTCATGGTCTGCGCGATGATTGCACGGCGCATCGCACGCCACACCTCCTTGCTCGAGGCCTGAAGGGAGAGCTCGTCATGGATCTCGGCATCGCCGGCCGCATCGCCATCGTCACCGGGGCCGCCTCCGGCATCGGTTACGCCACTGCCAGCCTGCTCCTCGACGAAGGCGCGCGCGTTGCCCTCGTCGACCGCGACGAAGCCCGGCTAAGCGAGTCCGCCGACCGTCTGCGAGGCAGGGGAGAGGTCATCGCGGCCCATGCCGACCTCGCCGACACCGCCCACGTGCAACGCCTGCGCAAGACCGTCGCCGAACGTCTCGGCCAGGCCGGCATCCTCGTCCACGCCGCCGGCATCACCGGCCCGACCGGCGCGTTCGAGGCCCTCACCGACGATGACTGGCGCGAGGCGCTGGACGCCGACTTCCTCGGCGCCGTTCGCCTCTGCCGCGCCTTCATCCCGGACATGCGGTCCGGGCGCTGGGGCCGCGTCGTCCTTATCGCCTCCGAGGACGCCAGCCAGCCCTACGTCGACGAACTGCCCTATTGTGCCGCCAAGGCCGCCACGCTCAACCTGGTCAAGGGCCTGTCCAAGACCTATGCCGGAGACGGCGTCCTGGTGAACGCCGTCTCTCCCGCCTTCATCCAGACCCCGATGACCGACACGATGATGCGCGAGCGCGCCGGCGGCGCCGGCAACGTCGATGCAGCGGTCGAGTCGTTCCTCGCCCAAGAGCGCCCGACGCTCGACCTTGATCGTCGCGGCAAGCCCGAAGAGGTCGCGGTCGCCATCGCGCTGCTCTGCTCGGCCCGCGCCAGCTTCTGCACGGGTGCCAACCTGCGCGTCGACGGCGGTTCGGTCGCCACTGTCGCCGGCTAGTGTCCTGCCCCCGAAGTTCGCTGCCTCTTGCAGCGGACGCAGGGGATCAGCAGGCCACTGAGACTAAAGAGCTAGTGTGCCGATTCCGACCGTCGTCAACGGCTAAGAACTTCGGGATCGAATCAC
>CAXTSH010000027.1:0-37918 GCA_964246925.1 uncultured Acetobacteraceae bacterium
TGGTTTGGGGGTACGTGATGAACGCACTTGCTCAACTGGGGATGGTCTCGGACGTACCGAGCGATATCCAGATCTCTAACTCCTCTTCCGGGTCACTCGGCGGAGAGCCTAAGGACTATTTCGTCCGACGCGACGGGATGGTCTTCGCGGGCACTCATCTACTGATCGACTTATGGGGTGCGGCTCAGCTCGACGAGCCCCAGTTCATCGATGCCACCCTTCGAAGCGCTGCGATGGCCGCAGGTGCCACCATACTGCATAGCCATTTTCATCATTTTACGCCGAACGGCGGCGTATCTGGTGTCGTGGTCCTTGCCGAAAGTCACATGTCGATCCACACATGGCCGGAACGCTCGTTTGCGGCCATCGATGTCTTCATGTGCGGGGCCTGCGATCCCAGACTTGCCGTTCCCGTTTTGCGCGAAGCATTTGGTCCGACGCGAGTCGATGTCAGCGAAGAGCGTCGAGGTCGGATCGCTTGAGCCGAGCGACCGTGACGCTGGATCGGTGGATCGACGAAACGCTCTACGAAGACTGGCACCAGCGATTCCGTGTCGAGCGCCCGCTCGCACGTTTCCGCAGTGAGTTTCAGGAGATCATCATCTTTGAAAGCCGATCCCATGGTCGCGTGCTGATGCTCGATGGCGTTGTGCAGGTCACTGAGGCTGACGAGTTTGTTTACCAGGAGATGCTGTCTCACGTGCCTCTCGTCGCACATGGTCAAGCCCGTCGCGTTTTAATCATCGGCGCTGGTGACGGTGGCGTTTTGCGCCGGGTTCTCGAACATACGACGGTGGAACGCGTCACGATGGTGGAGATTGACGGCGAAGTCATCCGGCTCTCCCGAGAGTATCTGCCGGACATCGCCGGCACTGCATGGGATGACCCGCGGGCGGAGATCATCGTCGGAGATGGCATATCCTACGTTAAAGATGCTGCCGCTGGTTCATTCGACCTGATAATCGTTGACAGCACCGACCCGATCGGCGTTGGCGAAGTCCTCTTCACGGACGAGTTCTATCAACATGCTTCCCGGGTGCTTGCTGACGGCGGCCTCATTGTCAATCAGTGCGGCGTGCCGGCCATGCAGGCTGAAGAACTACGTCAAAGCAGCCAGCGTCGTGCGCGGCATTTCAAGCAGGTCTCGGCTTATGTTGTGGCTGTCCCAACCTATGTCGGCGGATTGATGACGCTGGGTATTGCCCGGAAAGGCAGTTCTGCCATGATCCGCGACTCGGAAGCGGCACGTCACTATGTTGAGAGCGGCCGGCTCCTGGGTAGAAGCTCCTATTGGAGCCCAGATGTCCACGCGGCGTGTTTTGCCCTTCCCCCGTATATCGCGCAGCATCTTCCTGGCCGCGTCTGACCTCACGGTTCATCGCGACCTTCCGCTTTCTCGACGTTCTGCGCTCCCTGTCTTGAACCACCTGACCGGTCAGCGCCGCCGGTCTCCGGCGCTTCGCGCTTCTTATGATTTCCGGTGTTCTGTTGGTCGTTTGTATGCCTGATCGACTGCTCGGTGTGTTCCTGCTTCATGGCGACCTCCCCGAACTCAACTGTCTTCCTCCGTCTTGGTTTCAGCTTGGTGCGAAGCTCTCGACCAAGCTTCCGGCGACGAGATGCCAACCGTCAATCAGCACAAAGAAGATGAGTTTGAACGGCAGCGAGATCGAGGTCGGCGGCAGCATCATCATTCCGAGGCTCATCAGGACGCTCGAAACCACGACGTCTATGACCAGGAACGGCAGGTAGAGCAGAAAGCCCATCTCGAAGGCGCGTCGCAGTTCGCCAACCAGGAAGGCGGGCGCCAAGGCCCGCCACGGAGACGCGTCCACGGCCGGCGGCGGGGGAAGATGAGCAAGATTGAGGAACAGGCGCAGGTCGCCAGGGCGCGTGTTGATGGCCATGAAATGATGAAACGGCTTTACGGTCCTGGACAGCCCTTCGAGTTCCGACACCTGATTGTTGATCATCGGCAGCACCCCTTCGACCCAGGCCCGATCAAAGACAGGCTCCATGACGAAGAAGGTTAGGAACAGGGCGAGCCCGATCAGAACCGGGTTCGGAGGCGTTCCCTGCGCACCGAGCGCGCTGCGAAGCAACGACAGCACGATGATGATCCTCGTAAACGCGGTCAACGTGACGAGAAGGCTGGGCGCCAGCGAGAGGACGGTGATAAGCGCGGTGAGCTGAACGATCCGCCCGGTCATGCCCCCCGCGGCCTGGCCGCCGCTGCCGAGGTCGAGACTGATCGATTGTGCCAGCGCCCCATGCCAAGGCCAGAGCGCGCCAACCGCGATCATGGCGGAAAGCAGCACCCTGCCTCTCATCGGGCCGGACCCGTCATCCCATCGATACCGCCGATCAGTACGTCGCCGTGCGGCCCAAGAAGCACCAGGCTTTCGCGTCCGTCGCACGCAACGATCATCAGGCGCCGCTTAGGGTCGATCGCGAGTGAGGCTCGAACGGAGAGGCGTGCCTGGTCGCCGCCCCTCGTTCGCGCCAGCATAGGCAGCCGGAAGCGGGCCGCCAGGCGTCCCAGAACGACGATCAGCAGCAACACCGCCGCCAGCGCGGCGAGCGACCCGAGCAAGGACGTCGAGTGCACCGCGCCACCTCCTCAATCGAAACATTGCAATCCTCACACAGAAACCGCATGACACATCATATCGGTTGCGGAAAGATAAATGATCGGTCAGAACACGGCGGCGCACACCGTCCCGGTGGATTAACGATCTCGTAACGAAGACCGGTCATCCTCCGACCGACGAAGGAGATCCGACTATGCTGTCGCCGTCTGCATCCGATTTCCTGTCGCTGGCTGAGCGCAAGCTCGACTGGCTGGATGCGCGGACGCGGATGTTGGCCAGCAATGTCGCCAATGCCGACACGCCCGGCTTCAAGCCCCACGACCTCGAGCCATTCGCTCAGTCGTTTTCTTCGTTCAATCTCAGCCTGGTGCGAACAGATCCCGCAGACATCGCCGGCTCGGACGACAACGCACCGCGCGCCGACGACGCGACCGGAGAACAGGCGCCAGACGGAAACGCAGTGTCGATCGAACATCAGCTGAAACTGGTCGCCGACACCAACGCGCAGCAGCAGCTCACCACGACGCTCTACCGGAAGTATATCGGGCTTACGATGACTGCGCTCGGCGCCGGCGCATCGTCGAGCTGATCCGGAGGCACGATCATGGATATGAACTCGACGATGGACGTGTCTGCGTCGGGAATGGACGCTCAGACCGCGCGACTTCGGGTGATCGCCGAAAACCTGGCGAACCAGGACACCACGGGATCAAGCCCCGGCGCCGACGCTTACCGCCGCAAGACGGTGACGTTCCAGGAGATGGTCAACAAGGATGGATCGTCGGGAGTGACCGTCAGCAACATCGGTCGCGACCAGACGCCGTTTGAGACCCGCTATGAGCCGTCGCATCCGGCCGCCGACGCCAGCGGCTACGTCAAGCTGCCCAACGTCAACAGCTTCGTCGAAATCATGGACATGAAAGAGGCCGAGCGCTCCTACAGCGCCAATCTCAACGTGATGCAGGTGGCCCGTTCGATGCTGGCCCGAACCCTCGAGATGCTGCGATGACGATCTCGACTCTCACCGTCACACCTCAAACGGCTGCCAACGCTTACCGGCAGGCGGCGGGCGCGGCCGCTTCGGATCAGCCGAGTTTCGGCACGACATTAGACCAGGCTCTGACCAATGCAGTCGGGCTTGGTCAGCAGGCCGACGCAAGTGCCACCGACGCCGTCGTCAACGGGGGCGACGTCACCCATGTGGTGACTGCCATATCCAAGGCACAACTTGCGCTTCAGGAAATCGTTACGGTTCGCGACAAGGTCGTGCAGGCCTACCAGGAGGTCATGCGCATGTCGATCTGAACGGTCGAACGGGAGAACGAGATCGCCGCATCCCAGCCAGGAGGGCTCCATGCAGGAGGGAGACGTCGCCGCCGTCTTGCGTGACACGTTTATTGTCATTCTCAAGCTGAGCGCCCCTCCGCTGCTGTCGGTTCTGCTCATCGGCCTGTTGGTTTCCCTCGTTCAGGCGATCACGCAGATCAACGAGCAGACGTTGGCTTTCGTCCCGAAGCTTCTCGGCCTAATAGGCGTACTCGCCATCTTCGGCCATTTCCTGTTCACGTCGCTGTCCAGCTACAGCCAGATTCTGTTCGATCAGCTGATCGTCGTCGGCGGCACCTGACCGTGCCGTCCGGCGTGGACGCCGTTCGGCCGCACTTGCCGGGGCGCGCGTTTGGTGGGGCGCGGGTGCTCTGCCGCGTCGGGGGGGCGGTCTGGGTGATGCGGGGGCGCGGCGAGGCCGAGCCGCCGATGACAGTTCGCGCTGGGTTGGCACTCGGACTGACGCTGCTGATTGCCCCCCTTGTGGTCGTGCCCGGCCTGACCGCCGACCGGGCACCCCTCGAAATCCTTCGCCTCATCGTCGTCGAGATCGCGGTCGGCATCTTTATCGGCTGGTTGGCTCGCCTGGTCGCGATGGCTCTCCCCATTGCCGGGCAATTCATCTCCCTCTTGACCGGTTTGACCAGCATTGTTCAACCGGACCCGGAACTCGGCGCGCAGGCCAGCGCGGTCGCGCGGCTGTTTTCGCTGGCAGCACCCGTTCTGCTCCTCTCTTCTGGTCTTTACGTGCTGCCGCTGGAAGCGCTCTCGGCGAGCTACCGTCTGATCCCTCTCGGCTCCGGCCTGCCTGCCGCCGACGCGGCCGCAAGTGTCGTGTCAGCGACCGGCGACGCGTTCTCGATCGGGCTTCGCCTTGCCGCACCTTTCTTCCTGATCGGCACCGTCTGGCACGTTGCCCTTGCCGTATTGTCCCGCTTCGTCCCGAGCATGCAGGCCGGGTCCGCGCTGCTTCCTGGACAAGTGCTAGGCGGCATGGTGCTCCTCGCCATCCTGGCCAGTCCCATCTTGAACGGATGGGGGGAGACCGCTCAGGCGAACCTGCTGCACCTGCTCGATCTTATGCATGGCTGAGGGCGGCTCCGAATCCGGCGGCGATCGTACGGAGGCCGCGACACCGCGGCGGCTGCAACGCGCCCGGGAAGAAGGCAACGTCCCGATCTCCCGTGAAGTGTCCGGACTGGCTGGCCTTGCCGCCGGCCTTCTGGTTCTGTGGATGAGTTTCGCTTCGAACGGCGAGCAACTCGCCAGGACGCTGCGCAACCTGATCGCCGCCAGCGGGCAGATCGACCTGGACGCCGGCGGTGGCCGGGCTTTGGCCGCCGAAATCGCCAACCCCGTCGCGACTTTCGTGCTTCCCATCATGGGTGCCGCCGTGCTCGCGGTTGCCGCCGCTACCCTCCTGCAGAGCGGGTTCGTCCTGCACGCCAAGGGACTGATGCCCGACCTCGCCCGGGTCAGCCCAGGGCGCGGCCTGAAACGCGTGTTTGGCCCCGGCAATCTGGTCGAGACAGCCAAGTCCCTCGTCAAGCTTGCAGCATTCGGCGTCGTCGTCTGGCAGCTCCTGGCCGACAATGTCAGCTCGCTTGCTCGATCCGGACTCTGGCCCGTCGGCCTGATCGGTGAGCGCCTCGGCCATCTTCTGCTGTTGGTCGTCCTGATGCTTCTCGCCGTTCAACTGATGGTTGCCGGCCTCGACGTCGTATGGGTCCGGTTCCACCGCATGCGCGGCCTCAGGATGAGCCGGCAAGACCTGCGGGACGAGCACAAGGAAAGCGAAGGCAGCCCGCAGGTCAAAGGCCGGCTGCGCGCCCTTCGGCGTGCGCGTGCGCGTCAGCGTATGATGCAGGCGGTTCCAAAGGCGACCGTCGTTCTGACCAACCCGACGCACTACGCAGTGGCGCTGTCCTACGCCCAGGGTAGCAAGCAGGCCCCCAAAGTCGTCGCCAAGGGCGCGGACGAGGTGGCCGCTCGCATACGAACTCTCGCGCGAGAGCACCGCGTTCCGGTGGTATCAAATCCGCCTCTCGCCCGCACTTTGTTTAAGGTCCCCTTGGACCAGGAGGTGCCGCGCGAACAATTCCAGGCCGTTGCGGCGGTGATTGCCTACATCTGGCGGCTTAACCAACGGCAGGCTCCGGCGATCACGTGACCCTCACCTGCCCGCAATCCTGTCAAGTTCCGATTTTGATCCAAACGAACGGAGGAAGAACATTTAGTCAACTTTCCAGCGCGTCAACACCCTGGATCCGGTCGCTCTCATGTTGCGGCTGACCGCCGGTTCATGGGAGTGTCAAGGCAGGCGACGAGTCCTGCAGCGCCAAACGACCGCCGAGCGGCATGAGGTTATTCGATGGACAAGACCAAGGCACTCGACGGCGCGCTGAGTCAGATTGAGCGTGCGTTCGGCAAAGGCTCGATCATGCGCTTGGGTCAGCGCAGTGACGATCAGCAGCTCGAAGTGATCTCCTCGGGCTCGCTCGGGCTGGACATGGCGCTCGGCATCGGCGGTCTCGCTCGCGGCCGCATCATCGAGATTTACGGACCCGAAAGCTCGGGCAAGACGACGCTCGCGCTGCACGCCATCGCCGAGGCCCAGAAGCTCGGCGGCACCTGCGCCTTCGTCGACGCCGAGCACGCGCTCGACCCGAGCTACGCCCGCAAGCTCGGCGTCGACATCGACGGCCTCCTGATCAGCCAGCCTGATGCCGGCGAGCAGGCGCTTGAGATCGCCGACACGCTGGTCCGGTCCGGCGCCGTCGACGTGCTGGTCATCGACAGCGTCGCCGCACTCGTGCCACGTGCCGAGCTGGAGGGCGACATGGGCGATAGCCATGTCGGCCTGCACGCCCGTCTGATGAGCCAGGCGCTCCGCAAGCTCACCGGATCGGTGTCCCGCTCCAAGACCATGATGATCTTCCTCAACCAGATACGCCTGAAGATCGGCGTCATGTTCGGCAACCCCGAGACCACCACCGGCGGCAACGCGCTGAAGTTCTATGCTTCGGTTCGTCTCGACATTCGCCGGATCGGTCAGATCAAGGACAAGGACGAAGTCGTCGGCAATCAGACCCGCGTGAAGGTGGTCAAGAACAAGCTTGCTCCGCCATTCCGGCAGGTCGAGTTCGACATCATGTATGGTGAGGGTATCAGCAAGGTCGGCGAGCTGATCGATCTTGGCGTCAAGGCTGGCATCGTCGAGAAATCCGGCGCCTGGTTCAGCCACGACAGTCAGCGGATCGGGCAGGGACGCGAAAACGCCAAGCAGTTTCTGCGCGATCATCCGGAAGTGGCCGCCGCGATAGAGCGTCGGATACGCGAACAGGCTGGCGTGGTTGCGAACGCCTTGCTGGTTGGGCCGGACGACGAGGAGGCCGACGCGGCCGACTGACCGCGGCTCAACCGGACATCGAGACCGCTCTGGTGTTCGCCCACCACCCGTCGTCGGCCGCCGCATCGGCCAGGCCGTTATCGACCGACGACCTCGCCCTGATCGACGCCGCGCGAGGGGTGCTCAAGCGCCATTATCGCCCGTTCTGGCATACGGTCGCGGCCGCCATACGTTCGCGCGACGGCCGCGTCTGGACTGGTCTTCATCTCGGGGCGACGGTGGGACGCCTCTCCGTGTGCGCCGAAGCGGTGGCACTCGGCCGCGCCATCATGGAAGGCGATGGCACGGTCGAGGTCGCCGTGGCAGTTCGGCATCCCAAACCGGACGAAGGCGACCGCGACATCGCCGTCGTGTCTCCGTGCGGCGCGTGTCGAGAGATGTTGCTCGATTACGATCCGGACGCGGCAGTCATTGTCGGTGGGCCGCTGTCCCTGGCTCGCATGCCGATCCGTGATCTCCTCCCCACCCCGTACCGCCGGTGAACCGAGGCTGCCCGCCCTTGCCGTAGGGTCGCGCCGATGCCATGCCTGCCGCTATCGGACCGGCTGCGACGGAGACGTCCGCCACCGTCTGCACGCTTCATAGGACCGGCCATGGCGAAAATCCCCGTGAAAACTCCCGTCGTCGAGATGAACGGGGACGAGATGACCAGGATCATCTGGCGCTTCATCCGCGAAAAGCTGATCCTTCCTTACCTCGATATCGAGCTCGACTATTATGACCTCGGCATCGAGCACCGCGACGCCACCGACGACCAGGTGACGGTCGACGCCGCCAACGCGACCAAGCGTCATGGCGTCGGCGTCAAGTGCGCCACCATAACCCCCGACGAAGCTCGCGTAGCCGAATTTCACCTCAAGAAGATGTGGCGCAGCCCAAACGGAACCATTCGCAACATACTCGACGGCACCATCTTCCGCGAACCGATCATCTGCCGCAACGTCCCCCGACTTGTCCCGCACTGGAGCCAGCCGATCGTCATCGGCCGTCACGCCTATGGTGATATCTATCGCGCCGCCGAGACCCGCATCCCCGGCGCAGGCCGCGTCACGCTCAACTACCAACCCGCTGATGGCGGCACCTCGCTCGAGCTCGAGGTCCACAATTTCAAGGGCCCTGGTGTCGCACTCGGCATCCACAACACGCTCGACTCCATTGAAGGTTTTGCACGTGCGAGCTTCTCGTACGCCGCCGTCCGCCGACTGCCGCTCTATCTCTCGACCAAGAATACGATCCTCAAAGCCTATGACGGCCTGTTTAAGGACACTTTCCAGGCAATTTACGAACGCGAGTTCAAGACAGAGTTCGACAGGCTCGGGCTGACCTATGAGCATCGTCTGATCGACGACATGGTCGCAGCCGTTCTGAAATGGACCGGCGGTTTCGTCTGGGCCTGCAAGAACTACGACGGTGACGTCCAGAGCGACATCGTCGCGCAAGGCTTTGGCAGCCTAGGCCTGATGACCAGTGTCCTGCTCAGTCCCGACGGGCGGACGGTTGAAGCCGAGGCAGCGCACGGCACCGTTACCCGCCATTACCGCGAGCACCAGAAGGGCAGGGCGACCAGCACCAACCCGATCGCCTCAATCTTCGCCTGGACGCGCGGCCTTATCTACCGCGGCCGGTTCGACGACACGCCGGACGTCGTGGGCTTTGCCGAGACGATGGAGCGGGTCTGCATCGAAACCGTCGAAGCCGGCCTGATGACAAAGGACCTCGCCCAATTGATCGGCTCCGAACAGCCGTGGCTCTCGACCGAAGCCTTCCTCGACTGCCTCGACGAGCGGCTCGGCAAGGCGGTCGCTCACGTTTGAAGCGCCGCGGCATCACCCGTCATGATGGAGAGCCTTCTCATTGGCCTCTTCCACCTGGACCTCGGCGAGTGCGCGTGCCCAGTACTCTTCATTGCGTCCGTGCGGGCGTCCGTCGCGCTCCCACAGGTGATAGGCCCTGATCCGCACCCGTTCGTCGGTCTTCTTTGCCTGTTCGCTCATTGATGCGTCTCCCCGTGACCACGACCTTCGTTGCCGGCCACAGTCACGATCAATGGTCGGCTTGCCGGAACGGGGACAGCGTGGACAAGGCCTCGATCTCGCGCAGGCACGCCGGCCGTTCCTCCGTTAGTGCCTGATCGACCGCGCGCCGAAGACCGCCGTGAGCGATCCAATGGGCCGAATAGGTCCGCACCGGGAGATACCCGCGCTGGATCTTGTGCTCGCCTTGCGCTCCTGCCTCGACACGCGACAAGCCTGTCTCGATCGCAAAGTCGATCGCCCTGTAGTAGCACAGTTCGAAATGCAGGAAGGGCCATTCGCCGATGCAACCCCAGTTCCGCCCATAAAGCGCATCGCGACCGGCGATATTCAAGGCGCCCGCGACCGATTGCTTGCCGTCAGTCGCCATCATCAACACCACCCGATCTCCCAGCCGCTCCGACAACAACGGGAAGAAACGCTCGGTCAGATAGGCACTCCCCCATTTCCGGTCGATCGTCGACTGATAGAAACGGTAAAAGGACCGCCAATCCTTCGTGGTGATGTCCGGCCCGCGCAAGGTAAGAAAGTCGAGCCCGGCCGATTGCGCATCCCGGCGCTCACGCCTGATCGACTTGCGTTTACGGGCGTTCAACGCGGCGAGGAAGGCCTCGAAATCCGCATAGCCCTCGTTTTGCCAATGGAACTGCATACCCATCCGGCGCAGCCAGCCCCGCGATCCGAGCGCATCCCATTCGTCGGCCTGACAAAAATTGACGTGCACCGACGACAATCCGAGCGTCTGGCAGGCGTCCCGCAACGCGTCTCCCATCGTCTCGGGCGACGGCCCCGCCGCATCAAGCAACAGCCGCGGCCCTGGCACCGGGCTGAACGGCGAGGCGACCACCAGCTTTGGATAGTAGGTGCCGCCGGCACGCTCAAACGCGTGCGCCCACGAGTGATCGAAGACATACTCTCCATAACTGTGCCCCTTGAGGTACATCGGCGCCGCCGCCGCCAGCCGCCCGGTCGCGTCTCGGAACGCCGCATGCTGCGGCATCCAGCCGGTCCGCCGGCCGGTCGAGCCGCTATCCTCCACGCACGACAGAAAGGCGTGGCTGACAAACGGGTTACGGTCGCCGGCGCACCTGTCCCACTCCTCCTGCCCGATCTCATGGATCGAGCGGTGCAGCGTCAGGCTGAACGGGATTGTCATCATCCCCCGATATGGGAAGAGGGCCACACCCGTCCATGCGCGTGCTACGGCGCGAGCTCGAAAGACCCTTCGACTTCCACCGGCGCTCCGAGCGGCAGCGAGAGAACGCCGATCGTGGACCTCGCGTGCCGCCCGCGCTCACCAAAGACCGCGACCGCCAGATCGGATGCTCCGTTCATCACCTCGGCATGACGTTCGAACTCGGTCGTGCAGGCGATGAAACCGCCAAGCCTGACGACACGCGAGACGCGCTCCAGGTCACCGGTCGCCGCCTGCACAACCGCCAGCAGGTTGAGCAGACAAGCACGCGCCGCTGACACACCCACATCGATCGACAGGTCCGCCCCAAGCCGCCCCTTGGCGCACAGCACGCCGCCGACCAGCGGCAGTTGCCCCGATACGATCAAGACCGTCCCCTGCCGAACCGATGGCACGTAGTTGGCAACCGGTGCGGCGAGGACCGGAAGCTCGATCCCCAACGCCTGCAACCGTGCAGCAACGCTGTCCGCCATGCTCAGGCCGGGCACACCAGACGAAGGGCCCGCTGCCGCAGTCCGCCAGCCACAGGTGCGCTCGTCGCCTCCCCGGTCAAACCGAGCGGGAGCAGGGGAGCATCATCGCCCGTCTCCGCCGGCGGGTCCTCGATATGCCGGGCCAGATAGATTTCCGCGAGGGCCCGTACCGCATAATCGAGCGGTGAACTCGCCGACAGGATGGCCGGATCGCCTTCCACCAGCCCCGAGGCTCCAAATCGCCCGTGGGCGAAGGCGTCGACAAAGACGTTCAGCGGAATACCATGCTGCAGACCGAGGCTCAGGACGGTCGAAAAGGCATCGGCCATCCCCCTTGCGGTCGCCTGGTCTCGGCCGGACAGCATGATAGACACCTCGCCCAGCGAACCCTCCGCATACTCGGCAGTTCGCAAGAACACGCGCTGGCCGCCGACCGTCACCTTCTGCGTGAATCCCTTGCTGCGCGCCGGCAGCGCCCGCCGCACCGGAGCGGCACTCGCCACAAGCCGAGGCGGTGTCGACGGCCGACCCGGACAGGCGTCGAGCAAAGGCGCCAGCACGTCGTGCATAGCCTGGTGTGCCCCCGCGCCGGCCGCACGAAGTGGTGGCGAGCCGTCGAGCGCCATCGCCAGCGCACGCTCGGGCGAAAGACGCAGGCCAGCCAAACGCGCCTGTGAGGCCAGAGTCAAACACCCATCCGCCCCGACAGGCGAGAAGGCTGGCGCGTAACCGGCCGTCTCAACGCCGAGCAGCGCCTCGGCGCAATCCGCACGACCGGTCTCGAGTCCGACGCCGGTGCCATCCAGCGCGAGACGGAGTTGCCGCACGACATCACGCGCAGCGTGCCGCCCCGCCTCGCTGTCGTAGTCGAACCCGAGCCGTGCGAGCATCCCGTCGACATCGGCCACCCGCACCGAACCGGGGCCGCCGGCCGTCGCGATCATCGCGGCCGATCCTGCAGCCTTGACCGCCGAAAGCAGGCAGGGCGAGTCGAACCCGGTTTCAGGATCGGCAAATGAGGCCAGGTTCAAAACGAAACCCTGACTGCCCGCCTCGCCTCGCCAGACGCCTCGGTCCGGGCATCCTTGCCGGAGCAGCAGCATGCAATGGAGCGTTTCGGCAAACTCCGTCGCATCGGCGAGCACGCCAGTTTCACGTCCAGCCGCCGCGAGCCGATCGATCCAGGCTTCCGCCGCGTCCGGCAGCCGAACTGCATCCCATCCAGAGGGCGTCTCGTCGCAACACAAACCCACGAACCCGCGCGCCGCCGCCTCGCTCCAGTCGGCAGGCACCGACACCCGATGTGGCGTTCCGTCCGGATCGCTCCCCGTCTCGAGTGTTCGGAGCCGGACGCCGCGCCAGGGATGCAGTGCTTTCATGGCCTGACACTAAGGCCCGAGAGCTGGCCAAGAAAGCACATTTGGGGGCAATGAGAACACTTACCCACAGGATCGTGTGTCGGGCCGCCCAAGTGGACCATCCGGACGCATCTGCGTATAGGAAAGCCATGACCACTCTGGGCACGCGCATCTTCACCGCCCTTCGCGGCCGCCTCGTCGGCAAGGACAGCCTCGGCAATAGCTATTACGAGGACAAACGTGTCGGCCTGGGCGATCGTCGGCAGCGTCGCTGGGTGATCTATGCCGGCATCGACGAGGCTTCCGCCGTCCCTGCCGAGTGGTTCGGCTGGCTGCACCATACGTGCGACGCCGCCTTGCCGGAAAGCGCCCGGAAACCCTGGCAGAAACCGTTCGAGCCCAACCTCACCGGGACCAGCGGCAGCTACCGTCCCGTGGGCCACGACTACAGCGGCGGCAAACGCGTCCGTGCTCCCGGAGATTACGAGGCATGGTCTCCGGACGAGTGATGACGGCGCGGATGGGCGGCCCAGGGCGCGAGGTGGCCCGTTCGCGCCTTGAGATCGGCATCGGATTGGCCGTTGTGGTCGCCATCGTCCTGCTCCTGGTGGTGGCGCTGAGCGGGCGTGCCGCCGCCGGCTACGTTCTGCGCGCGAGCTTCGCTCACGTCGACGGCCTCGCCATCGGTTCCGACGTTCGTATCGCCGGCGTCACCGTCGGCCGGGTCGTTGGTGAGGAAGTCGATCCGAAGACCTTCCTTGCCACCGTCAGCTTCCGGATCCGCCCCGACATTCACCTGACGGTCGACAGCAGCGCCGCCATCCTGAGCGAAGGGCTTCTCGGCGGTAAGTATCTGGCGCTGACACCGGGCGGGGACGTGCAGACGCTCGGGCCGAATGGACTGATCACGGCGACGGCAGGCTCGATCAGCTTAGAGACGCTGCTCGGTAAGTTTATCGGCAGCGTCGAAGGCCTGATGGAGGCAGTCAAGGCGCAGAACGCCCGCTTGGCCGCGTCGAAGGCACCTGGCGTCGTCGCACCGCCCGACGGAGCGTCACGGTGACCGACGACGAGACATGGAAGCAGGCGAACGGTGAACCGATCGCCTGCAGCGAAAAGCTGCGCGTCCTCGCCGAGAACCAGGCCGAACTCGCGCAAACCATGCGCGATGCCTTCGAGGATGCCATCCTGATGGGCGTTGACGTCAGCGCGATGCGGGCACGTCTTCATGATTTGGTCGATCGCCTTGAGGACCCGCGGCGCCGATGAGGATCGCCGCCGTCGCCGCGATCCTCGCTCCTGCCTTCAGCCTGGCGTCTGAACCCCTGGTATCGCCCGACCTGCCTCCGGCCGACACCTGGGTGCAGACCAGTGGCGGCCAGGTCCGGGTGCTCGACAAGCAGAAGGCGCAAAGCCACCTGGTTGTCCTGAAGTCCGGTCAGACCGTCACGTTCGAGACCCTCAGCCTGACGCTGCTCGCCTGCGTCGTTCACCCGCCCGATTTGGTGGGGAATGCCGCCGGCTTCCTCCAGATTACCGACAGCCGAAATGGCGAGCCAGGCTTCCGCGGCTGGATGCTCGCTCGTCAACCAGGTCTCGCAACCCTGCAAAGCCCAGTCTACGACGTCAGGGTCGTCGGGTGCGAAACGCCGACCGCGGAGCAGATCGCCGCCTCGCTCCCCCCGAAACTGCCATCCACGCCAGTGCCCGCACCCGCCGTCTCGATCCCACCCACGCCCGACACCGACCTCAACCCGCCACCCGGCCAGGACCTCGACGGTTCACCCGCCGGTCAGTGAGGCTCGGAACCGTTCGCCAACGCACAGGTTCATCCCGCCATGCCCGATCGACCACACATTCCGCGTCTCGAGCCGGGCCGCGTAGCCTTGCTGCTCGATTTCGACGGCACCCTGGTCGACATCGCGCCACGCCCCGATCTCGTCATCGTCCCGGACGTGCTGCGCGAGAGTTTGCTGGCCTTGCGTGAACGGCTGGGCGGGGCGCTCGCCGTCGTCACCGGCCGGCCGCTCGATCAAATCGACCATTTTCTTCCCGGCGTTCCGTTCGCCGTGGCCGCCGAGCACGGCGCGGTGCTGCGCCGGCGCCCCGACGCCGCCCCGACCCAGGTCGACCTGCCACCGATCCCGTCGGAATGGCTGGCCGCCGCCGATGAAGCTGCTTCATCCCACCAAGGCGTGCATGTCGAGCGCAAGAAAACCGGCTTTGTCCTCCACTATCGGTCGGCACCCGATGCCGGCCCCACTCTTCACACGCTCCTTAACGGTCTGATCGGCACCGACATCGATCGTTACCTCGTCCTTCCCGCGAAGATGGCGTGGGAGATACGCGCCCACGGTGCGGACAAGGGCAGCGCCGTAGAAGCTCTCATGTGCGATCCGCCCTTCCATGGTCGCCGACCCGTCTTCATCGGCGACGACGTCACCGACCAGCACGGCATCGACGCCGCCAACCGTTTGGGTGGCATCGGCTTGATGGTTCCCGAAGCCTTCGGCGAACCCGCCGATGTCCGCAACTGGCTTCGGCGACTGGCCGCTGGCGAGCAGGCCTTATGGGCCGGCTGATCGTCGTCTCCAACCGCGTGCCGCCGCCGCGCGAGCGCAACCATCTCGCGGGTGGCCTCGCCATCGGCTTGAAGGAGGCGCTCAAGGACCAGGACGCGATGTGGTTCGGCTGGTCCGGTGGCACCAACGCGAGCGAGAGCAAGTTGCGAGAGGTCACCACCACTCAGGTCGGCCGCGTCACCTTTGCCACCGTCGACCTGACCGGACACGAGTTCAAGGGCTTCTACCAGGGCTTCTCCAACGCGATTCTGTGGCCGCTGCTCCATTACCGGGTCGGTCTGATGGAGTACAGGCGCGACGAGTTGCAGACATACCTCGCCGCCAATCGCATGTTCGCCGAGCACTTGGCACCGCTGCTCGAACCCGACGACGTCGTCTGGGTCCACGACTACCATCTGTTCCCGCTCGGCGAAGCCCTACGCGATCTGGGCATCAAGAACCGCATCGGCTTCTTCCTGCACATCCCGTTCCCGCCGCCGGCCCTGTTCGCGGCCCTTCCCGGAGGCGCTGACCTGGTTCATGCGATGGGCGCCTACGATCTGATCGGCGTGCAGACCGACCAGGATCGCGATCAGCTCAACCAGGCGCTCGCGTCCGAGAACGTTGAGCGCCGTTGCGAGACTTTTCCGATCGGTATCGACCCGGCCGAATTCGCCGGCCAGGCGCGGCGCGCAATCGGCAAGGCGGAGTCCAAGCGCATGATCGAGAGCATGGGCAGCCGCGCCCTCATTCTCGGCGTCGACCGCCTGGATTATTCGAAGGGAATTCCCGAACGCATCCTCGGCTTTGCCAAGCTGCTGGAGCGCTTCCCCGCCCATCGCAAGCATGTCACCTTCCTCCAGATCGCCCCCGTCTCACGCGGCGAAGTGCCGGAATATCGCGCGCTTCGACGGACGCTCGACGAACTCGCCGGCCGCATCAACGGCGAACGCGCCGAGTTCGACTGGATTCCGCTCCGCTATCTCACCCGGTCGATGGCCCGGCCGACGCTCGCTGGCTTCCACAGGATCGCCCGTGTCGGCCTCGTCACCCCGCTTCGCGACGGCATGAACCTCGTCGCCAAGGAATACGTAGCAGCCCAGGACGAGAGCGACCCGGGCGTGCTCGTCCTCTCTCGCTTCGCCGGCAGTGCTGCGACGCTTCCCGGTGCGCTGCTGGTCAATCCGCACGACCCCGACGAGATCGCCGAAGCGCTCGACATGGCACTCCGTCTGTCGCTCAAGGACCGCCAGTCGCGCTGGCGCTCGATGAACGAAGCCGTCTGCCGCGACACCGCCTCGGCCTGGGCAAAAAGTTTCCTAGCCGCACTCCGAGACCCGGGGCACCACGCGACCGCGTCACCGGCTGGCGTCCAATGAACCGAGCGGCCCGACGCCGACGTCGGGCCGGGCAGGGCTGGCCGACGCTCGCCGCCGGGGCCGGCATCGCCGCGATGGCCGCCCTCGCTTTCGCGAGCTTCGTGCAGAACGACCTCGGCATCGTCCCCTGCGAGCTTTGCCTCCTGGAGCGCTGGCCCTACGGCGTCGCCATCGGTCTTGCCGTGATCGGGGTGTTTCTCCCTGGTCGGTTCGGGCGCCTCGCTGTCAGCCTCATCCTGATCGACATGCTTGTCGCTGCATGTCTTGCGCTCTTTCACGTCGGCGTCGAACAGCATCTTTGGCCAAGCCCGTTTCCCGAGTGCCGCGCCCCCACGTTCGCCGGTGGCAGCATCGCCGACCAGCTCGCCCGCATGCCTGACCATCCCAGCAAACCTTGCGATGCCGCGACCTATCTGATCCCCCACGTCCCGCTCTCGCTGGCCGCCCTCGACGGCCTGTATGCGCTTTGCTTCTTCGTCGTACTTTCGACATCCGCCGCTCGCCGCCGCAACTTCTGATCAAGCGAGCATGCGACTCCGCCCCAAGCCGGCAAGTCACGCCGCGAGCAGACGCAGAAAACTCCGCAGTCTCGCCAAGAACAGCTCTGGCTGCTCGAGCTGCGCGTCGTCCTGCGCGGTAATACCCCGGCGCAGCACCGCGATTCCGCGCTGTGCCAACGTCTCCAGCCCGGCCTCGAGACCTGGTTCAACCTTCATCGCCGCCGCAATGTCTTGCCGGCTGATCGTAAACGCCTTGACTGGCGTCAGTGCCGTTGCAGTGATGGGGTAGGGCTCTCCAGTGATCAGCCCGATGGCGCCCAGCGTTTCGCCAGGGCCCATTCGATACACGTCCCGTTCGCCGTCAAGTCTCCTGATCCCCACCGAACCCGAGGCGAGCAGGAAAAGTGCCTCCGGCGTGCCGCCTTGCCGGATCAGGGTCTCACCGGCTTGTCGCCAAGTCGGCTGGAAGTAACCGGCTAGACGCTCCCGATGCGCCGGATCGAGGACACTGAACCAATCGGACCGGTCGAGGAGTTGGGCGGGCGTCGGAACCTGAACAGGCACCGTCGCGATCGTTCCCGGGACCGCAAGAGCGATGCCGGCGTGCCGCAGATGCCGATGGACTTGCCCGAACAACTCCGTTCGAGCGGCCGCGAGCAGGTCGTTCGACGCGACGAAGAACCCGATCTCGAAGCTCGAACCGTCACCGTGCAACCCGACGCAAGCCACACTCGGCTTGGGTTCGGACAGCAGCACCCGGCATGTGCGGACCGCCGCGTCGAGTGCGGCGATGCATTGCTCGGGCGCCGCGCCGGGGTCCAGGCTCAGCCTCGCCGTGTCGCCGCGGATCTGCGTCGGCGCGCTCCGGTTGACCAGGCGCGCCTTGGCGATGACGCTGTTCGGAACGACGGCAACATTCTTGTCCTCGGTAGAGATCTGCGTCGAACGCCAGTTGACCTGAATGACGTGACCCTCGATCCCCCCTTCCACCCAGAGCAGGTCGCCTGGCTTGTAGGGTTTCTCGAGGCCCACTGCGATGCCCGAGAACACGTCCGCCAGCGAGCTCTGCAGGGCCAGGCCCAGCACGATCGCGATCACGCCCGACGTGGCGAGCAGGCCTCGAATAGGGACCGCGAATGCGAAGGAAACGATGCAGAGCAGTGTCCCGACATAGATCGCGCCTGCCAGCAGGTCCGAGACGATCCGCGTCTCTCGCGGCCGATTTTCCAGCACCACAAGCAGCCGTACGAACCCGACCGCAACGCGCCCTCCGAGCAGCCACCAACCCGCGTCGATGGCCTGCTCCCAGAATAGTCGACCCGAGCGGGTCGGATCGTAATTCGGTTGCACGGGCGAGCCCACCGTCCGCTCGATCAGCATCGTCGCGAGCGTGAACGTCACAAGCCGCCACACCACGCGCTGCCAGACATGCCAACGTGGGCGCAACCTCGGAACGATGACCGCGGCCAGGAGCAAGGCCGAAAGGAGCGTCAGTTCCGTCACTTTGTTCATGGGGTCCGCGGCCGTCACGCCGACGGGGTGCTGGCGCACGACGGCCCCCGGCGGGTTTCAGGGCCGCGCCCTGACCTTGCCTGACTTCTCCGCAAACATCCTGGCGTCGAGAGCGTTCTGCGCCGAATACGGGGAGCTCGAACCATGAAACGACTTCTAGAAGGTCAGGTGGCGATCGTCACCGGGGCCAGCTCCGGCATCGGCCACGGTGTCGCCCGTGCCCTGGCGGATGCCGGCGCCGCTGTGATCGTCAACTATCGCTCGAGCCCGGAGCCCGCCAAGCGCCTCGCCGGCGAGATCGAGGCCGCTGGCGGCAGAGCCCGCGCCATCCACGCCGACGTCTCGGAAGAGCTCGACATCCAGCATCTGTTCGCCGAGACGGTCGAGGCCTATGGCGCGCTTGATATCCTCGTTGCCAATTCCGGCATGCAGAAGGATGCTGCCGCCGACGAGATGTCGCTCGCCGACTGGCAGCGCGTCATCGCGGTCAACCTTACCGGCCAGTTCCTGTGCGCGCGGGAGGCGATCCGCCGCTTCAAGTCGCAACCCGACCGTCAGGTCTCCAGGGCGCGCGGCAAGATCATCTGCATGAGCTCCGTCCACGAGGTTATCCCATGGGCGGGCCACGTGAACTATGCCGCGTCGAAGGGCGGCATCGCCATGATGATGCGCACTCTCGCTCAGGAAGTCGCCGGCAACGGCATTCGCGTCAACGCCATTGCCCCCGGCGCGATCGCGACCGCCATCAACGCCAACGCCGTTTCCGGTGAAGCCGGTGAGCGTTTGAAGAAGCTGATCCCGTATGGCCGCATCGGCAACGTCGACGACATCGCGAAAGCCGCCGTCTGGCTCGCCTCCGACGACAGCGACTATGTCGTCGGCACCACTCTGTTCGTCGACGGCGGCATGACCCTGTACCCAGGCTTTGAAGACAATGGCTGAGAGGAGCCAAGGCTGCGCAATCGAGACCACGGTCTGATTGGAGACCGCTCCACCCTCGCCTGGTCGCTACCGACGCAACCATCGACTTCCTTTGCTGGCCATGTTTCGACGGAGCGACGGTTTTCACCTCACTTCACGACCCCGAACAGGTGGTTTCCGGGGCCTCCCCCCGACCTCGACGGCGTGCGCTTCCTCTCCAGGACCGCAGCGCCGATTTGACCGACGCCATGCTGCTCGCCTTCGGTCGCGAGGGTGGCTCGACCCGACTGATCCGGCGCCTCCGCTCGACCCGCGGCACAATGCGCTTGCGGCTGCGCCGCCTGCCGTTTTCGATGACGCCCGCGACCCCCGCGCCGTCAACAGCGTGATCATGTCGAGACGTCCACCATACGTCTTCGCCAGCGCGGCAGCGTGTCGCTCGCCATCGAGCACGGCGCGGCGATCGTTTCCCGAGTTGCTCGACAGCATAATTTCCACAGCAAGTATGGCGACGCGATCAGCCACGCCACGTCCTGCAATCGCCTGATGTGCTGGTTCGCCGTGGGTCGCGCTCTCCACATGGCCGACGAGCGCTCGCTCTCCGCTTCCTTCGAGGATTGGCGAGAGTTGCGCAACGACATCCACGCTGAGACCTGGTCGGAGCTCTTCAATGACGAGACTGGCCATGTCGTCCAGGCCAGAGCAAGCCCGTCAAGCCGCCCTTTCGCTGGTGCCGCTGGTTAGCTTCGTCAGTGCCACCAACCCGCAGTGGCTCGCCACGCTGGACGCGCTACGCAACCAGCTTACCGACGATGGCCTCGTCCGTAATCGCGGATTCGACGGTCTGGAAGGCAGCAAGGGTGCCTTCACCGCCTGCTTGTGGCATGTCGAGTGTCTCGCCCGTGCCGGGCGCGTCGAACAGGCCACCTCATCGTCGAAGGGGTTCTCGGCCATGCCGACCTGGCGCCCATGATTGGCTCGCAAACGCTGCATCGATCCCCTAGAATGCCGTCGGGGATACGACCGTGCCGACACCCGCTGTTCTCGTCACCTGTCTCAACCAGGTTCTGCCTGCCATCGCGCTGTCGCTTTGGTGCGCCATCTACGTGGTCTATTGCTGGCGCGACCAGGACACACGCCGCTGGTTCGGACGCCAGCTCCTCCTTCTGTCCAACGCGCACCGTCGTCCACGCGTGCCTGCGAGATTTGCGCCTTCCGCGTTCCCGACCCTGTCGCCGCCCAGGACGGCTCGGCCGATCCGTCCACCAATAAGCATCGCCCGGCCCTCCGGCCCGGCCGCCGTCGCCTCGGTTCGCGTCAACGAGTGGCAAGCGGCCAGCCTGCCCATGCGCTATCGTCTGCTCGGTCAGGTTCGGGCCGCCAGCAACGATAATTGAAGCGATCGAGCAAACCGGTGCTGGTGCTGCGGTGTTAGCTCGGCACCTGCCGCAAGGTTCCAAATCATGCTCCGCGACCCGCTCACCCTCTACAAACAGCCTCCTTTCAAGCCACAGCCGCAAGACTTTCCGGGGTCATCCGCGCGTATGTCGCCCGAACCCGACCATGGTGAACAGAGTTACGTGGGCCACGGACGGCTCCACGGCCGCAAGGCCCTCATCACTGGCGCCGATTCCGGCATCGGTCGCGCCGTCGCAATCGCCTTTGCCCGCGAAGGAGCTGACGTCGCGATCTCTTATCTCGACGAGCACGACGACGCCGAGCAGACCGAGTCGTGGATCCGCAAAGCCGACCGACAATCCGTGCTGCTTCCCGGTGACATCGCGCAGCCAGCCCATTGCCGCGACATCGTCGCCCGAACCGTCGACGCCTTCGGCGGCCTCGACATTCTCGTCAACAACGGTGCCTTTCAGAAAACCCGCCAGTCGCTCGAGGATATCCCCGACGAGGAATGGGACCGCACATTTCAGGTCAACGTCAGCTCAATGTTCTATCTGACCAAAGCCTCTGTCCCGCACATGCCGCCCGGCTCGAGCATCATCAACACATCGTCGGTCAACTCGAAGCATCCGATGCCGAGCCTGCTCGCTTATTCGGCCACCAAGGCCGCCATCGCCAATATGACGGTCGGCTTGGCCCAGATGCTCGCCTCGAAAGGCATTCGCTGCAACGCAGTGCTGCCTGGCCCGATCTGGACGCCCTTCATTGCCACCGGGATGGAGCCCGATAGCCAGAAGGAGTTTGGCGGCATGGTCCCTTACAAGCGGCCGGGACAGCCGGTTGAACTGACGCCGTCCTATGTCATGCTGGCCTCGACCGAGAGCAGCTACACCTCCGGCGCGCTCGTCACAGTCGCGGGAGCGATGCCGATCTCCTAATCAGGTTGTGGGATAGGCCCGTCCTCGCCACGTCGAAGGCGCCCCTCGAAGTGCACGAAACAAGCTCGCCCACTGCACCGCCAGCAAGGCGAGCACCGACACCGGGTGGAGGAGCGCGCCTAGGAAACTCTGCCTGAAACGAAGCGCCAGGATCAAACGTATCATCAACCCGCATCCATACGCGCCGAAGCTCAACGGAGACGGCGCGACGAGTGCCATCACGGGCGGAAGAACATGGCCTAATCCGAGCAACACCGTCCACACCGGCAGAGCGGCCGGTGTCGCCATCCCCTCCGTCGCGTTCTTCGTCAAACCTTCCCACAATAAAGCGGGCGTTTCATACATCCGGCACGACGCAACTTCGGTCGCGTCGAATAGCCCGGTCGCGCACCCGGCCCGGCGAAACGCTCGCGGCAGCGTGATGCCGTCATGCCGCGACGCCCTGATCGCCGAGTGTCCGCCTGCCGCGCGATAGGCTTCTTGCCGTGCCACGAACAACTGGCCGCATCCGGCTCCTAGGCTCGGTGCCCTTAGCAGGATACCCAATGGAATCGGCAGATAGCAGAGCAGCATCACGTGAATGAGCGGCAACAGCAGTCGCTCCGACCAGCCCACCGTGACCTGTCTCGGGAAGCCGCTTGCCAACGCCGTGCGTGGATGTCGCTGCATGAAACCGGCTATACGTAACAGCGCGTCCGGCGATAGTCGCACATCCGCATCGACGAACACCATGAGCGGGTGACCTGCTTCTGCCGCCAGTGCCGCGCAGGCATGCTGCTTGCCGGACCAGCCAGGCGGCAGCGGCGAGCCGTCCAGAACCCGCAATCGTGGATCGGCAACACTGTCAAGTATGTTGCGCGTCCGATCGGTGGAGTGATCGTCAAGGACCAGCAGTTCGAGGTTCACCCCGATTGAAGCAAGAACACAGCTGACCGCGTCTGCAATGTTGCCTTCTTCATTGCGCGCCGGGATCAGAACCGACATCGAGACCGGCACGGACGCCACGCGCGGCCGGCGATAGAACGGCAGATTGATCAACAGCAGCCCAAGCGGCAGAGACGCCAGAGCCAGGCAGGCGACCGACAAGTCGTTCATTCGCCCGCTCCGTGCGCCGGATCAAACCGGCGTCCACGCAGCAAGCTCCTGGCACGCCGCCATCCGTCGTAGATACGGTCCGTCCCGGTCCGACCACGTACCAGCGTGGTGAAGCATCGCGGGTCACGTGCCATGCCATCACGGGCCAGAGCATCCATCGTAACTTCAAGCGCCTCAGTCAGCCGCTGGGCGATGGCATCGACCGAGCGCAAGTCCGACACGTCGACCGCATTGCCAAACCGCGCCATCGCTTCCGGCCGGCTTTCCTCCCAGAATTCGAAGCCCATGGCCAGGGGCAACAGCACCGCATCCGGGCGCCGTCTCGCCAGATGCGCGATCCCCGGTCGCAGCGATAGCGGACGAACGCGCGGATCGGTGAATGCTCCCTCCGCGTTGATCCACATCATACCGCCCGGCATCGAGAGAGCACGGTCAGACACGTCGAGGAAGCGGCGTGCCCCCGCACTCTTGTCGAGCGCCACTCCGAACACGCCCATGCGTCGAAATACGCCGTAGCGCTCGAACGACGACTGGTCCATCGGCGCGAATCCTGGCCGCCCGCGAAACAGGAGGTGCGCGAGCACGATACACAAGGCGGGATCCCACCACGACGGGTGATTGCAGTAGACGATCACCGGCCGGCCAGTCGAAAGTTTCGGGTGCCCGTCCGTCGACAACCGAACCGCATGGAATTCCCGCGACATACGCCAAGCCAGGTAGCGCGCAAAGACGGCGAACATTCGCTCCGAGCGTAACCCGATCGGATCGTCCGACATCAAGCTCGTCAGGCCCGCAGCAGCGCCTCTCGACCGCTCGCGCCGACGACATTTCGCCCGCGTTCGCGCACGTCCTGGTCGAGCGTGTCCGCCGCAATCCAGCCCGACATCAGCACCATCGGCATGCCCGGTCCTGGATGCGCCGCGCCGCCGGCAAGATAGAGGCCGGGCAGCTCGCGCGACCGATTACCCGGCTTGAACGCGCCGGTGAACTTCCCGTGACTCACCAGACCGTAAATCGCGCCGTTCAGAACTTTGTAGCGCTCGTGGATGTCGAGCGGCGTCAGCGCACGCTCCACCTTGATGCGATGTTCGAGATCGGTCAGCCCTGCGCAACGAGCCAGCTTGTCCATGATTACCCGCCGATAACGTGGCAACATCACATTCCAATCGTGGTGCGGACGCAAGTATGGCGTGTGCACCAGGATGTAGAGTGATTCCGCCCCAGCGGGCGCCGACGCCGGTTCCGTGGCCGCCGTCGCCGCCAGATAGCAGGTCGGGTCAGGTGCGAGTTCGCCGCGATCGTAGATGAAGTCGAACTCTTCTTCGGGATCGCGCGAGAAAACAAAATTATGGTGTGCAAGATGCTCGTAGGGGCGATCGAGACCGAGATACAGCACCACCCCCGAACACGCCGGCTCGCGTCCGTTCCACCGCCGCCCGAACCGTCGCGCCGGCACTCCGCCCACCAACTCGCGATAGGTACGCACGGCGTCCATGTTCGACACCACGTTCGACAGCGCGACTGCCTGGCCGTCGTCCGTCTCCACGCCCCACACGCGACCGCCCGACTGCAGGATGCGGACGATGGCGGTGTCGATCCGGAACTCGACGCCGAGCGACCGCGCCAGCCTCTCCAAGGCAAGCGGGACCGCACGCGTGCCGCCGATCGGAAACCAGATCCCTTCCTCGGTCTGCATGTGTCCGATGCCGCACAGTACGGCAGGGGACGCATACGGCGACGACCCGATATACTGCACGAAATGGTCCAGCATCTGCGCGGCCCGAGCGTCGGGCATTCGCTTGCGTATCTCACGCGCGACGCTCGATCCCATCCGCAAGCTCGCGACATCCCGCAGCGTCGCAAGATCCATATTCTTTCTGAGGTCGATCGTGTCGGTGATATCCTCCACTGACCGCCAGAAGAAAAATTTGCGGCTGACGTCATGGAGACGTTCGCTCATGGCGATGAAGTCGCGATAGCCTTGACCGCTCCCCGACGCCGCGTACCGATCCAGCGTCGCCGCCATCGTGTCCACGTCCTGGGCAAGGTCCATCACGCTGCCGTCGTCGAAGAAGCAGCGCCACTGCGGATCCAACCGTCGCAGGTCGATCGCATCCTCCATCCGCTGGCCGGCTTCCGAGAAAATTCGCGACAGCACCGAAGGCATGGTCAGGATCGTCGGTCCCATATCGAACCGATGCCCGTTCTGCGCGAATTGCGCGGCCTTGCCGCCAAGCCAGTCGTTCTTCTCGAACAACACGACCTGATGGCCGCGCGCGGCCAGCGTGCAGGCGGCGGCGAGCCCCCCGAGGCCGCCGCCAATGACGCCGACTGGCAGGTCGCTCATCCTACCGCCTCGAACACCGGTTCGTGTGCGACCGGCATCACGCTATCCTGCGTACGCAATCCCAGATCGTCTGCCAACAGCCGCATCGAGATTCGCGCTCCCTCGAAGATCACCGGCAAGCCGCTGCCAGGATGGGTCCCGCCGCCGACAATATAAACGCGATCGAGCTCCTCGAACCGGTTGTGTGGCCGCCGATGCAGCATCTGGCCGATATTGTGGGACAGGTTGAACACGGCGCCTTTGTGCACATCGAAGTCCTCTTCCCATTCCGCCGGCGTCACGATGCGCTCGAACCGGATGCGCCGTTCGAGATCAGTCAATCCCGCCTTTGCCAGTCGCTGCATCGCGATCGCCCTGAAGCGCGCCCGCAGCGCCGCGTCCCAGACGATTCCCCCCGACTCGAGCCGGTTTCCGACCGGGACCAGCACGTAGAGCGTCGAGTGCCTCGGCGGAGCCAGCGCCGCATCGGTCAGGCAGGCGTTCTGCATGTAGAACGAGGGCGCCTTGGGCGGTGCTGTCGCGCCCTCGATCTCTAGAAAGTTCGTCCGGAAATCATCCGACAGAAAGATCGTGTGGTGCGCAATCCCGTCGAGACATCCCTCGATGCCGAGATAGAGCATGAACGCCGAACACGAGTATTTCTTCGTGGCCAACTTCCGGTCCGTCCAGCGGCGACGCTTGGCGTCTGGGACCAGCTTCGTCATCGAGCGTGCAAAATCCGCGTTCAGCACCACCGCATCCGCACGCGTCACCCCGTCTTCGGTGCGGACGCCCACTGCCCGGCGCCCCTCGATCTCGATCGCCTGCACCTTCTCGCCTAGCTTGATCCGCACACCCATCGAGCGCGCGACGTTTGCCATCGCCCGCATCACCGCGCCCGTACCGCCGCGCGGGTGATAGATACCGAACTCGTGCTCCATGAATGCCAGGATTGTGAACAGGCTGGGGCACCGGTAAGGCGACATTCCGAGATATTTGCTCTGGAAGGAGAATGCGAGCCGAACCCGAGGGTCGGCAAAATGCCTCGCGAGATCGCGATCGACCGTCGACAGCGGCCGGAGCATGGGCAGCGCTCGCAGCATGCCCGGAGTCATCAACGATTGTGGACCGTTGAACTCCTGTCCCAGCACGACTTTGAACCGCTCAAACTTCCGACGGTTCTCGGCGACGAAGCGCGGGACGTTTGCTGCATCCGTTGGCGAGATCCGTGCGATCTCGCGCTGCAGCCCGGCCAGGTCCGACGGTATCCGTAAGCTCGGTCCGTCCTCGAACTTCAGGTCGTAGTGCGTGGCCAGCCGGATCAGCTCGACATGTTCCTCGAGCCGGCATCCGCACGTTCTGAAAATCTCCGCCAGCAACGTAGGATAGAGAAAGAACGTCGGACCAACATCAAAATGAAATCCGCCGGAGGGCGAGCGTGCGTGGATTGTGCCGGACCGGCCGCCGACCTCTGTATGCCGTTCGAAGATCGTCACGTCGGCGCCCGCCTGCGACGCCAGCATCGCGGCCGCAAGACCTCCGGGTCCCGCGCCGACAATCGCAACATGCCGGCTCACGCAGCGCCCCGGGCGTCTCGCACAACAAATGAAGCCAACGTTGCGTTCCCCCCAGCGTCAAGACGCCACGCGACGGCAGGGAATCACCCCAGGTCGTCTCCGGCCGGGGTAGAATTGGGCGCATGAGCGAACTTGTCACTATTGCACGACCCGCCGACCGGCTCCGGAGCGCGTTGCCCTCCTGGCAGGCGCTCCCGGTTTGGCGACGTCTGACCGTCGTCGGACGTTTCCGCCGGCTACTGGCCCGGAACGCACCAGAGGTCGCCCGCACCCTCGACGGTCGCCCGCTCGCCGATACGCTGACCGCGGAAATTCTGCCGGTGCTCGAGGCGGCCCGCTTCCTGGAACGCGAGGCCGAGACCCTGCTTGCCGCTCGCAGACTAGGTCGCGGCCGGCCGCTCTGGCTGGCCGGCATCGACCAAGTCGTCGTCCGTGCGCCGTTCGGCGCCGTCCTCATCCTCGCCCCGTCCAACTACCCGATCATGCTGCCGGCCATTCAGACGCTTCAGGCCCTTGTCGCCGGCAACGCCGTCGCCTGGAAACCAGGCCGCGGTGGTGCCGCCTCCGCCCACGCCATCGCCGGCCTCCTCGCCGAAGCCGGTCTTCCGGAGGGCCTACTTCTGATCGCCGATGAGACCGAAGCGGCAGCCAAACGTCTCGCGGGCGGCGGCTTCGACCGCATCGTGCTCACGGGCTCGGCGGCCACCGGCCGCGCTGTCCTGGCAAACGTTGCCAAGACTCTCACACCCTGCACGGTCGAGCTGTCCGGTGCCGATCCCGTTTTCGTCCTGCCCGGCGCCGACCTCCGCCTCGTGACCGACTGCCTCGCCTACGGGCTGCGCCTGAACGGCGGCAACACCTGCATCGCTCCCCGGCGCGTCATCGGCTGCCCGGATACGATCCGCTCGGTGGGCGCGGCGCTCGCCGCCCGGATTGCCGGCCAGGCCGGCACGGAGGTCACTTCGAAGGCGATCGAAGCGTTGCGCACCCTTGCCGCCGATCTGATGGCCCGTGGCGCCCGCCCGATCGGCGCCATTCCCGAGTTGGACGCACCAACGATGACGCCGCTCATTCTCTCCGGCGCCCCGCATGATCCCGCCATCCTGTCGCGTGACATCTTCGCGCCCTGGCTCGCCCTGGTCCCCATTGAGAATATGGACGAGGCAATCGCCACCGAGCAGTCCGCTCGCTACGCGCTGGGCGCCAGCATTTTCGGCCCGCTCGAGCCTGCCGTCGCCATCGCAGCCCGCCTTCCAGCCGGCGCCGTCACCATCAACGACCTCATCGTGCCCACCGCCGATCCCCGCCTCGGCTTCGGTGGCGCCCGCGACAGCGGCTTCGGCGTGACCCGGGGACCAGAAGGCCTCCTCGAGATGACCCGCCTGCGCACGCTGAGCCTCCGCCGCCCGAGAGGCTTTCGTCCGCATCTCCGGCCACCGCGTCCGGACGAACACATCCGGATGGCCGCTCTGATCGAATTCCTCCATGCCGGCACTGGCCGTTCTCGCGCGCTTCGCCGCCTGCTTGGACGGCACCACGATCCGGGCCATATGCGGCCGATGTGACCCTTGGAGGCATGTGTGCAGTTCCGGTCGCTCTATCGGCACGGCTTCGCCCGTGTCGCCGCGTCCACCCTCGAAGTGTCGCTCGCCGACCCCGCTACCAACGCGCAGTCGACATTGGCCGAAGCACGCGCCCTCTCCGATCGCGGAGTGGCCGTTGCGGTTTTCCCCGAACTCGGCCTGTCCGGCTACTCCATCGACGATCTTCGTCAGCAGGACGCTCTGCTCGATGCCGTCGAACGTGCGATCGCGGTTCTGGCCGACGCCAGCACGACCCTGCTCCCGCTGCTCCTCGTCGGCGCCCCGTTGCGCCATCGCGACCGTCTCTTCAACTGTGCGGTGGCCATCCACCGCGGCAGGATTCTGGGCGTCATCCCCAAGATCCATCTGCCAAACTACCGCGAGTTTTACGAACCGCGTCAGTTCGCAACCGGCCTGCACCATGTCGGCGATACCGTCCGGATAGCCGGTCGAACCGCTCCTTTCGGCACCGACCTTCTCTTCGAAGCCGACGACGTTGCCGGCCTGACCGTGCACGCCGAAATCTGCGAGGATGTCTGGATCCCGATCCCGCCGTCTTCCTACGCCGCGCTGGCCGGTGCCACCGTGCTGGCCAACCTGTCCGCCAGCAACATCACCGTGGGCAAGGCCGACGAACGCAACCTCCTGTGCCGCTCCCAGTCGTCCCGCTGTCTCGCCGCCTATCTCTACGCCGCCGCGGGCGCCGGCGAGAGCTCCACCGATGTCGCCTGGGACGGCCAGGTCTCGATCTTCGAGAACGGCGAGCTTCTCGCCGAGACCGATCGCTTCCCCGCGGGTCATGCGAGCGCCGTCGCCGATGTCGACCTTGACGGCCTGCGTCAGGAGCGCATGCGCCTCACCTCTTTCGACACCAACCGCGCCACGTTGCGCGGCCATCCTCCCTTCCGCCGTATCGCCTTCTGCCTCGACCCGCCCGACGCCGATCTCGGGCTTGCCCGCCGTATCGCCCGCTTCCCGTTCGTCCCGTCCGACCCCGCCCAACTCGAACGCGATTGTTACGAGGCCTACAACATCCAGGTTTCGGCCCTCGTCCAGCGCGTCCGGGCCGCTCGCATTGATCGTCTCGTCATCGGCGTTTCCGGCGGCCTCGACTCAACCCAAGCGCTTCTCGTCGCCGCCCAGGCCTTCGACCTGCTGAAGCGGCCGCGCGCCGACATCCTCGCCTACACCATGCCGGGCTTCGGGACCTCCGAGCACACCCGCAAGAACGCGCTCGGGCTGATGGACGCGCTCGGCGTCACGGCGCGCACGCTCGACATCCGTCCCAGTGCCACCCGCATGCTGACTGACATCGGCCACCCCGCCGCCAGAGGCGAGCCGGTCTACGACGTCACTTACGAGAACGTGCAGGCCGGTCTGCGTACGGATTACCTGTTCCGCCTCGCCAACCAGCATGGCGGCATCGTCCTCGGCACCGGCGACCTTTCGGAATTGGCGCTCGGCTGGTGCACCTACGGCGTCGGTGACCAGATGTCTCACTACAATGTCAACGCGGGCGTGCCGAAGACCCTCATTCAGCACCTCATCCGCTGGGTCATCGCCTCGGGCCAGTTCGATGGCCGCGTGGCCGACACCCTTGGCTCCATTCTCAACACCGAAATCTCGCCCGAACTGGTCCCAGCGGGAGCTGCCGAACACGTCCAGAGCACCGAACAATCGGTCGGACCCTACGCGCTGCAGGATTTCAACCTGTTCCACATCCTTCGCCACGGTGCTCGGCCGTCACGCGTCGCCTTCCTCGCCACGCACGCCTGGGGCGACGCCGGCGCCGGCGACTGGCCGCCCAACTTTCCCGACATCGCCAAGACCCAGTACAGCTTGGGCGAGATCAAGCATTGGCTCGGCATCTTCGTCAGCCGCTATTTCGGCTTCAGCCAGTTCAAGCGGTCCGCGATGCCGAACGGTCCCAAAGTCTCGGCTGGCGGCTCGCTTTCCCCTCGCGGGGATTGGCGCGCGCCCGCCGACGGCAACGCCCGCGTCTGGCTCGATGAGCTGGCGGCGATTCCGGACTGAAGGCCAGGGATCTCACTCCGACCTCAAGGCCTCTAACGAAGGTCGGACTTTCGGCTGCGCAGGCGAAGCCATGGGTGGCGCTCCTCGGTGAATGCGACCAAAGCTCGCTTGTTGACTTCCGTTTCGGTGACCGCATTCGTCATCGACCCGGCATGGACGCGATATTCCGCGAGTTCTCCCGGATGCCACACTCCGAACTGGCCCAGCTCGGCAAGCCGGCACCACAGCCCGAAATCCTCCCAGCCGCGCGCGTCCGCCCGGTCGTAGTAACCGCCCGCCGCCGCCCAGGCCCATTTTGCCACCAGCGCCATCGCATCGATGTAGTTGCCCGGGATCAGTCGGACCGGGTCGTAAGGCGCCGAACTGATCGCAGGGCTGGGGTCTCCGAACAGACGCAATGCCGGATACGCGAACGCTGCGCCCTCCCGCACCACCAGCGCCAGCAGCAACGCGCAGCAGTCCGGCAGCAGCCGATTGTCCGCGTCGAGCGACATGACGTAACGCGATTCCGATGCCGCGAACGCCGCATTCCGTGCAGCACCGAGCCCCGAATTAAAACGCGTTCGTTCGACCCTGATCCGCGTGAACCGGCGCCGATGCGCACGCGCCCACGCCACGATCTTCGCCGCCGAGGCGTCCCGCGAGCAATCGTCCACCACCACCAGTTCGATCGCATCGAGCGTCTGCGCCGCAACCGATTCGAGCGCCTCCTCGAGGTAGCCCTCATAGTCGAACGAGGTGATCGCAACCGTCACCTCGGCCACCCGAAGCGTGTCGTGCTCGAACAGGATTTCGGTCGGCGGCAGGATAGGCACTCCGAAACCGTCGGAGGCCCCGCGCCGGATCCGAAGCTCGTGCTGCTCGGCTGCCTCCCTGGGTCCCTCCAGTCCGCGCAGCAGGCCGTCCCACAATTCCGACACCCGGCGTGGCCCGAAGCGCCACAGCACGTCGCAGTAGGCGGCGAACCCGATCCGCTCCCGCGTCTCCGGCTCGTCGAGCAGCTTGAGCAATGCCTCGCGCCACGCCGCCGCGTCGGCGGCAAGCAGTCCGTTGCGCCCATGCGAGATCGCTCGGGCGAACGGACCGGTCGGACTGGCCACGCAGGGAACGCCGGCGAGTGCCGACTCGATATACTTGATCTCGCTCTTGCACTCGCAGAACACGTTCCCGGTTTCGATCGGGCAGATCGCGATGTCGAACCGCGCGACCTCTGCGGCCAATCGCTCGACCGGCACCATGTCACGCCACTCGATCCGGTCGGCCAGTCCGGCCAGCTCCGGAAACTCGCTTGCCACCAGCATCTCGCCGCGCTCGCCGCGGAACAGCACCAGCCGGACCTGCTCGCGGGTGCGAAGCACCTCGGCGATGGCGGACGCGGCAACCCGGAAGTCGCGCTGGTGCGATTGCGTCCCGGCCGCATACCCGATCCGGAGCAATCCATCGCCCCGGGCCTCCCCATCGGCTTCCCCCAAGACAATCCGTCGCGCACGGCGTTCCAGCCGCGTCGTGTCGTGGGCCGCATCGTCGAAGGAGTTCGGCACGACATAGACCGCCGGGTGGATGAACCTGAGCTGGCTCGCGAGCTCCTCGGTCGTCGCGATCGCGAAATCCGCCGCCTCCAGGGTCGACCGAAGCTGCTGGAAGTAATGAGAGAGGTGCGCCTCGTTGATCCACATCGTGCGCATCCCGTCGATGACCGCAGGTCGCGCGAGCGACGGCTCCACCACCAGGTCGTCCACGTCGAAGGCGATCCGCGCACCGGCCCCGCGCGCGATGCCGACCATGGTCTCGACATGCTGCGTCCAGGGAGCGCGCCACAGCACCAGCAGGTCGACACCTTCCAGAGTGGCCAGTCCCACTTCGTCGATCCGGACCCAGCGTCCCCGCCGTCCTGTCGCCGCACAGGCAAGGGCTTGCCGCCGGGCACGAAACTCCGCGCCCGCGGTGTCCGGCTCGCCCGCCACGAACAGGACGGAGCCGATCTTGCGGCTCGAGCGCGTCGACCCGACCGCGACGGGAGGCGGCGGCGCGACCGGTGCATCGCTCCGCTTCCGCAGCCAGCCTCGCCCGCGCTCGGTCGCTTCGCTTAGCCGGCGCTCAAGCTCCAGCCGCGCTGCCTCCGAGCGGGCCAGGAGCTGCTCGAGATCGGCCGCCCGCCGGGTCGCCTCCGCCCGCTCGGCATTGAGAACCGGCACCCGCCGAACCTCCGTCTCCAGCCGGCTTCGCTCGCGCAACGCGTCGACCAGGCGCTCCCTGCCACCGACCTCCGCGTCGTCTCGCGCCGATTTGTGAGCCACCGCCAGTGCCTCCTGGCGCCAGCGCTCGCCGAGCCACGCAAACCGGCCGCGCACGGCTGCGAGCGGCGCCCCGCCGTTCGCCGCGATCCGCCACAGCGCCAGCAGGGCAGGGGAGCCACTGCCGACCGCTTCAACCCGCAAACCGCCATCATGGGTGAACACGAAGGCCGATTCCCCGCTCTGCTCGCCCGGCTCGACGCCATGCAGCACCAGCACGGCGCCCGGCGACAGCGTGCGCCGCCATCGGCTGCCTGATGCTTGCCAAAGGTCGGCGTCGGCATGGATGAGCGTCACGCTCGCGTCGGCCAACGGCAGACCCTCCGCCCAACTCGCCAGGCGGACCCGTCGCGCCACGGCGGCGAAGGGACGATCCAGACCGTGCTCGCTCCTCTCGGAATGCGCGACTTCGATCGCCACCGCCTCGCCCGGCACACGCTCGCGGATCAGCGACTGACAGATCGCCGCGTGAAACGCGGGTCGTCGCGACGTGATGCCGACCGTCAGCGCCGGCCGCAACGCCGCGACCAGCCAGGCCGCGAACGGCAGGTGGCCGTAGCCGTCAAGAGGGACGCCGCCGGGAGCGTCGATCGGAGGACGCTCTGCCAGCCGGTCCAGCGAGGCCGACAGCAGATGTTCGAGAGTTGCGGCCGCCGAATCCTCGCCGCCTCGCCCTGGTCGATCCTCGCTCCAGTCCATTCCAGCCCCCGTTCGTCGCGCTCGACATTACAGGTGAATGCTCCTGCTTCAGAAGAGGGCATCGATCGAAAACGAGACTGTGATGCTGTTACGTTCTATTTTTGAAGTTCAATCATCACGCTGCAGTGCAGAAACGTGATTGCGTCGTAACATTATCACTGCCTAGTTTCGCGCCGCGCAGGTCCACCGGCGTGGCCGAGTTGCGGCTTGATATCGGCAAAAGGATGATGGGATGGCTTATAACGGCTCGGTAACGGTCAGCGGGGCTAGCAGCGGCCCACTCCTGGTCGGCGTGAGCGACAATGCTTACGCCAGTGCAAACCTCGCGATGTTCCAGTCGCTGACGGCGCAATATGCGGCATCGGGCTTCAATGCAGTCACCAACACCAACAATCTTCTCTACGTTGCGAACAGCTCCGGCGAAGTCGGCGTCGTCGACGGCGGGTCATCGTCCGCAATCGTCGTCGGCGACAGCAGCAACCTGACCTATATCGGCGGCAGCGGCAATGCGACGATCATCACCGGAACCGGCAACGCCCAGATCTATGCCGGGTCTGGCAACGACACCATCGCCCTCGGCTCCGGCACCGATCAGGTTTTTCTCGGCAGCGGCAACTCGCAAGTCAGCGTCGCGGGTGCGGACAACAGCATCCAGGCCGGGTCCGGCAGCGCCACCGTGACGCTGACCGGCATCGGCGCCACCGTCAACGGCGGCTATGGCTTCGGCGCCACCACCGCCCCCCTCTTCGTCGACGACACCGCCGGCACGAGCAGCACCATCAACGTGATCAACGGCACCACGATCGATCCGTCCCAGATCTCGGCGACCACCGTCAACGCCTACGGCGACACGACGGTCGATGCCGGGAATGGCTCCACCACCCTCTACAACCAGGTCAATGGAACTCTCAGCTTCGTCGGCACCGGTGCCGACCTAGTCCTGACCGGCGGGTCGGCCGCAGGCAGCGACACGCTCTACGCCGCGAGCGGATCGATCATCAACTTCGACAGTCAGGCGCCCGATAACGTCTTCGTCGGCAACAATCCAGCCTACGGCGACGGCGGAAACGTGTTCATCGACGCCGCGTCCGCCGCCGGCGGCAACCAGTTCTGGGTCGGCTCCGGGTCCACAACGTTGATCGGCGGCACCGGCACGGACACGCTGGTCGCCGGCAACGGCGCCGCCACCATCACCGGCGGCTCCGGCGCCTTCAACTATTTCGACTTCTTCGCGAGCAACGGCGGCTCCGGAACCAACGTGACCATCACCGACTTCGGCGCCGTGTCCGGCAACCAGCTCACCCTCTTCAATTACGGCGCAAGTCAGTATAACGCCATCATCAGCGGCGCGTCGTCCGCTGTCTCCGTGGTCTCGACGGGTCCGGCGGCGGGAACAACGATCAGTCTCAGCGACGGATCGAAAATCCTGCTGCAGGGCTATACCGGCGCCCTCAGCAGCTCCGACGTCCGTTACACCTGAACCTGATGATGGCGGCCGGGTTCACCCTGGTCGCCATTGTCGCCCCTCGTCTAGAGATCAGTCCGAGCGTAGTAAAAGGAACCTGCAACCAAGAAACGGCTGTTCGGCGCGATCGGCTTGGCCAGCGGGCGCCGTGCTGTACGGCTCACCCGAGCGGATCAGGTTTTGACCTTCTTCGTTAGAGCAGCCTGGCTCGCCGCCTTGACGAGACCACCCGAAACCCGTCTCGTGGGCGACGTAGGCTCGTCGACCGTGGCTTTGACCTAACATGGCGTCACACCGCAAACTCCACGATGCAACCTATGCGGGAGGAGAGACCAAACTTTTCAACGAATCGTCATTTTGTGAGACGAGGATTTATATTGCGTCGTAGCGCTTGCTTACTGTATCCCGTGCTCGCAACGAGGCATCGGGCTGGCGGCACTCTGGCGCGCATGCGAGGACCTCGGCTTGAGGAAGCTACATGGCGACCAGCACCGGTTCATTCACGATCAGCGGCGGATCTGGCATCAGCTCTGTCCTTTCGGTCACCAACGACGCATTCGGCCTCGCGCTGGCGTCCAGCTTCCAGAGCCTGACCGCCCAGCTCGCCTCCACCCCGAACTCGTTCTATACCTTCTCGTCGGGATCGAGTTTCCTCGCGGCCGAGAACGGCCTCGGCTACACGGGCATCGCCGCGCCTGCGGGCGCGGTGACGGTGCTCGGCGCCGACGGCACCAACCTCGTCTATAACGGCCCGATCGCGTCGTCTGACAGCGGCGACACGGCGGTGATTGTCGGTGGCAACGGCAACGACACGATCTCGACCGGCGCAGGGTCCGCCACCGTCGCCGCCGGTACCGGGCACAACGGCATCGTCATCGGCGAGAACGGACTGGTGGACTCGGCCGGCACCGATACCGTCATCGCCGGGCTCGGCTCGACCACCGTAAACGTTTCGGGCACCGGCTCGTTTATTGCCAGTTCGGAAATCCCGGGTTCAACCCTCGTCGTCAACGATGCGAGCGGCACCAACGCCACCATCTACGCGGTCAACGCAACCACCGTCACCGGCGCGTCGGTGGGCCCGACGACGATCGATGGCTACGGTCCGGTCACCGTCGATGCCGGTGCCGGCGGGACTCAATACAGCCAGTTCGGCGGCACGCTCCGTCTGTATGGATTGTCGGGCGAAACCGACAACATCGCCGCCACCGGCGGGGGTCCGGACACGCTGTATGGCGCCAGTGGCACGGTCATCAACCTGACCGGCAGCACTGCCAACAACATCTTTGTCGGCAACGACACCAATCACGGCGGCAGTGGCAGCGTCGACTTCAATGCCAGCGGAGATACGGGCGGCAACGCGTTCTGGGCCGGGTCGGGAAACACCACCCTGATCGGCGGCACCGGCACCGACACGCTCGTCGCCGGCGCGGGCAGCGCCACCATCACCGGTGGCTCCGGTGCCTCGAACTACTTCGACTTCTTCAGTTCCAACGGCGGATCGAACACCAAGGTCACCATCAACGATTTCGGCGCAGCGTCCGGCAACTCGATCACCCTGTTCGGTTACGGCCTGAGCGGCGTTTCGGCCGCCCTGGCCAGCCAGGTGCAGGAATCGTCCTCCTATTCCCAGGGGCAGGGCACCCTCATCACGCTCAACGACGGCTCAACCATCTTCCTCAAGAACCAGACGACCTTCCTCACCGCCTCATCGTTCCACTACACCGATCCATCCAGCACGACCTGACCGGCAGCGTTACACATCAGACGGCCGGCTCTGCAGGCCGGCCATCTGATGGTCGAAAACGCCTCAGGCCCGCTCGGACCAGGTCGCGAAGCAGGTCGTGTTTGTCCTCGCGCAGAGCGATCTGAAGCAGCAATTGACGCGCGCCAAGTGGCTCCCTCCGTACTCGAAAGCATCCTGCAGACGCGGCCAGTCTTGCGTGCAACGCAACCAAATCTCCCGCGCCGATCGACTCCAGCACTCGCTCCCAGTCCTCGATGCCCAGGATACGTGACGGGTTGTCCCGGAGCAGCTCGACCTTCAGGAACGGCACCAATCCGCTCGACAGCAGCGTCCGCCACCGGAAATGCATCGGGTTTGTCGCCACCAAGGCCGAAGGTCGCACCCTGAACAGGTCGCGGTAACGCGCCCCGACATCCAGCCCTTCGGTCTCGAAGGCTGCTGACAAGCCGAGTTCGCCGTGCACGATGATCTCCGGCTTGGCCATCTCCGTGAACGGTTGCGCGAACACGCGCTTGACGGCCGGTCGTCGAAACGCCTCTCCCGACATCCACACAAACCATGATTGCAGGTGCGGCCGTCCCTCGCGGCTTTCCACCATCCCCCACACGTCGAACCCCTCCATCTGCCTCAGGATGGGCGTGAGCGGCGCAAACGGACCGAATACGCTGTCGTTGGCGAGCAGCACCTCGTCCGCGCCGTCGGCGGCGCCCCCCTCGATCAGGTCCTGCCAGGCGCCAAAATCCAGTCCGGCGTTCCGCCGCGGCATTGCGCGCACCCCGATCTGTTCGAGGATCAACCGATCCTCTCGGTCGATCTCGGACGTGCCGGACATCGCCACATGCACCTCAAATCCTGCCGTCGCCAACTGGGTCATGTAACGCAACGTCGTCTGCGGCAGCCTGCCGCCCAGGTGATATTCCGCAAACAGGCAGCATCGGCGACCGGACCGCAACCTTGTCGCGCCAGTGACCGGTGTGATCAAATCGACCCATCCTTGCAGTCCATCACGACGAACTCCGCAAGCCTGTGTAAAACATCTGGCAAAACCTCAAACGCGGCGTTACAGGGCGTTCGTTGCAGCCGTACGTGACCGAGTCGGCAACCCCGGTCCGTTGTCACGAGAAGCGAGGAGTATACCAGGCACCATGAGCAAGGCATTCATCGCCGGCGTTCTTCAGGACTCCATCGACTGTACCGGCGTCGCCGCGAATCAGGCCGCGAGCGACCTGATCGGCGCGATCGTCCGGGAACTCAAAAAAGAGGGCGGCTTCACTCTGCCGTCGTTCGGCACCTTCACCGTCCGCAAGACCAAGGCGCGCAAGGCGCTCAACCCGCGCACCGGCGCGCCGGTCAAGGTCAAAGCCGGCAAGACGGTCCGCTTCAAGGCCAGCCCTAACCTCAAGAAGGCGGTCTGACTGCTTCTGCAGTCTGGCTGGGGCGGGAGGATTCGAACCTCCGCGTGGCGGAATCAAAATCCGCTGCCTTACCGCTTGGCTACGCCCCA
>CAXTSH010000028.1:0-4734 GCA_964246925.1 uncultured Acetobacteraceae bacterium
GGAATGCGTCGCTCTATCGGGGGGAGGGCAGCGAGGGGTTGATCCGGGCCCTGTCGGGATAGGCAGTTCAGATCGGACAGGCGCCATTGGCGCAGTCGAGTTGCGCAAGGTCGACGGCTTCGTGGGCGCGTCCGGCGATGCGGGCCGTGATGGCGGCGAAGCGTTCGGGGGTGACCTCCTCCTCGGGCAGGTATTCGTAGCCCAGCTCGGAGTCGGGGCGGCTCGGCAGGACGGCGCAGGTGCGGATGCGAGGCTGCTCGCGGCGGAGAATGTCGCGGAAGGCCGCGAGGTCGACCCGGTCGGTGTCGAGCTTGAGGGTGTAGCTGACCTGGTTGCCGCGATCGGCCCCGATCCAGTGGCGCTCGAGGAGACGGAGCCAGCGATACTGCTCGGCCGGACTGGCCTCGGTTGCGGTGACGAGAGCCGCGCCCATACCGAGGCGCTGGGCCAACGGCTCGGTGGGAAAGCCGACGACCGTCATGCCGGGAAAGCTGGTGAGTGCGCGGAGCGGGTATCCGCGCGCTTCGTAGTCGGCGAGCAACGGGTCGGCGTCGGGACGCCAGCTTCCGTCGCCGTCCTTCTCGCCGCGGAACTGGACCCAGCGGATGTATTGGCGGCGGGCAGGGAGATGCGCACCCTCGGTGAGGCCGAACAGCTTGCTGGTGGTGCCGGCGGGCTTGACGGTGGTGACGGTAGCCGGGACGGACTGGCCAAGTTCTCCGGCGTACGCCTCAGCCTCGGCCTTCGCGGCTTCGGAGAGGCGGGCGAGCATGGACCAGAACGGCGCACTCCGGCGCTCGTCGAGCAGGTCACGGAAAGCGAGGCCGAAACGGGTCCAGGCCCATTCGTGCAGTCCGGTGGGACCGAGCCCGATGCGGTTGGTGCGTCGGACCTCCTCGCCGTAGAGGGCGTCCATGCGATTGGCGCGCATCAGGAAACGGACGCCGAGGCGGACGGAGTCGAAGACCCGGGCATCCCAGCCCTCGGCAATGTCTTCACCGGGCAAGCCGGGTTCGAAGCTGTCGAACGGAGCGGGGCAGGCGAGCAACGGGGCGAAGTCGGCGATCACGCAGTACCCGCCGGTGACGTGGAGCGAGATTTCACCGCACGGGTTGGTGGTCATCGGGAAGCGGGCATTTGCGGCACGACGAGAGAGCTCGCCGAGAAGGCCAGACGCTTCGCGGACCTGATAGCGGGCACTGCGCACGTCGCGGCCGTCGGTGTGGACGGGTTTACGCCAGGCGCTCCCGGTGCGGTGGTCTTCGAGCGCGTCGCCGTTGATGAAGCCGGGCTCGCCGTTGATGTAGGCGCAGCGGGTCGCCTCGGCGAAGACGGCATGAGCATGGGCGGCGAGCGGGTTGGCGGCGTCGGCGGGATCCTTCTCGAGCATGCGCCAGAAGGTGCGGTCCACCATTACCGAGTTGTTGGCGGTCCACAGGCCGCCCTCGCTCTTGAGGCGGATGAAGCGGATGACGCCGGGATCGCGCCAGGATTTGGTGGCCATGCGGGCGGCACGCCGGGCGCCGCCGACCTGAACCTCGACGGACAGGTAGTGGTCGACGAGCATCGCCTGCTCCCACAGCGCAAGCGCATCGGTGCGGGCGGGCTCGATCACGCGGTCGCGTATGTTGAGGAAGGCGCGTAGCAGGGAGACCGGGCCGGATGCCGGACGGCCCTGCATGCCGGCGATCGGTGCACCGCGCGGGCGGATGGCGGAAAAGTCGAGAACGAGGACGCGGTGCTCACGGCGGAAGGCCATGCTTTCGAGCCGTTCGACGGCTTCCGCCCAACCTTCCCGGCTATCGCCGATCGGGTGGACGATGGCGCCTTCGGGAGCGTTCTGGAGGGTGGGCAGTAGGTTCGACTGCAGGAAGGCCTCGGTGCCGCCAGGGGCGAGGCCGAGCTCGCTCTCAAAGCGGGCTGCGCGCTTGGGGCCGGTTGGGTAGTCGGGGTGGTCGTCTCGCAGGTGGAACAGGACCTGCGGTGCGTCGGCCCAGTCGACGGCTATGAGGTCGTCATCATAGGCGCGCCCGACGCCGGAGCCGTTGAGGAGAAGATAGAATTTCACGAACGAAGCGATCGCGGTCGCGCAGTTGGTGAACACCTCGATATTGCGGGCCGCCTGTCCGGCATCACCGTGCTGGAGGTGACGGCCGGAGGTGATCAGCGCGCCGGTGGCGATGGCGTTGCGCAGGCGGCCACGCTCGGCCTGGTCCGGACTGGTCACGAGAGACATGCTGCCGGCGGCGACGCGATCGGCGACGCGGCCGAAATCGTCCTGGTCTTCAGGGCGGAAGATGGTCCGGCGGGCGACCGCGACGCCCATGCCAGGGTCGATCGGACGGGCTGGAAGAGGCGCTGTGCCAAACGCCTGACCTGGATCGCGGACGCCTCGCAGCATCGACGGCGGATGGTCCAGGAGCGTTCGGGTGATGGCGTTCATGCGGCCCCTTGAGGATCGACTCGGCAGGCAGCACTAAATGTAGGTAAGGCGGGTCGCCAATGCACCCTCGATGTTGATTGAGGACCAGAGCTTCCGCGCCTGCGACCCGAAAGGACCCACTACAGGGGCTTCAAGCCCCGCTCGATCTCGGCACGTCTGCCCTCAAGAAACGGAGGCAGTGCCAGGCGCTGGCCCATGGTTTCGATCGGCTCGTCAGCGTCAAAGCCAGGGCCGTCGGTGGCGATCTCGATGAGAATGCCGCTCGGCTCGCGGGCGTAGAGGCTTCGAAAATAGAAGCGGTCGATCGGGCCGCTGGATCGGATGCCGAGCGCGCGATAATGGGCGACCCAGGCGTCGTAGGCACCATCGTCGATGCGGAAGGCGACGTGGTGAACGCCGCCGGCGCCCTGGCGCGCGGACGCGCCGGGACGATGACGAAGGTGGAGTTCTGCTGCAGCGCCGGCGGCGCCCTCGGCGCCGAAGACGTGGACGGTCTCGCCGGCGTCGGTGAATTGCCGCAGGGCGACGAGGCCCATGACCTGCTCGAGGAAGGGGATGGTGCGAGTGGGGTCGGCAACGCTCAGTTCGGTGGTGCCGAGGCCGCGGATCTGATGCGGTTCGGGGACCGAGCTCGCGGAATAGGGATGGGCGGTGCCGGTGGCATCCTCGACCAGCCGCAGGCGCTGGCCTTCAGGATCCTCGAAATCAAGGATTTTGCGGCCATCGATGTCGCGGATGGCGTGGCGTCGGCCCAATCGGTCGGCCCAGAATTGCAGCGAGTGCTCGCCAGCAACCCGCAGCGCGGTCCGGGTGACGGCGTTGGAGCCACGCCTTTCGGGGTTGGCCGGCCAGTCGAAGAAGGTGAGATCCGATCCGGGCGTGCCTTGCCCGTCGGCATAGAAGAGATGATAGGCGCCGACATCGTCCTGGTTGACGGTTTTCTTGACCAGCCGCATGCCGAGCACGCCGGTGTAGAAGTCGTGGTTTTGCCGCGCGTCCGCCGTGATGGCGGTGACATGGTGGATACCCTTCAACGATGGCGGGCGAACGGGCATGGATGATCTCCGTGCGTTCTGGCGCGTTGCGGGACTGAACCGAGCAGAGGATCATATCATGACGCGCAAGATGCTGGCCCTGACGATGGCGGCGACGGTCGCGGCGTCCGCCGCCTACGCGCAGACCGACAGCGGCCAGAAGCCGCACTCGAGCGCGTTGAAAGGCGCGGCCGTGGGGGCGGTCGCCGGTCACATGGCGGGTCATCACACCAAGAGCGGGGCGGTCGCGGGTGCCATGATCGGTCATCACATGCGCAAGAAGGAGGAGCGGCAGAACCCCGGGTGACGACGAGCTCACGTCTTCACGCGTGACTGGCCGCCTTTCTCAACCGCGCTGTCCAGCCGGCGACTGAGGAAGGCGGTTACCGCGACTTCGTCGGCGGTGAGGTCGTGGTCGTGCCGCTCCAGCGTTGCCTCGGCACGTTCAGCAAGCCCCTCCATCAGGCTGCCGTCAAGATAGCCGTCGAAGATCGCAGGGTGGATGTAGCACTTGCGGCAGATCGCCGGGGTGTTGCCCAGCATCTTGCTGACGGCCTCGACGGCACGCAGCACGTTCTTTTTGGCTTTTGCCTTGTCGTCGAACTTCTCCAGCTCGGTGAGCGCCAGCGCGGCCAGGTTGGTCGCGGCCCAGGTGCGAAAATCCTTCGCCGTGATGTCCTCACCGGAGATTTCGTGCAGGTAGTCGTTGACGTCGTCGGAGCCGACGCTGTGCAGCTCGCCGTCTTCGTCTTCGAACTGGAACAGTTTCTGGCCGGGAAGATCCTGAAGCTTGATGACCACGTTGACGAGACGGCGGTCCTGTAGCTCGATGTGTTGCTGGATACCGTGCTTGGCGCGGAAATCCAGCGTGAGCGTTGAGCCCTTGGTGCGGGCGTGACGATTGCGCAGCGTAGTCAGGCCGAAGCTCTTGTTGTCGCGCGCATATTCCTCGTTGCCGACGCGGGCGAGGGATTTCTCGAGCAGGCGGATGATGGTGGCGATGATCTTTCTGCGGCCGAGACCGGGTTTGGCGAGGTCGCGGTCGACGGCCGCCCGTATGTCCGGAAGCTTCTGTCCGAAGACGAGCATGTGGGCGTATTTGGCTTCGTCGCGAACTTCTCGCCAGCGAGGATGATACCGGTATTGCGTAACCCCGCCGGCGGCGCCGCCCGCGGGGCCCCGCCCCGCGCCCGCGGGGCGCCACTGCGGCGCGGCGGCACCGCCACGGTGATCGGCATGATCCCGCTCGGCGTCACC
>CAXTSH010000028.1:4744-37364 GCA_964246925.1 uncultured Acetobacteraceae bacterium
TTGCCTGCGGCGAGACCTCCCCGCCCGCTTGTATTAACCGGTTATGGCTGCCGGCCGGGGGGGCCGCGCCGGGAAGCCTGGAGATGGCCGATCGGGTCCGGACAGATCCAGACATCCTTGTAGGCGGGCGGGATGGCGAGCTTGCGAATGCGATCGATCTCTGCCTCGTCGGTGATGATCTGGCCTTTGCGGTCGCGATATTGAAAGCCTTCGCGCAGCGGCTCCCGAGTGATGCCCTTCGTGTCGTCGCTGACGTAGTGCAGCCTGGCGGCGCGGGCTGACGCCTTCCACTGTGCTTCCTTGTCCTCGTCACTCATCAATCCTGCTCCAGGGACGCCCGATTGCAGCGGGAAGCTGGGTCGAACGGCCGACACAGGCGAGCACCGTGAGCGCCAGGGCATACGGCGTCATCTGCAGCAGATAGGGGTTGGCGGCGATGCCGGAAGCCTCGAGGTGGAGTTCCAGAGCTTCCGCGCCACCGAAGGCGAGACAGGCGAGGGCGGCACCAAAGGGTGTCCAGCGACCGACGATCAGGGCTGCGAGGGCCAGGTAGCCGCGGCCGTTGGTCATACCGTCGGTGAAGGTGCCGACCTGCTGGAGCGTCAGAACCGCGCCGCCGAGGCCGGCCAGGGCACCGCAGGCGAGCACGGCAGCCGCCCGGACGATCTGCGGGTTGGCGCCGGCGGCGTGAACGGCGTCCGGGTTTTCGCCCGTAGCCCGGAGCGTCAGGCCGGCCTGGGTGTGACGCAGAAACACGGCTATCAGGATACAGGCGGCGAGTGCCGACCAGGTGAGGGGCGGCTGGACGAAGAGCGGGCCGACGATCGGCAGACGGTCGAGGCCGGGACAGGGCAGCGGCGCCAGTGGTGTGAGGCTCTGTGCCGCGCCCCCGGTGAGGCGCAGCAATGTGCTGGTGGCGCCGAGGGCGACGATGTTGACCGACAGACCGGTGACCATGTTGTCAGCGCGGAAGCGGATCGCGACGATCGCCACCGCGAGCGCGGTCACGGCGCCGGCGGCGGCAGCGGCGAGGATGCCGAGCATGGCACTGCCGGTGGTGGCGCCGAGGACGGATGCGAAGGCGCCCGACAGCATCATGCCCTCGAGTCCGACGGCGAAAATCCCGGCGCGCTCCGACAGGAGGCCGCCGAGGGCTGCCAACAGCAACGGCGTCGCGATCCGGATGCTGGCGGCGAGAAGCTCCACGCCAGGGCTAGACGCGGCGGCGCCGGGCGGTGGCGGCGAGGACGAACAGGACGGTCGTGCCTTCGAGGACGGTGACGAGGGATGCGGGGATGCCGGTGGCGCGCTGCATCGATTGGGCGCCGGTTTCGAGGAAGCCCACGAAGAGGGCGGAGGGGATCACTGCGAGGGGTTCGAGCAGGCCGAGCAGGGCGACGGTGACGGCACGAAAGCCGAAACCCAGGGAGAAGCCTTCGACCAGCCGGCGATGCAGGCCGAGAACTTCGACGGCACCCCCGGCGCCGGCCAGGGCGCCGGCCAGGAGCATGACGGCGGCGACGAGACGGGTGGTGTCGAAGCCGGCGTAGCGGGCGGCCGCCCGCGAGGCGCCCAGAACGCGCAGGCCGAACCCGAAGCGCGTCCGCCAGAGCAGGGCGGAGCAGGCGGCAGCGGCGGCGAGCGCTATCGGCAAGCCAAGGTGGGCGTCGAGAAGGTCGAGGCGGGGCAGGCGTGCGGGCCGGGGGATCGGCCGCGATTGCAGGAAGCCGGCGCCCGGCTGACCGAGCGGGCCGGCGAGCAGGAGCTGGACCAGCAACAAAGCGATGAAGTTGGTCAGCAGGGTCGCGAGCACCTCGTGCACGCCGCGGACGAGGTGGAGGGTTGCGGCGAGGCCGGCCCACAGCAGGCCGGCAAGCATGCCGGCGCCCAGGGCTGCGAGGATGGCGAGCGGCGGCCATGCGTGCGGCAAGGCAAGACCGGCTGCGGTGGCGCCGAGGCCGCCGGCGGCGATCTGGCCCTCGGCACCGATGTTGATCACGCCGGCACGAAAGCAGAGCGCCACGCCGGCGCCGCCGAGGAGGTAGGGCGTTGCCCGGTCCAGACCGGCGCCGATCGCGGCCGGGGAGCCGAAGGCGCCGGTCAGGAGAGCCCGCAGCGCGGCGAGCGGATCGTGGCCGGAGAGGATCACCAGTAACGCAGCGGTCAGAGCGGACAGCAGAAATGCCGATCCCAGGCGGCGCGTCATGCGGCCGCGGCACCGGACATCCAGGTGCCGAGTTGTTCCGGGGTGATCTCGTCGCGGGCGGCAATCCCGGTCAGGCGGCCGTTGAACAGGACAGCCACACGATCGGCCACGGCGAGGACTTCCTCGAGTTCGGAGGAGACGTAGAGCACGGCGCCACCGGCTTCGCGGAGTGACTCGATCCGGCGGAGGACGAATCCGGTCGAGGCCGGATCGAGCCCCCAGGCCGCCTGGTGCGCGATCAGGACAAGCGGGTTGCGGTCGAGTTCGCGCGCGAGGACGATTTTCTGGCGGTTGCCGCCGGAGAGGTTTGCGGCGATGGCGCTCGGGCCGGCCGCGCGTATGTCGAATTGCTGCATCAGGTGTCCGGAGCGTGCGGCGGGGCCGCGCAGGGCGAGGTTCTCCTCGACGGTCATGCCGAGGACCAGGCCGGTGTGCGCGCGGTCTGCCGGGACGTAGGCGAGGCCGGCTCTGAGGCGGGCGGCGACGGATGCCCTGGTGACGTCGCGCCCGTCGATCGCGATCTGTCCGGAACGGGGGCGGCGGATGCCGGCCAGGGCCTCGACGAGCTCGATCTGGCCGTTGCCGTCGACACCGGCGATGCCGAGCACTTCACCGGCGCGTACGGTGAGGTCGATGCCGCGCAGACCTGGCAGGGTGAGGCCGGTGACGGCGAGACGTGTTGCGCCGGGCGCGCGGTCTGATTTTGGTGCTGCGGGGGGAAGCGAGCGACCGATCATCGCGGCGGCGAGCTGGGCGCGCGAGGCGCCCGCGGCAGGCTGGCGACTGACGACACGGCCGGCGCGCAGGACGACGATGTCGTCGCAGAGGTCCAGCACCTCCTGGAGCTTGTGGCTGATGAAAATGATGCCGGTGCCGGCGCCACGCAGGTGGCGCAGCACGCCGAGCAGGTTTGCCACTTCGGAACCGGCGAGGTTGGAGGTGGGCTCGTCGAGGATGAGCAGGTCGGCGCCACGAAGGATGGCCTTGAGGATTTCGACGCGCTGACGACGGCCGAGCGGGAGGTTGGACACGCGTGCGTGCGGGTCGATGTCGAGGCCAAAGCGGGCGCTGGTCTGGCGTATCCGCTCCGCCATCGCGCGGCGGCGCAGGATGCGGCCGGCCCCCGGCCAGCCGAGCATGACGTTGTCGAGGACGGTCGCGGCATCGACGAGAGTGAAATGCTGATGGATCATCGCTAGGCCGGCGGCGATCGCGTCGGCGGGCCGGTGATCGGCGAGCGCTCGGCCGTTCACGGTGATGGTGCCCGCATCCGGCGTGATCAGGCCGAACAGCACCCGCATCAGGGTGCTCTTGCCGGAGCCGTTCTCGCCGAGCAGGCCCACGATCTGGCCGCGCCCGACCTCGAGATCGATGCCGTCGTTGGCGACGACGGCGCCGAAGCGGTGGACGATGCCGCGGATCGAGAGGAGCGGCTCCGGCACCGCTATCGGCCGGCGCTGGCGTCGTTCCGGGTCGGGTTGATGACGAGGGTGCCGGAGGCGAAGCGCTGTGCGGTGGAGTCGAGCTCGGCCTTGATTTTTGCGGGGACGGCCGGGTTGAGTTCCTGGCCGGGGGCGTATTGAAGTGCCGCGCCGGTGATGGGCTTGGTGTTGTAGCCGTATTGGGTGAAGGTTCCGGCAATCTTGCCGGCCGCCACGCGGTCGGCGACAGTGCCGAACATCGCCGGCCAGTCCTCGATGATGTTGGTGAGCACGGCCTTCGGCGCACTCCTGGTGTCGTCGAGTGAGCGGCCGGTGACGTAGACGCCCTTCTCGCGGGCGGCCTCGATCAGTCCCGACTGGGCGGCGTTGAGTTTGCCGGTCAGCACGTCGTTGCCGTCGGCGATCAGCGCAAGGGCGGCTTCCTTGGCGGAGGCGGCGTCTTCCATATCCTTGACGTAGAGGATGGTGACCTTGGCACCGGCCCTGGTCGCGCAGATGCGGAAGCCGCCGGCCTGGGCGGTGATGTTCGGCACGCCCTCGAGACCGTAGATGCCGGCAACGCGGCCCGTCCTGCTCATGCGGGCGGCGAGGATGCCGAGCTGGCAGCCGAACTGGGCGTTGTTCCAGTCGATCGACATCACGTTGGGCGGCACGCCCTCGTTGCCTGAGGTGACGATGAACTGGGTGTGCGGGAAGTCCGACGCGATGTCCTCCATCGATGACATGAAGCGTCCGGAATGGCCGATGACGATCGCGTCGCCGCGGCCGGCGTAGTCGCGCAGTGCCTGCTCCTCGTCGGCGTCGGCGACGTTTTCCGAATAGGCAACGTCGTAGCCGTGCGACTTGAGGCTCAGCAGGATGCTGTAGCCGAGCGCGTTCCAGCTGTGGTCGTTGATCGAGCCGGGCAGGAGGATGGCCGCCTTCTCGGTCGCAGCACTTGCGGCGGACGCGCAGAGTGCCAGGGCCGCGACCCCTGTCCATTTCATGGCGACCTCCCGTGTTTCGTCCGGGGTCCATCCAAGTCTTGTGCCGGTCAGGTGCGGGTCAGGCGTGCCCGGAGCGGCGTGCGGGTTGAGGAGGTGAGCCAAGCGCGCATGGCCGGCTCGTCGTCGAAGCGGCCGCCCGGGGGGAGCGGGCGGGCTTCGCCCTCAACGATGATGTCGTCGGTGCGGAATGGCCAAGGCGAGAGGGTGAAGGTTCCGCTGGTCTGGTCGAGGTGAAAGGTCTGGCCGTCCGCTTGGACTTGGAGGGGGGTGGCGAGCTCGCCGCAGAGAGCGAGCGAGAGAGTGTCGGAGAGGGCGAGAAGGGCAGTTTCGCGGGTGAGGGTCTCGGCATCGAGGCCCAGGGCACTGGCCCAGATCGCCTCCGTCCGAGCTTGGCGGCAGAGGTAGTCCTCGGCGGCCGTCGCATCAGCTTGGTTCATGCGATGGCGGTCGGTGAAGCGGCGGTAGATGACGCCACCGTGGCGAGAGATCAGGAGGGCGACGTGGACGCCCCAGGCATCGAGCGCGCGGTCGACGCCCCTCGTCCACATCGGCGCATGCACCCGCGCACCGACGTCGCGGAACAGATGCGGGCGACCAGTGCCCGCGTCGAAGGTTGGCGCGGTCTCCCAGTCGAGCCAGGCGATGTCGTGCTGCTCGGCAGCGAGCAGGAGCGGACGCGGCAGAGGGTCGGCCCATTCACGCAGGAGCTGGCCGGAGATCCAGGCGTGGGTGAGTTGGCTGATCGCCTGATGGTCGTTGAACAGCATTCTACGACACGGAAATCTCGGTCAGCTCGGCCGCGGCGCTCCTTCGAGGCGTGATGCGGTTCCAGGCGTCGAGTGCCGCAATCTTGTAGGCTTCGGCGAGGGTCGGATAGTTGAACGTGTTCTCGATGAAGTAATCCAGCGTTCCGCCGAGGTTGAGCACGGCCTGCCCGATATGGACCAGTTCCGTGGCACCCTCGCCCACGATATGGACGCCCAGCAGGCGGCGCGTCTCGATCGAAACGATCATCTTGAGCAGGCCGCCGTTCAAACCCATGATGTGACCCCGGGACGTCTCGCGAAAGCGGGCGATGCCACACTCGTAGGGAGTGGCCGCCGCGCGCACCTGCTCCTCGCTCAAGCCGACGGTCGACATCTCGGGCACCGAGTAGATGCCGTACGGGAAGAAATCGGGCGACGGCGGCAGCGGTTCGCCGAACGCGTGGCAGGCGGCGATCCGTCCCTGCTCCAGGGACGTCGAGGCCAGGCTCGGAAAGCCGATCACGTCGCCCGTCGCGTAGATGTGCGGGACCGAGGTTTGAAAGAAGCGAGGGTCTACCGTGAGGCGCCCGCGCTCGTCGGTCTGAAGACCGCATGCCCCCAGGTTGAGCGTGTCGGTGGCGCCGATCCGCCCGGCGGCAAACAGCAGCAGCTCCGATCGTACACGGCGGCCGCCCTCCAGCATCGCCACCGGCTGATTGCCCTCCATCTCGACCGACAGCAGGCGTGAGCCGAGACGGAAGTTCACGCCACGATCGCGCAACTGATGGATGAAGTCTTCGACCAGCTCCCGGTCGATGAACTCGAGAATGGTGGGACGCGGCTCCACGATCGTGACCCGCACGTCCAGCGCGCTGAAAATGGTTGCGTATTCGACCCCGATCACGCCGGCGCCGACCACCGTCATGCTGCGAGGCAGGCGCTTGAGCCCGACGAGCTCGTCGCTGTCCAGAACCGTTTCGCCGTTGAAGGGTATGTTGGCAGGACGCAACGGTCTCGTGCCGACGGCGATCACGACCCGGAGCGCCTTGACGGTCCGGATTTCGCCGGCGTCGGATTGAATCTGGAGACTATGCGGGTCAAGGAAGCTGGCGAGACCTGCCAACGTGTCGACGCGGTTGCGGGCGAACTGGTGCTCCAGCGTCTCGACTTCGTGCTCGAGCGTCTTGCGCAGCCGCGTGACCAGGTCGTGGGCGTCGATGTCCTTCTTGACGCGGTATCCGAGGCCGTAGAAGTCGCGCTCCCGCCAGCCGGTCAGGTTCAGCACCGTTTCTCGCAGCGTCTTGGAAGGAATGGTGCCGGTATGAACCGACACGCCTCCGACCTGGCGGCCCTTCTCGATCACCAGCACCGACCGGCCCAGCTTGGCGGCCTGCACCGCCGCCCGCCGCCCGGACGGGCCGCTACCGATGACCACGAGGTCGTAAGACTTCATCAGCATCTTCCTCGTCGCGCGCTCATGCGCCGTCGCCGTCAGGGTTTACGTCAGGTGAGGCTAGGGTCTCATATCACAGCGCCGCTCCATCATCCGCCGTCTGGGCGAGCCTGCCGGGAAGTCGAGAATGGTCACACATCGAGCTCAAGTGCTGAACGCCAACGACGTTGCCGAGGAGGCTTTCGTCTATGGAGACAATTGGGCGAGCTTCGACAAGCAGCTCTCGCCGGCGAAGCGGCACGCCGGGCGGCTCGGCGTCATCCTGGCCCGCGTACCGCCGGGCAAGAGTGCCTGTCCGTTCCACACGCACCAGATGGAGGACGAGGTGTTCTTCGTCCTCTCCGGCCGTGGCCTGTTGCGTTATGGCGAGGAGGTGCGGGAGATCGCCCCTGGCGACTGCGTCACCTGTCCGGCCGGCACCGGCGTCGCCCACCAGATCGCGAACCCGTTCGAGGAGGACCTGCGCTACCTGGCGATCGGCACCAACGATCCGAACGAAGTCTGCACCTACCCCGATAGTGGGCAGATCATGGTCAGGAGCCTGGGCCGGAACGGCTTTCTAAGGGAAGCCGACTACTTCGAAGGGCAACCCGACCCGCTGCGGATCATGACCATGCCAAGAGGCGGGATCGATCGAGCATCGGGGCAGGAATAGCCAGGATTACTCGGCCGCCTCCGCCGAATACGCCACCTCACCGGCCCCCTCCAGCAGGCCGCGGACCTGGCACGCTGGCACCGGCCTCGCGTAATGGTATCCCTGACCGTAGTCACAGCCCATCCTGGCGAGCAGGCCGGCAGCCTCGCCGCTTTCGATGCCTTCGGCGACGACGGCGAGATCCAGCGACTGGCACAATGTGACGATGGCAGCGACATGGGTGACGTTGCGCTTGTCTGCCGTCATCGACTGGATGAACGACCGGTCGATCTTGAGCCGGTCGAACGGCAACTCGCGGAGATGATACAGGCTCGAGAAACCGGTTCCAAAATCGTCCAGGGCGACCTGCATCCCTTGCAGGCGCACTTTGTCGATCACGGCACGAGCGCGCTCCGGATCTGAGACGAGCGCCTGCTCGGTCACCTCAAAACATAGCCGAGTGGTTGCAAATCCGGCCTCGCGGATCGCGCGCGTGACGACATCGACCAGTTCGAGATCGAGCAGTTGCCTCGGAAAAATGTTCAGCGAGAAGCAGAGATACGTGGGCCACTCCTCGGCATCCTGGACGACCTGCCCAAGCAACGACAGTAGCAACGGCGTGTCCTGCTGGACCGTCTCGACGAGATCGATGAACCGGTCGGGTGTGAGGCATCCGTGACGGGGATGATGCCAGCGCGCCAGGACTTCCAACTCGACGATGCGGCCGTCGAGCAAATCCACGATGGGCTGATAGTATGGTCGGATCTGCCCGGCGGCGATCGCCGCCGGCAACTCGGCCGTCAGAGCGGCGCGCTCGCGTATTTCGGATTCCATCGATGGATGAAACGCCTGGATGCGGCCGCGCCCGGCCTGCTTGGCCCGATACATCGCGATGTCGGCGGCGCGCAGGAGTGACTGGGTGTCCTTGCTGTCCTCCGGGCCCCTCGCCATGCCGACGCTTGCGCCGACCCTGACGACGATCTCGCCCACCCGGATGTCCCGGGTCAGCGCGGCGATGACGGCGGCCGCCTCCTGCGCGGCGCGATGTTGCAGCGAATAGGGCACGAGCACGGCGAACTCGTCGCCGCCGAGCCGTGCTGCGCACGTGCCGAACGACAATGTCGCACGCAGACGGTCGGCGACTTCGCACAGAACCCTGTCGCCGATATCGTGGCCATGCACGTCGTTGACGTTTTTGAATCCGTCGAGATCGATCAGGAGCACGGCGACGCTCAGCCCGGGCCACATGTCCGACAGCGCGGCGTCGATGCGCTCCTTCAGCGCCCGACGGTTGGGCAGCCCGGTCAGCGCGTCTCTCCTGGCCGAACCGAGCGCGCCCGCTTCGGCCGCGATCAGTCGCGACACCTCGCGTCCCAGTCGCGCCGTCCTGTCACGCAGATGCAGCAGGGTGGCGCACCCGATCAGGACGGTCGCGACCACCGTCGTGTGGATAACGGGTGACAAGCCGGCCACCGGCAATCTGGCTGCCACGTCGATCGGATCGGCACCGACGATCGCCAGCATGGCCGGTGCCGCGATCGCCGCCGTGCAAAGCAGACCCAAAGACGGGGTCGCGGAGCCATCCTGCCGGTCGGCCTCGTCCATGTCGTCCCTGAAGCTTCGCGACATGCCATCATCGTCGCCGACGTCAGCCTCTCTCTTATCTCCGCGTCATGAACACGCGCTTAACGGCGCCGATCAGGTTCCACGCCGCCGCGTCAGCGCCGTTTGCAAAACCACCGCCGCCAGCAGGAACAACCCGCTCGCCAGGTCCTGATACGACGCACTCAAGGTCCCGATCTGGTTGATGATGTTCTCGATCGTGCCGAGCAGAAGCACGCCTGACAGCGTTCCCAGCAGCGTACCCACTCCGCCGGTCAGCAACACGCCCCCGATAACGGAGGCCGCAATCGACTGCAGCTCGTAGCCCGTTCCAGCCGCCGAGAGTCCGCTGTCGAGGTGTCCCGCCAGCAGCGCGCCCGACAGCCCCGCGAGCGACCCGCTCAGCACGTAGGTGGCGATCTTCACGCGCTCGACCCGCACGCCGAGCATGCGCGCCGCCTCCTCGTTGCCGCCGATGGCGAACACGCCCATTCCGAACGACGTGCCGCTCAGCACCACCGCCGCGACCGCCGTCAGCGCGCCCAGGATCCAGATGAGATCGTTGACACCGAGGATCGACCCGTTCGGCACACGCGAAAACCATCCGGGATTGGCAATGATGAGGCTCTCGCCCGCCAGCAGGACCGCCACCCCCTTGACCGCGAGCAGCGCCGCAAGTGTGACGATGAAGGGCGCCATCCGCGCTCGCGCGATCAGCGTTCCGTCGACGAGCCCGACCATCGCGCCGACCAGGATCGGCACCGCGAACGCTGCTCCCCACCCGTAGGGCATCGCGTAGGCGGCCAGCACCGTCCCCAGTCCCACCATCGAGCCGACCGCGAGGTCGAACCCACCCATGATGATGACGAACGTCTGCCCGATCGCCACGATGCCGAGAAAACTCGCTGCGGTCGCGATGTTACCGAGATTGCCGACCCGCAGGAAATGCGGAAACGACACGGCCGCGACCATGCCCACAGCGATCAGCACGCCGACGGCGATCCGCGCCTGAACGAACGCGATGATCCGCTCGCGTCGCTCCATCGAGCTCGAGAGGCTGGCGCTCATCAGGCACCCGCCCGCTGGAAGTAGAGGGCGGCGACGATGAACACCGCCTTGATGATCTGCGCGTAGGTGGCGTTCACGTCGTTCATGATGAACGTCGCATCCAGCACCTCCAGCAGCAGCACGCCGAGCACGCTGCCCACGATCGAGATGCGGCCGCCCGACAGCGGCGTCCCGCCGATCACGGAGGCCGCGATCGTATCGAGTTCGAACCCGACGCCGATATAGTTCGAATCTGCCGCTCCCAGCCTGGCGGAGGCGAAAATCCCGGCGAGCCCAGCCAGCAATCCGCTGCCGCCATAGACCAGGAACAGGGTGGCGTTGACCGGTATGCCAGCGAGGTAGGCGGCAGTCCGGCTTGCGCCCACGAACACCACCCGACGCCCGAGCACCGTTCGCCGCACCACGAACGCCACCAGGCAGGCGATCGCGATCGCCGCGATCGCGACCACCGGCAGGAAGGCGACCGCGCTCTGCCCGAGCCAGCTCATCAAGCCGTCGGACGGCAGGTCCACACGCGCCCCGCCCAGCATGGCCTGCGCGAGACCGCGGCACGCGACCAGCAGAGCCAGGCTGGAGATCAGCGGATTGATTCCGAGCACCGCCACGAGCGACCCGTTGAGCACACCCGCCGCCAATCCGGCCAGCAGTCCTGCCACCGCCGCCAACGGCTGCCCCGCCGCCAGGCTCACGCCGATGGCGGCCGAGCTCAGGGCCATCACCGAGCCCACCGAGAGGTCGATCCCCCGCGTCCCGATCGCCAAGCTCTGACCGAGCGCGATCAGGATCACCGGTGCAGCCTCGAACAGCAGGCTCTGCACGACGTAGAGGCTCGCGAATCCCGGCGTGATCACGAGGTCCAACAGCACCAGCAGCCCGAACGCGATATAGACGCTGCGCGTGCGCACGAAGTCCGCCGCGCGCGCTCGACGCGATGTCTCCGCGACCACGGCCGCGGTGACGCCGCTCACGCGACCCCTGCCGGCTGCCCCGACAAGAGCGCCAGCAACTCCTCTGCTCCTTCGGCGCCGAGATCGACCTCGCCCGCGACCTCGCCCTCGTTGAGCACCACGAGCCGGTCGCAGAGCTCCATCAGCTCCTCGACCTCGGAGGATGTGACCAGCACACCGAGCCCGCCCTCCGCAAGCTTGCGGATTGCCCGGTGCACCTCCTCCTTGGCACCGACGTCGATGCCGCGCGTCGGGTCGTCCAGCATGATCGTCTTGGGCTGCGCGCACAGGCAGCGCGCCAGCAACACCTTCTGCTGGTTGCCACCCGACAACTGCCCGATCGGCTGCCCCGGTCCCGAGGTCCGGATGCCCAGCTCGCGAATGAACCGGGTGACGACCTCGTCCTCCGCACCCCTCGCCACCACGCCGCGGCGCGAGACACGATGCAGCACGGAGGCGGTGACGTTCTCCCGCACCGACAGCAGCGGAAAAATGCCCTCGGACCGCCGGTCCTCCGACAGGAACGCGATCCCACGCCCGATCGAACGCCGCGGCGTCGCGTGGCCGAGGGGCCTCCCGGCGACCGACACGCTGCCCGCCTCCGGGCGTTCCGCGCCGAACACCGCCTTCATCGTCTCCGTCCGACCCGACCCGAGCAGACCGGCCAGGCCGACGATCTCGCCGGGCCGCACCTCGATCGACACGCCCCGCACCCGCGCGCGCCAGGAGAGATTGCGCACCGAGAGCGACGCCGGCGCATCGCTCGCCGGGATCGGCGGCCGACGTTCCAGCGCCCGCGTGCCCTTGCCGCCCAGCATGGCTGCGACCAGCGCCTCACGCGGCATCTCGGCGACCGTCGCGGTCCGCACCAGCGCGCCGTCACGCAAAACGGTCAGCCGATCGCAGATCGCGTAGCATTCGCTCAGCCGGTGGCTGACGAACACGATGCCGATGTTCTCCGCCTGCAGCCGGCGCACCGCCTGGAACAGCAGCTCGACCTCGCCGCCGGTCAGCGCCGACGTCGGTTCGTCCATGATCACCACCCGTGCCCCGAGCGAGGCGGTACGCGCGATGGAGACCATCTGCTGCAGCCCAAGTCCCAGCGAACGCAACCGCGTCCTCGGGTCGACGGCGAGGCCGAACCGCTCCAGGATCGCCGCCGCCTCGCGCTCCATGCGCGCTCGGTCGATCAGTATTCCCGCCCGCCTGGGCTCGCGACCGAGGAAGATGTTCTCGGCCACGCTTCTCTCGGGGATCAGGTTGATCTCCTGATACACGGCGGCGACGCCCGCGGCCTGCGCATCCCTGGGCGAGGCAAACCGCACCGGCTGCCCTTCCAGTCTGATCTCGCCGCCGTCGGGTTGGTGGAACCCAGTCAGGATCTTGATCAGCGTCGACTTGCCGGCGCCGTTCTCACCGAGCAGGCCATGCACCTCGCCCGCCTGAAGGGTGAACGAGACACCCTTCAGCGCGTGGACGATACCGAACGTCTTGACGACGTCACGCGCCTCGAAGAGCACCGCGCGGAACGCCGTCGGTCCCCGTCAGTAGGGTGCGCCCTTGGCGAGTGCCTCGGCCGCGTTGGCCTTGGTATAGAGCGCGTCCGCCATGATGATCTTCTGCGGCACCGGCGTGCCGGCGAACCATTTGTTCAGCGCGTCGAACGCCTGCGGCCCGAAGCGCGGGTTGGTCTCGACGATCGCGTTCGCACTGCCGTCAGCCACCTTCTGAACCAGCGCCTTGGTCCCGTCGATCGACACGATCTTGACGTTGTGGCCGGGGGTCTTGCCGCCCTGCTGCAGAGCCGTCATCGCGCCCAGCGCCATCACGTCGGCCTGGGCGTACACCGCGGTGACGTTGTGGTGCGCGAGCAGCAACTGCTCCATCACCCGCTGCGCGTCGGTGGTCGACCAGTTGCCGGTCTGCGCCGCCAGCAGCTTCATCCCGGGATGCTTGGCGATCCCCTGCGCAAACCCGTCGGTGCGGGCGGTCTCGACCCCATTGCCGTAGGCACCCTGGATCTCGATGATCTTTGCCTTGCCGCCGGTGATCTCCGCCAGCACGGCTGCCGCCCGCTGTCCCTGCTTGAGGAAGTCGGACCCCATGTTGGTGATGATTTCCTTGCACGCGTCGCCGGCGGTCACGCGGTCGATGGTCACCACCGGGATGTGCTTGGCTGCCGCCTGTTCGAGCGCCGGTTGCAGCCCGGTCGCGTTCAGCGGGGCCACGATCAGCGCCTGTGCACCCTGGCTGATCATGCTCTCGATGTCGGCGACCTGCTTGGCCTGGTTGTCGTTGGCGTTGGTGTAGAGCAGCTTGGCCCCGACCTTCGCCGCCGCCTCCTTGACGGAATTGGTCTCGCCGGCGCGGAACGGGTTCTGCTCGTTTTCCGACTGCGAGAAGCCTACCACCATGCCGGACAGCGAAGCATGGTTCGGGCTCGGGTTGGTGCAGGTCTCCGACGACGACGTCTCGATCTTCTGCTCCGCCTGCGCCCGAGCCTGCGTCGGCAGCAGCGCACTTCCGCACAGGAGTGCTGCCGCGAGCGACAATCCGCAAGCCGGCGTGTTGATGTGAACCATCCGATCTCCCCCCTGGATTTTCTTCATTGATGCCGCTTCCCGATCGGGTTGCCAATCCGCTGTCCCGACACCTACTCCAGCCTCATTTGTCAGACAAGCGGTCGACCTAGCCGAGCCGCGGCCTGCGCCTGCCCAATCGCGCGGTCCGTCCGTCGAGCGACGCCTGCATGTCGCGCAACGCCAGTTGCACCAGCTCCACCATCTCCACGCGTGCCCGCTCCGCGTCCCGTGCCTTGATGGCATCGCAGACGAGCCGGTGCTCCAGCATCGGATCGCGCGGCGTCCGCTGCATCCGGTGCTTGAAGCTCGTCGTCCAGCTCACCGCGGCGCAGACGCTGCTCGACAGCGCGGCGATCATCTCGTTTCGGGTGGCGATCAGGATCTGGCGGTGGAACGCGCGGTCCGCCGCACGGCCATCCTCGTTGCCCAGACCGAGCCGGCGCATCGTGTCCAGCGAACGCTCCATCACCTCGATGTCGCCGGCGACGTGGTTGGCCGCCGCGAGCGCCGCGGCATGTGGTTCGACCATGATCCGCACCTCGAACAGGTCGCGCACGAACGCCTCGGTCGGTTTGGTCTCCAGGAACCAGCCGAGCAGTTCCGGATCGAGGATATGCCAGCGCTCGCGCGGGCTCACGCGGGTGCCGGTCTTGGTCCGGCTCTCCACCATGCCCTTGGCCGCCAGGATGCGGATCGCCTCCCGGTAGGCGGTGCGCGAGACTTCCAGCTGGCCCGCCGCCTCGATCTCGCCCGCCAGCGTGTCGCCCGGCCGCAACCGCCCTGCGGCGATCCCGACCCCGATGTCGCGCGCGATGCTGGCATGCAGCCGAACCGACGGCTTCGTCGCCTCCCTGCCCGAAGCCGGCCGCTTCACTCCTGCGCCGCGAGCCTTACCGTTCCGCCTGTCGATGTTCGCCATGACCGTTCATCGTTGCAAATGGCGGCGCCAATGGCCATGGCCAACATCAGGATCGTAGCGCTTCCGCCCAGATCGCGAACGCCTGCACCAGCGCCGGCTCCTTGAGGTGGTCGAACCGCCCGGACGCGCCGCCATGACCCGCCTCCATGTTGATCCGCAGCAGGATCGGCGCATCACCGGTCGTGCCGGCACGCAGACGCGCCACCCACTTCGCCGGCTCCCAGTACGTGACGCGTGGGTCCGACAACCCGCCGAGCGCCAGCACCGGCGGGTAGGCGGTTGCCCGCACCTGGTCGTAGGGCGACCAGGACGCGATCCGGTCGTAGGCCTCCGCATCGACCAGCGGATTGCCCCATTCCGGCCACTCGGGCGGCGTCAACGGCAGGCTTGCATCCGACATCGTGTTCAGGACGTCGACGAACGGCACGGACGCCGCCACCCCGGCCCACAGATCCGGCCGCATGTTCAGCACGGCCCCCATCAGCAAGCCCCCGGCCGATCCGCCATGCGCCACGATCCGTCGCGCCTCGGCATGTCCGGCGGCGATCAGGTGCTCGGCACAGGCAATGAAGTCGGAAAAGCTGTTGGTCTTCTTCTCCCGCCTGCCGTCGAGGAACCAGCGCCAGCCCTTCTCGGACCCGCCACGCACATGCGCCGTCGCCCAGATCCAGCCGCGATCGACCAGGCTCAGGGTCCCGGTCGAGAAGCGTGGCATCATCGGGATGCCGTAGGAGCCGTAGCCGTAGAGCAGAGTGGGGCAGACGCCCCGCTCAAGAGCGTCGCGACGCGCCAGCAGGGTGATCGGAACCTCCGTCCCGTCCGGCGCGGTCGCTTGCAGGCGGCGAACCACGTAGGCCGAGGGGTCGTGGCCGCTCGGCACCTCCTGGGTCTTGCGCAGGCTCCGCTCGCCGGTCCGCATGTCGAGGTCATATGTCTGCCGCGGCTGCGTTGGGCTCTCGTAATGGTAGCGAAGTGTGGTCGTCACGAACTCGTGGCTGCCGCCGATCGCCAGCGAGTAGGCTTCCTCGTCCGCCCGAACCTGCCGCTCCTCGCCGGTCGCGCGCTCGGTGATCACGATCCGGTCGAGCGCGTCCACCCGCTCCACACGGACGAAATGCTCGGCGAACGCCGCCATCCCGGTAATGAACCTTCCCGGCACATGCGCCCGCCAGTCGCGCCAGTGTCCGCGTGATGGATCGTGCTCGGGCGCCTCCACCAGCTTGAAGTCGATCGCGTCGTCGGCGTTGGTCCGGATCACGAAACGTCCGTCCCAGTGCTCGACCTCGTAGCGCACGCCTTGCTCGCGGAGTGCGACGACCCGGGCGAACGCCTCCGGATCGTCGCCCGGCACCAGCCAGGCTTCGCTGGTCTCCTGATTGCCGCAGGTGATCATCACGAACGCGCGCGATGATGTGAGCTCCACGCCCACGAACATCCCCTCATCGCGCTCATGATGGACCAGCACGTCCTCGCCGCTGCCGAGGCTGCGGCGGAACACCTTCGCGGGCCGCCCATTCTCGTCGCGGAACGTCCAGAAGATGAAGCGGTCATCGGGCGAGAAGGTGAAGTTGCCGGTGGTGCTGTCGATCGGATCGCCGATCAAGTCGCCACCGATGCGGCGCACGTGCAGGCGGTAGACCTCCGACCCCTGCCGATCCTCCGCCCATGCATACAGGCTGTGATCGTGGCTGTGATGGGCGCCGCCCAGCCGGTAGTAGGCGCTGTCGCGGGCCATCGTCTCGCAGTCGAGCAGAACCTCCTCGCCGCCCGATCCGCCGCGCGGCCGACGGGCATGCACCGGCTGCTGCGCGCCCTGCGCGTAGCGGACATAATACTGGAACCCGCCGTCAGGCAGCGGCACCGAACTGTCGTCCTCGCGGATGCGGCCGCGCATCTCGGCGACGATCTGTGCCTGCAGTGCCTCGGTTTCGCGCAGCATCTCCTGCGTGTAGGCGTTCTCCGCGAGGAGGTGCGCGCGGACGTCATGGCGGAGCACCGACGGGTCACGGAGCACAAGCTGCCAGTTGTCGTCGCGCATCCAGGCGTACTCGTCGGTCCGCGTGCGACCGAGCTGCTCGAGCCGGCGAGGCTCTCGCTTTGCCGCGGGGGGTGCGGACCGCAAGGTTCTGGCGGACCTCGCCACCAGCACCTCGCGCTCCGCTCTGAGATCGGCCAATTGCGCCCGCACCCGGGCGAGCACCGCGGGTGGCGCTTTCTCCGGCGAGCCGGCGTTGGCCGGGGGCGAGGGATCATATTCCAATCCGAGCTGGACCGCCTCCGCAGTGTCCTGCCCGAACAGCTCGATGGCGAGAGTGAGTGCGAGATCGATGCCGGCCGTCACGCCACCTCCGGTGAGCAGATTGCCGTCGCGCACGACGCGTTCCCGCACCGGTTCAGCCCCGTATGCCGCCAGCAGGTCGAGCACGCTCCAATGCGTCGTCGCCCGGCGTCCGCGCAGCAATCCGGCCGAGCCGAGCACCAGGGCTCCGGTGCAAACCGAGGTGACGAAGCGCGCCGTCGCGGCCTGCCGGCGCACGAACCCGAGCGTTTCCTCGTCCTCAAGCAATGCATTCACCCCGACCCCGCCCGGAACGCACAGCACATCGAGCGGAGGGCACTCGGCAAAGGTCAGGCTTGGCGTCAGCACCAGTCCGGTGGCGGACGTCACCGGCTCCAGCGTGCGGGCGATCAGATCGACCCGGGTCTGGGGGAGCGAGGCGAACACCTCGTATGGGCCGGTGAGGTCGAGTTGCTGCACGTGAGGGAACGCGAGCAGGCCGATCGACAGCGCCATGAGACCTCCTTGGCTTGCGTGGGGGAGAGAGGCTTGTGGTAGCCTCCATTTATGGTCGCCCTGGCGAACATTCCGATCCGAATGACGATCAGCGACTTCCTGGCCTGGGAGCCTCGCGACGGCGGACGCTATGAGCTCGTTGACGGCGAGCCGCGGGCGATGGCACCGGCAGGCACTATTCACGCGTTCCTGCAGAATGAGCTCGGGAGCATCATCCGCAATCACCTGCTTGAGGGTGACATCGGCTGCGAGGTTCTGGCGAACCCCGGCGTGATTCCCCGCCTGATGTCCGCGCACAATGTCCGGATACCGGATCTGGGTGTCACGTGCTCTCCGCTGACGGTTGGCCAGGCGACGCTGAGCGACCCGGTGCTCCTCGTCGAGATCCTCTCGCCGGGCAACCAGGCCGACACCTGGTCGAACGTCTGGACCTACACCAGCATCCCGAGCGTGCAGGAGATCGTTGTTCTGCACAGCACCCGGATCGCGGCGGACGTGCTCCGCCGTGGAGCCGACGGCGGTTGGCCGGACGGAACGCAACAAGTGCAGGACGGCCTCCACCTGGCAAGCATCGGTCTGGTGGTGTCGCTGGCCGAGCTCTACGCGCGCACCGGTCTCAAGCCCTGATGGCGGGTCCGGGGATGCTATCCCCGGCGGGGTTTGGGGCAGAGCCCCGATCCTGCTTCTTCACCGCCGAGTAGCCTCGATGAGCGCCTGTGCCGCTGCCGGGTTGCGATGCTTGGCACCGGAGATCACGTAGGCGAACACGTCGCGCTCGCGTGCGATTGCCCGCAGCCGCCTCGCCCAGGCCTTGATGGCTGATGCCTCGTATCCCGCCGGCTCCTCGTCCACGGTGCTCTCGAGCCGCAGATAGGCGAAATCCGCCGTCATCTCCTCGCGCATCGCCTCTCCGGGCCGCTCGATCAGCGCCAACGCCACACCGCGCTCCGCCAGCATCGACGCCAGGCGCGGGTCGGAGGTCGTCGGGTGTCGCATTTCGATCGCGTGGCGCAGCCGCACCCCGTCCCGCTCGGCCGGCAGCAACCCGAGGAATGCCGCCATCCACCCCTCGTCGAACTTCCGTGTCGGCGCGAACTGCCACAGGATGGGTCCGAGCGCGGTCCCGAGCTCCGTCAGCCCCGACCCGAGGAAGCGCTCAACCGACGACGCTGCCCGCTCCATGTCGTTGACGTGCGTCGTCGCGCGCACCGCCTTGACCGAGAAGACGAACCCGTCCGGCACCGCTTCGCGCCAGCTACGAAATACGGAGGGCGTCTGCGTCCGGTAGAACGTGCCGTTGATCTCGATGGAGGTCAGCGCCCGGCTGGCATAGCCGAGTTCGTCGGCCTGCCTGACCGACGCCGGATAGAAGGTCTCCCGCCATGGCGCGAAGCTCCAACCGCCAACGCCGATCCGGATTTCGCCCATCCGGCACTCCTTGACACCCTGGGGACCCCACCGTAGCAACCCTGGGCCAAGCCGGTGGAACAAAGGCGGGGGAGGTTGGACGAAGGTCGCAAGTTCGACCAGCGTCTTGAAGAGGCACGAAAGCGTGCCGGTCTGGACACGGCCACCGTTCCTGAAACGCGTGACGAGCACCCGCTCGCCTTTGCCGTCCGGCTCGGTGTCGAGATGGTTGCCGCCCTGGGCGTCGCCTGCGCGATCGGCTATGGGCTCGACCGGCTGTTCGGGACGCGACCGTGGATCATGATCGCGTTCGTGCCGCTCGGGGTCGCGGCCGGCGTCCGCAGCCTGATGCGTTCGGTCGCACCCGGCACCAGATAAGGGAGGGGAGATCGATGGCATCCCAGCAGATGGACCCGCTCGGCCAATTCACGCTTGTCACCGGCCTGGGCCCGATCGGGCGCCTGGTGAACTTCACCAACTCCAACGAGATGATGCTGCTCTCGGCCGGGATCATCGTCGCCACCATGGCGGCCGCCATCTCCTCGCGCGCGCTCGTCCCGGGACGGCTGCAGGGCGTCGTTGAAATGTTCTACGAGTTTACCCATCGTCTGGTCACCGACACGATGGGTGAGGAAGGAGTGCGTTTCTTCCCCTTCGTCTTCCTGATCTTTTCCTTTCTGCTGGTCGGCAACCTGCTCGGCCTGTTTCCCTATTTCTTCCCGTTCACGTCGCATATTGCGGTCACCTTCTCGATCGCGATCTTCATCTTTGTGCTCTCGACCGCGCTTGGGTTCGTCTTTCAGGGCGTCGGCTTCCTCAGGCTGTTCGCTCCGTCCGGGGTTCCGGTCTGGCTGCTCCCGCTGCTGGTGCCGATCGAGGTCATCACCTACCTGACGCGCCCGATCTCGCTCTCGGTTCGTCTGTTCGCCAACATCACCGCCGGTCACGTCATGTGGGAGGTTTTCGCGGGCTTCATGCTGCTGCTCAGCGCGAGCCTGGGCGCGTTGGGTTTCATCGCCGCCATCGTCCCGCTCGGCCTGAACTTCGCGCTCACCGCGCTGGAGTTCCTGGTCGCCGTTCTGCAGGCCTACGTGTTTGCCGTGCTGACCTGCCTCTATCTCAACGATGCCGTGCACGCGCACCACTGAGGAGGCCGACAATTGCCCCCGACAGAAGCTTTCTTCATAAGCTCACCCCGAAACGGTCCAGACAACAGGAACCCGAACATGGCCATCGAAACTGCAGTCCTGGCGCGCGACATCGGCGCGGGCCTCGCCACCATCGGCGTGGCCGGCTCGGGGGTCGGAATCGGCAACCTGTTCGGTTCCTTCGTCTCCGCCGTCGGGCGCAACCCCGCCGCGCGCGACCGCATGTTCCGGGAGGTGCTGCTGGGCTTCGCACTGACCGAGGCCGTCGCCCTGTATGCGCTCGTCATCGCGCTGATCCTGCTGTTCTCCTGACGCGTCACGATGCGAAAGCTGGGCGTTGGGGCAGCATTTCTGACGGGGGCGCCCGCGGCCGCACACGCCGCCTCCAGCAAGCTGCCGCAGATGGATTTCAGCAATCCGCTGACGGTTTCGCAGGTCATCTGGATGGCGATCATCATGGGCGTGCTCTACGCCATGCTGCGCTCCTGGCTGCTGCCCCAGGTCGGCGCAGTCCTCGCCGAGCGTGACGCCCGCATACGCCGTGACCTCGACGCCGCGCAGGACGCCCGGCGCAACGCCGAGCAGGCCGTGGCCGAGCTCGACCGCGCCATCGCCGAGGCTCGCGCCGAAAGCGACCGTACCGTGAATGCCGCCATCGAAAACGCCAAGGCTGCCGCCCGCGCCGACCAGGACGCCTCGCGCGCCCACCTCGAAACCCAGCTCGCCCGCGCCGAGCAGCAGATCGCCCAGGCCCGCGGCGACGCGATGGCCAGCCTGCTGCCGATCGCCGAAGAAGTTGCCGCCGGTCTGCTCGAGCGTCTGACCGGCCACGCAGCCGATCGTTCGACGCTCGACCGGACGATCGCCGAGATCCAGGCCGCCTGAATGGAATATCTCGCCTTTCACAGGCATTTCTGGAGCGTCGGCACCTTCTGGGTGACCGTCGCGGTCGTTCTTTTCCTGGCCATATTCGGCCGCCAGCTCCTCGGCGCCATCTTCGGAATGGTCGACAGGCGCTCGCAGAGCATCGGCAACGAGCTCGACGAGGCCCAGCGCCTCAAGCGCGAAGCCGAAGCCATGCTTCTGGACGCCCAGAACCGTCAGGTCGAAGCACTCCGCACCGCCCAGGACATGCTCCAGCACGCACGCGAGCGGGCCGAGCGGCTCGCCCATGATCTGGCGCAGGCGGCGGCCGAGACCCAGGCGCGCCGCGAGCAGATGGTCATCGACCGTATTCGCGCCGCCGAGGCCAATGCGATCAAGGAAGTCCGCGCCGCCGCGGCCGACCTTGCCCTCGAGGCGGTCAGCCGCGTGCTGCGTGAGACCTTCGACGCCGAGCAGGACGCGCCGACTGTCGATCGAGCGATCGACGCCCTTCCGGCATCGCTGGGCTCGCGCCGCGCCGCCTGACCTTGCCCCGGCTTTCCCTCATCGTTCCCGTCCTGAACGAGGCCGACAACGTCGATGGCGCGGTCGACGAGATCGCGTCCGCGTTCACGTCGCTGAGCGGTGATTACGAAGTCATCTTTGTCGACGACGGCAGTACCGACGGCACCGCCGAACGCGTGCTGGCGGCTCGCGGCCGCATGCCACGGCTCCGGGTCATTCAGCACGCCGAACGGTTCGGCAAGGCGATCGCACTCCGCAACGGCGTCGCGGCCGCCCGGTCGGAATGGATCGCCACCATCGACGGCGACCGTCAGGACGATCCTACCCAGATTCCGCTCATGCTCGAGACCGCGTTGGCCGCCGGCGTGCCCTACCCGGTGGTGATCGGCGTCCGGCTCGACCGCCGCGACTCGTCGAACAAGCAGGTTGCCAGCCGGATCGCGAACGGCCTGCGGCGCCGCGTCCTGCAGGACGACTGCCCCGACACCACGAGCCCCACCAAGGTGTTCCGGCGCGAGGACTACCTCCGGCTGCCGCACTTCAATGGCCAGCACCGTTTTCTGCCCGCACTGTTTCAGTATGACGGCAAGCGCGTCATCCAGCGCCCCGTCGGCCACCGGCCTCGTACCGCGGGGGTGTCCAAATACAACAATCTCAGCCGCGCCCTCGTGGGAATCTGGGATTTGGTTGGTGTGGCTTGGCTGCGGACCAGGAGCACCAAGCCGGGGCGGGTCACTGAGCTATAGAAGGAGCTGGGGCGTCGTGCGGAGCACGCCGGAGGCATGACCCCAGACCCCGCCAAAGGCTTGCCTTTGGAAACCCGACGTTACGCATTCCTTGCGATCTTTGCGCTCCTGACACTGCTGCCCGGACGGATCAGCCTTCCTCCGCTCGATCGGGACGAAAGTCGCTATCTGGAAGCGTCTCGGCAGATGCTGCGCACGGGCGACCTGATCGATATCCGCTTCCAGGACCAGCCGCGCTGGAAACAGCCCGCCGGCATCTACTGGCTGGAAGCCGGCACCGTCCGCCTCGTCGATGCGGTCGCGAACTCGACCGCGCCGGCCGACCAGGCCTGGCCTTATCGGATTCCCTCGCTGGTTGCCGCGACCGCGAACGTGCTGCTCACCGCTGCGATCGGCGCCACCCTGTTCGGCGCCGAAGCCGGGTTCCTGGCCGGACTGCTGCTGGCTGTCAGCGTTCTGTTCAACGCCGAAGGCCGGATGGCCACCATCGACACCACCCTGCTGACCACCGTCCTGGTGGCGATGCGCGCGTTGCTCGCGGGCCGGCCGGCCAGCTTCTGGATCGCACTCGGCTGCGGGCTCATGCTCAAGGGCCCGGTCGTCCTGATCCCCGGTCTCGGCACCCCGCTCGCCCTCTCGCTGGTCGAACGCCGCCTGGACGTCTGGCGCCGCCTGCGTCCTGGCTGGGGTGTCCCGCTGATGATCGCCATCGTGCTGCCCTGGTGCGTCGCCATCCAGCGCGCCAGCCACGGCCAGTTCTTTGCAGCCGCCATCGGCCACAACCTGCTCGGCAAGGTCGCCGGCGGACAGGAATCGCACGGCGCACCGCCTGGCACCTATCTCGCCCTGTTCCTGGCTTCGTTCTGGCCCGGCTCGCTGTTTGCGGTTCTCGCGATTCCCTTCGCCTGGGCGCGACGCCGCACGCCCGAAATCCGGTTCCTGCTCTGCTGGATCGTCCCGACCTGGATCAGTTTCGAACTGATCGCAACCAAGCTCCCGCACTACGTACTGCCCACCTATCCGGCGATCGCCTGTCTCACCGCCGCTTCGCTCGTCACGCCGACAGGCGCCTCCGGCCGCCTCGGTCGCATACTCGCCTGGCTTTACGGCAGCGTCTGGCTGGCTGCCGGCCTTGCTTTCGCAGCCAGCGGTCCGATCCTGCTCGCCTTCCTCCAGCATACAGAAAGTCCGATCGGCATCGCCGCGGCCGCGGCCGGCGCAATCTTCCTGATCGCATCGGCGATCGCCCTCATCCGCGGCCGCCGCCATCCCGCCTTTCTGTTTGCCGCCGCCGGCGCCTACGCGATCTATGCCGGCCTGTTCACCACCGTCGTGCCGAACCTCACGACCCTCTGGCTCAGCCCGCGTATCGCCGACACGGTGGCTCAGGTGCGCCCGTGCCCGGGCAGCGTCCTCGCCTCCGCGTCGTACAGCGAGCCCAGCCTGATCTTTCTCGCCGGCCAGAACACCAAGCTGATCGGCCCCGTGGACGCCGCCCGCTTCCTGGGCGACGATCGTGCCTGCGGCCTCGCGCTCGTCGGTGCCCGCGACGAGCCCGTCTTCCGCGCGGCACTGACCGTTCCGGTTCGCAAGCTCGCGGAGATCGATGGCTTGAATACCTCCAATGGCAGGCATCTCCGGCTGTCGCTCTACACCGCGAGCCAGCTTCCGTGAGAGCGGGCGCGCTGCTTCTGCTCGCCGCGACCGCCGCGCACGCCCAGGCGCCGCCGTCCACCCGCCTCGAGATCGACGCCACCGGCACGGCCCAGGCCACACCCGACCTGCTCGAGGCAACACTGGCAGCGGAGCGATCCGGCCCTGATCCGGCTGCCGTTCAGCAGCACGTCAATGCCGCCATCGCATCCGCCGTCCATGCCGCGACGACCGTTCCCGGCGTCGAGCCCCGTATCCTCGGCTACGACGTGCTCGAGAACGACAAGCACCAATGGACCGCATCGAGCCGTCTCGCGCTGCGTTCGGCCGACAGCGTGCATCTGCTCGACCTCGTCGGCCGGCTGCAATCGACCGGCCTGATCCTCGAGAGCCTCGCCTGGCAGCTCTCGCCCGCCCTGCATGACAGGGAGCAGGCCGAGGCGACCAGGAACGCGCTGACTACGCTTGTGCGCCGTGCCGGCGACGCTGCTTCGGCGCTCGGGCTGCACGTGGACCACCTGGCCGAGATACGCATCTCCGGCAGTGGGGATTTCAACCCTCGCCCGCTCGGCGTGATGCGCGCCTTGACGGCGATCGCACCCTCGGCACCCGCCGCGCCGCTCTCCGTCGAGGTCACCGCGAGCGGCACGGTGCTGCTTCGCCCTTGATTGCCCTGCGGTGCGCGCTGTGGCTTGCCGCCCTGAGCATACAGAGCCTCGCGCAGACGCTTCCCGGCCTCGGCCCGACCGCCAGACGCGTCGAAGTCGACCGCAACGAGCTTCCCTGGCAGGCGCTCGGCCGTGTCCAGACCGAGTTCGCCGAGCGGTGCACCGGCTTCATGCTCGCCCCGGCCGTGGTCGCCACCGCCGCCCATTGCCTCTATTTGCCGCAGGTCTTTCACTTCATTCGCCCGCACGAGGTGCATTTCCTGTTGGGCGAGCATCTCGACACCTATGTCGCCCACGCACGCGCCCTGGGCTTCGACATCCCGCCCGGGTATGACCCGACCCGCGAGGGTGCGACCGCCCGCCTCGACCGCGCTTTCCTGACCCTCGACCACCCTGTCGCGGATGGCGTGCTGCGGATCGCGACGAGCCTGCCGCCGCCCGGCACTCGGGTCATGCTCGGCGGCTACGGGCAGGACCGGCAGGAGCGCATCCTCGCCGATACCGAATGCCATCTTCTCGGCGCCGGCGACGGACTGATCCGCCATGACTGCGCCGCCACACGCGGCACCAGCGGAGCCCCGCTGCTCGCCTGGACCCAAGGCCAGTGGCGCGTCATCGGCATCCAGATCGAGGCGAAACTCGATGGTCCCGGCGGCATCGCCGTCTCGCTGGTTGCCAGGTGAGGGCGGGTGGAGCGACTTGAAATTCGCGGCGCGTCAGGACAGTTCAGATTGTCAGGATGCTGTGGAGTTTGGTTCGAACGAGTTCGGCGGTCGAGGGCGGGACGGTGGCGCCGGCGTAGCGAACGGGTCTGGCGAGCACGTCGATGCTGCGAACCTGGCTGGCGGATGCGTGACGTAATCGGGCAGACGACGGCCAGGCCGGTGTTGGCGCTGAATGATGCGGAGATGACCAGGGCTGGACGCCGGCCCGACTGCTCTCGGCCGACGGTCGGGTCCAAGTCAGTCCAGATCAGATCACCTGCATCCGGCACGTCGCTGGACACGGTCATCCGGGAACGATCTCTCGCCCAATAAGGACCTCAGGTCAGAACGCGGACTTGAAATTAGCGGTATAAGGCTTCGTGCGGCCGGCCGTGCTCTGAAGACGGGCATAAGCGCTCCTGCTACAGCGGCGGACTTGAAATTCGGGGTGGTCGCCGCCGCGTTTCCGGTTCGGCTTGTGCGCTGCCGGCGGTGTTGTTGTATCCGCGTCTTCATTGGGTGGTCCGCTGACGGTGGCGATGGGACCTACCGGGAGCGCTGGTAAGAGCCGGCAATGGAGGCGGAGGCGCCGCAGAAGGCGTCGCAGCCGTGGCGTGCGATGACGATACGGGCGCCGGTGACGGTGAGGTCGAAGCGGCAGGCACCCTCGCCGGTGTCGCCGTCCGAGGCTGGATCGTAGCTGAGGTGATGATTCACCAGTGGCGCGTGCAGGGTCAGGCTGCAGGAATCGTAAGCCGGCGGACCGGCGTTGGACGCGGCGTTCACGGCGAGTGAACGGTCCGGGAACAGCACGGCGTCGAGGAAGCCGCCGATGCCGGGATCACTGTAGGAGCCGGTCAGGTGGGTGGAGTCGTAGGATGCGGCGATCGCGGCGAAGCGGGCGCGGTAGCTGGCATCGAGGCAGTTCATGACCTCCGTGTCGGTGCCGGCGCAGCGGTCGCGGTGGGCAAGCCAGACGCGTTGGCCGGCGCGCAGGGCCGTGGGATCGGCGCCCGGAGCCTTCAGCGCGGCCAGGTAGAGCTGGGCCATGGTCTGATCGATCCAGCCCATTCCGGAGTTGCCGCCCGAACAAAGGACGTGCTCGACGTGCGTGCGGGCCGTCCTGCAATCGAAGCTGGGTTCTTCCTGGGCCGTGGCGACGGTCCGTTGAGCCGCGACGAAGAGCAGAGCGAGAGCGGCGGTCGTCATCGCAAGTCTCAAGGACGTTGTCCTGGGCCGGGTCGAAGTCACGTCATGCTGCCAGGCATTGCTCGACGAAGGTAACGAAGGCCCGTGCTTTCGAATTGGCCAGACGTCCGTTAGGGAAGACAGCGGACAGGTTGATGGCGGGCAGATACCAGTCCGACATGATCGACGTGACCACACCGGCCCGAAGCTCCGGTGTGAAGCTCCACTCCGAGCACACTGTCAGGCCGATGCCGGCGATCACGGCGGCGCGCAAGCCTTCGGACGCGCTCACGCGCAATCGTCCGCGAAGGTCGACCGAGAGGCTGTCGTTGCCGCGACGGAATGTCCATGACTGGCCGCCGCCGTCGCGAGTGTAGATGACGGCCTGATGATCGGGCAGGTCGGCCGGCGACAGCGGCGCGCCGTGCCGATCCAGATAGGACGGCGTCGCCAGGACGAGGCGACGGGCCGACGCGATGCGTCGTGCGGTCATGCTGGACGCGGCGAGGTCGCCCATGCGCAGGGCGATGTCGATGCCTTCCTCCACGAGGTCGATGTTGCGGTCGTCGAGGACGAAGTCGATCTCAATGCCGGGGTGTTCGGCGAGAAAGGATGGCAAATTCGGGATGATGTGCAGGCGCCCGAAGCAGACGGAGGAAGAGACGCGCAGCTTGCCTGAGAGGCCGGCGGCGGTGCCGCGTGCGGCGAGCACGGCTCCGTCGGCCTCTTCGAGGGTTCGTCTGGCGCGCAGATAGAACTGCCGGCCGGCTTCGGTGGGCACGACGTTGCGGGTCGAGCGCAGGAGGAGGCTGACACCGAGCCATTCCTCGAGATGGGCGACGGCCTTGGAGACTGCGGGCTGGCCGATGTCGTGGTGGCGGGCGACGGCGGAGAACGAGCCGGCGTCGACGACGCGAACGAAAATGTCGAGAGCGGCGAGCCGATCCATCTGATGCCTCCGCGGAATAGGCGGTATCCGGTTTCGAGCCTTCTGCCAACAGAACGACGTCGCCAAGTCCGGCTGTGCGATCGAGACGGTCGGACACTCCGGCCGATGGCGCGATCGAGCTGCAGGAGAATAACGATGTCGAAGAAGCTTGAAGGCAAGATCGCGCTGATCACCGGCGGCAGCGTCGGGATCGGCCTCGCAACGGCGAAACTGTTCGTCGAAGAAGGTGCGTTCGTCTACATCACCGGACGGCGGCAGCGAGAGCTCGACGAGGCGGTGGACGCGATCGGGTCCAACGTCGTGGCGATCCGGGCCGACGTCGCTCGGCTCGACGATCTCGACCGACTGTATGCGCAGATCGGGCGGGACAAGGGTCGGGTCGATGTGGTGTTCGCCAATGCCGGGATCAGCCCGATGGCGTCGCTGGGGTCAATCGGCGAGGAGCATTTTGACGCGCTGTTCGACATCAACGTCAAAGGTGTGGTGTTCACGGTGCAGAAGGCGCTGCCGCTGATGCCGGACGGCGGCTCGATCGTGCTGAACGCGTCGATCGTGTCGAGCAAGGGCTTTCCGTCGTTCAGCATCTACTCGGCGACGAAGGCGGCGGTGCGCTCGTTTGCGCGGACCTGGACGGTGGATTTGAAGGGGCGCGGGATCAGGGTCAACGCGGTCAGTCCGGGGCCGATCGACACGCCGCTGCTGAACGAGACATTCGCGGACGCGGAACAGATGAAGGCGCTCGCGTCGACGGTGGTGATGGGGCGGGTCGGGCGGCCCGAGGAGATCGGCCGCGCGGTGGTGTTCCTGGCGTCGTCGGACGCGAGCTTCATCACGGGCGTGGAGCTGTTCGTGGATGGAGGTTCGGCGCAGGTCTGATCCGGCTGCCGCCAGCGTCTACGTGAGCGTTTGGCGGGGCTAGAGCTTTCTGCCTGTGCGAGCACGTTATCGGGCCAGGCTAACACAACCTGACCCGATCGTGCTCTAAGGGGCCATGCTGTTGACGGCCTGGAACATGCCGGCGGCATTGCCGTTCTCGGCGGCGAAACGGAGCGGCTCGCATCGGCCGACCACGATCTCGGTCGCGTCCGGTCGGGTGGTGAGGAGGTGCATGACTTCGGCGATGAAGGCGTCGAGCGGCATGGCGCGCTCGTCGCTGGCCTGGTGGGAGCCCATGAGTTCGGTCTGGACGTAGGGCGGGACGAGCTCGATCACCTCGGTCGAGGTGCCGGCGAGCTGGTGGCGCAGCGACATGGAGTAGGAGTGGATCGCCGCCTTGGTCGCGCAGTAGGTCGGGGTCGCGGCCATCGGCACGAAGGCGAGGCCGGACGAGACGGTGAGGATCGCGGCGCGTGGCTGGCGCTGGAGGTGAGGCAGCAGGGCGGCGATGAGGCGGATCGGGCCGAGCAGGTTGATGGCGATCGTTTGTTCGGCGGTGTCGAGGTCGCGGGTGGCCTTGAGATCCTCGGGCTTCATCACGCCGGCGTTGTTGATCAGCACGTTCAGCGCCGGATAGGTGCGGGAGACCTGTTCGGCGAAGCTCTTCACGCCGTCCGCGTCGGCGATATCGAGACGAAGCGACTGCATGCCGGGATTGGCTCGGGTCGCTTCGTCGAGGGTTTGCTGGCGGCGGCCGGCGATGACGACCTGGTTGCCAAGCCTGTGGAACGCCTCGGCGAGCGCGCGGCCGATGCCCGACGCGCCGCCGGTGATGAGGATGGTGTTGTCGGTGACTTGCATGGGCTGTCGTCCGTGTTGGTGGAATGGAAGCTGGGCGCCGTGCTTTCCAGCGTAAGGACGCTGACGGCTGGCGTTTGGTGGACGGCGCATTTACAGGACCGCGCCCTTTCTGGCGTCGAGCGATAGGGCGACGAGGGACGCGCCGCCGAACAGCAGGTCGATGCCGACCAGCAATCCGAGCGCCCAGACGAACGTGCCGGGCAGTCCGAGGAAGATGATGGCGGCCAGGACGAGGTCGAAGACGCCGTTGACCATCATCCACTCCCATCGGCCCGAATACTGGCGGCGGTGGGATGCGGCGAGGATGATGTTGAAGAGGCCGTCGACGAAGAAGTAGGCGGCCAGCACCAGGGTCAGGGTCAGCAGGCCCTGGAGGGGGTGGAACAGGATCAGCAGGCCGGCGATCAGGGCCACCAGCCCGGAGAGGAACGACCAGGCGAAGCCTGGGGCGCTCCTCGAACGAAAGGTCGAGAGGAGGCCCGCGAGGCCGGCGGCGACGAGGAGCCAGCCGACGAAGACGGCGGTGGCGATCCCGGCGACGAAGGGCAGCACTATGGCCAGCGCGCCGAGCAGGACGAGGACGATGCCTTCGGCGAGGAACAGGCCCCAGTGATCGTGGATCGCCCGGCGGGTCGGCAGTGGGAGGCCTGCGGTGGCCGGGGGGAGTGGTGGCATGGCGGCGGCTCCGTTCGGGATCGGCGAGATAGCGGACCAGTTTAGCTGGACGTTGTTGTGGTCGTCCCGGTCGATTTGGCTTCTCCGGCGTGGCTGTGGCCGGACCGGCCATCGTCGGCCTTTGGAGGCGGAGAGTTCCTGACCTCTGGAGATCGCCCCAACCCGAAAGGCTTCTGGGGCCGCCCGGCCTGCGACGAAGACTTCATCGCGAAGCACGAGGTGACGGCCGTAGCGCACTTGCTCATAGGGACGAGTTGCGCTGGGATCGAAGGTCCGTATCTGACCCGGAACTTATCTGGCCGGCTAAAAGGCTGCTTCTCAGTGCTCCAATCGCCAAGCCTGCGATCGTTGAGTCCGTGCACCAACGCTGCTGGCTTGACTACCGTCAAACATAGCATAAACGCCATTCGGCTCGATATAACGACGCCGCTGATCCGATGCTGACACGAAGGGCTTCCACGGCATGTCATCCGTCAAGTCGAGCCGAGCCGAGCCATCCGGAGATTGGGAAGCTGCTGCATCGGGAGGTCTTCAAGAGATGACCGACAGCTGCAAGGTCCTGATGATCTTCCCCCGCTTCAATGCGAGTTCATTCTGGAATTACAGGGCAACCTGCGAGTTGGCCGGTGCGCGATACCCGGCAGCGCCGCTCGGCCTGATTACCGTCGCCGCCTTGCTTCCGAAAGCTTGGGAGATTCGGCTGGTCGATCGCAATACTGAGACTCTGACCGATGACGATTTCGACTGGGCCGATCTGGTGATGACTGGAGGAATGCTGCCTCAGCGGAACGATGCGCGGTGCATCATCGAAATGTGCCGTGCCTGTGACAAGCCGGTGGTGGTTGGCGGGCCAGATGTCACGTCGAGCCCGTCTTTCTACAGTGCCGCGAATTTTCAGGTCCTTGGGGAGGCCGAGGAGGTCATGGACGATTTCCTCGCTGCTTGGCGAAGCGGGGCCACGCAGGGCGTTTTTGAAGCGCCGATGGGGCAGACCAACGTCACCAAGAGCCCGCTCCCTCGCTTCGATCTACTGAAACTGGACCACTATCTCCATGTCGGCATTCAGTTTTCGCGCGGGTGTCCGTTCAATTGCGAGTTTTGCGACATTATCGAGCTGTATGGCAGGGTGCCGCGAACCAAGACCAACGAGCAGGTCCTGGCCGAGCTCGATGCCTTATTGGCGCTCGGCTATCGAGGACACGTCGACTTTGTCGATGATAACCTCATCGGCAACAAAAAGGCTCTCAAGAAGTTTCTACCAGATCTGAAGCGTTGGATGAACGAGAAGAACTTCCCGTTCGAGTTTTCAACCGAAGCATCGATCAACCTGGCCGATGACGACGAACTGCTGCGTGCCTTGGCGGAGACGAATTTCTTCGCGATTTTCGTCGGTATCGAGAGCCCGGATCCGGACTCTCTGGTCATGATGCAGAAAAAGCAAAATACTCGGCGCAACCTGCAGCAGAGCATCGCCAAAATCTACGGAGCCGGCATTTTCGTCAATGCCGGGTTCATCGTCGGATTCGACAGCGAGAAAGGCAGCATAGCCGGTGGCATGATCGAGTGTATCGAGGACACGGCGATCCCGATCTGCATGGTCGGACTGCTCTACGCGCTGCCAACCACACAGTTGACGCGTCGCCTTTTGGCTGAAGGGCGGCTCTTTTCCGGCGGTGAGTTCGCGGATTCGGGCGATCAGTGCACTGCTGGGCTGAACTTTGAGACGAAACGTCCGCGTCGCGATGTGCTTGGCGACTACCGGGCGGTGTTGGAAGCGGTTTACGATCCGGTCGCCTATTTCGGCCGTGTGCGACGGGTCGGTCGTTTGCTCAAGCGCCATCGATCTCACCGTATGCTTCGGGGCGACCTGCGCAACTTCGCTCGGCTGCTGTGGCGCATCCCTGGCGCCGGGCCCGGAGTACGCAGGCAATTCTGGCACACGATGCTCGACTGCATCATCCACAATCCCAGGGCGTTGCCCTATCTGGTCATGATCATGGCGCTCTACCTGCATCTCGGCCCGTTCGCGCGCCAGGTCATCGCTGAAATCGATCGGGAGATCGAGGATGTCGATCAAGGTCGCTGGCACGCCCCTCCGGCATTGCAGGCTGAAGAGAAGGCAGTATTGCTCGCTTAGCCGGACATGTTCTGGGTCGCGGTCGGGGCCGTTGCTTGTTTGGCCAGATGAATGATGAGAGTGGCGGCTGGCACGACATGCCGTGAGTGGGGAGAGGATCGTTGAGCGTCCTCGCCGTGGTGCAATCGGGATGGTCGTTCGGATTTGCTCAGGAGATGAACCCGATCAGCTCCTGACCCGCAGGCCGTATTGACGGCCCTGGTCTGTCGCGAAGGCGGTGATCCGGGCGTCGTAGGTGACGAGCTCGCAGCCCAGATCGATGGCGGTTGCGATCAGTAGCCTGTCGCCCGGATCGCGGTGTTGCAGATGCTGTAACGCGTAGGCTCGTGCGGCTGCCCGCCAGCCGAGGGGAACGGCCTCTACGCCCGGACGTGCCAGAAAGCGGTCCATCCAGGCGTCCGGCGTCCGGTCCAGGCTGATCCGTCCGCTGTCGGCGAGAATGGCAATTTCCCAGGCGGACACCGCACTGACCAGGATCGAACCGCCGCCGCGCCAGATGCCGTCGATGAGTTCGCGGGTCGGCGGTTGAAGTTTGGGGTCGCCGGCGTCCAGCCACAGGACGATGTGGGTGTCGAGGAGGATTGACGTCAGGGAAACGCGCCGATCTCGGGGTCGAGGTGATCCTGGAGAACTGGCGCGGTGAGGTCGACGCCGTCGCGGACCCTCATGGAGCCTCGGTGAGCTCCGAACAGCGATCCCGAACGAGCGTCGCGCTCCTCGAGCTGGCGCAGCGCCAGGGCGACGAGCTCGGTCTTGTTGCCGCCGGTCAAGCGCTTGGCGAGGGTCTCGATGTGCGCGACGACGTCCGGCCGATTGAGGGTGACAACGCTGGGCATGACA
>CAXTSH010000029.1:0-18245 GCA_964246925.1 uncultured Acetobacteraceae bacterium
GTAGTGCAGCGGTTTTGTAAACCGAAGGTCGGGGGTTCAAATCCCTCACCCGGCAGGTCTGCTTGTGCCAACCGTGCCTCAGTTGCCCCCACTGGCAGATGGATCGGAGGTGGCCGGGTCGACGGCGGTGCCGTTGCCGTCGCCGAGAGGATTGTTGGGGCTTTCCGCGCTGGTGCCGCTGCCAGGTGCACTGTACGGGTTCATGATGCTGTCGGCCGATCGGCTGCCAGACACGCCATAGGGGTTCATCACCTTGCTCAGATCCTGGCTGCCGTAGAGGCCGCTCTGGGCGTTGCCCTGACTGGTATTCAAGGGCGGCAGATTGCCCGCGCTGCTGGCGGGATTGTCGGCCCCCTGCGACGGGACCGGCATCTGGGAGATCGTCGGATCGTCCCCCGCCGGAGCCGAATCCTGAGCGTGGGCCGATAACGGCAGAGCGATCATCCAGCCGAGGGCCAGCCCACGGACTGCCTTCATGTCACTCTTCATGGGGGGAAGCTGATAACGGCCATCGTCTCTCTCACGCCTGCTCCAGCCACTGCGGATTATGCACGGTTCCGTCGAAGAAGTGGCTGGTCTTGTAGCGCTCGGTTTCACCGGTTGACGCCACCTGCGCCGTCTTGGCCAGGAGTGCTGTCCGCTCATCAGGGGTAAGCGGACGGAAAGTGCGAACGGCCTCCAGAGCCTGCTGCAGGATGGGCATGCTGTCGATGCCGGTGATCTGGATGCTGATCGGCAAGTTCATCGGATACTGCAGCAGTTCGATCGGGGCCACCAGATTGGCCTTGTAGATGAAGTTGTCGCCGAACGCCTTCATCCCCAGGATGGCCGTGCCATGCTGGACGGCGATCGGCACCACGATCTGCTCGAAGCTGTCGTAATGAGCATCCATCACGTTCAGAGGCATCTGCACCGTATCGAAATGGAACCCGTGCTGGTCGGCAACCTCGAACATGTGCCGGTGGATGAGTGGCGATTTGTGACCGGTGAAGCCGATGTAGCGCACCTTGCCCTGCTCGCGGGCCTTCAGCATCGCCTCGAGCGCTCCGCCCGCGGCAAAGACCCGCTCGGGGTCATCGGGACGGATGATCTCGTGGAACTGGATCAGGTCGACATGGTCGGTCTTGAGCCGTGCCAGGCTCTCCTCGAGCTGTCCGGCGGCGGCTTTGGCTGTCCGGCCGTCGAGCTTGGTCATCAGGAACACGCGGTCTCGATATCCGCGGGCGAGGGCGCGACCGAGCCGGACCTCGCTTTCGCCATCGTTGTAGTCCCAGCAATTGTCACAGAAGTTGATACCCGCATCGATCCCGGCGTGCACGACGCGGATCGCCTCGGCATTGTCCATGCCTCCGGGCTTGGCCAGGTGGAAACCACCGAGACCGACCAGGGAGACAGCCTCGCCGGTACGGCCGAGCGGGCGGTACGTCATGCCCGGATGTTGCGCGATCCGCGAGGTCACCGGTCCGGTCGGGGTGGTCTGGGCGAGGCTGGGCGACACCGCGGCAGCGGCGGTCACCCCGGCGACGGTCTTGACGAAGTCACGACGCTCCATGCTGCGTTCTCCCGAGAATGCGGATGGCGGCGCAGGCGGCGCCATATCCGTTGTCGATATTGACGACGGTGACGCCGGGCGCACCGCGCGACCGGGGGGCGGCGCGCGCGCCCCGGCCGCGGGCGGCGACGCGGTCCCCGCGGGCGGGCGGCACGGCGATGACCGCGCCTGACACCAATCCGGCGACGACGCTCGGCAGAGCCGCGTCCATGCCGGCCGCGACGACGACGACGTCATAGGCAGTGAGCTCGTCGACCCGACGCAGGATGCGCCAGAGACCGGCGACGCCGAGATCGTTGAAGCTTGCCGCCTGGTGGCCGGAGAAGGCGAGCGTGCGGATCGCCTCGGCTGCCACCTGGATGTCCGATGTGCCCGCCGTGACGATGGCGACCCTTGCCGGGCCGTGCAGAGGAGCCGCGCCGCCAAAGATCGCGGTTCTGGAAATAGCATCGTAGTCGAGCCGGTCGGCAAGCTCTCCAAGCCCGGCAAGGCGCTCCTGGTCGAGGCGAGTGAGCAGAAGGGAACCCGGTGCGGCCTGGATGATTGCGGCAATCTGCGCCGAAGTCTTGCCGGCGCAATAGATCGCTTCCGGCAGGCCGATCCGCTTCTCGCGGGCGGCGTCGAGCAGAAAATCGGATCCGCTCACGCGTTGGCCCGCAGGAACGCGCTACCGTTGCGGTAGGACGCGAAGATGGGTCTCGTGACCGTCTCGGTGCTGAGCGCCGCGCGAAGTGTTGCCTCCCGACCGGTGTCGAGTCTGGCCAGCGCCGCCTGGTCAAGCTCGATGACAAGGCCGGAGGCGCGGACGCGGCAACGGACTGTCGACGGCTCGAGCACGTCGCGGACGATGCCTTCGATCCGTTCGACCATGGCGAGCATCGCCGGATTGATGGCGATGCCCGTCTCGATCCGGCTCGAGAGGCAAGGCGACGAGGGAAGCTCGGCAACGCCGCCGAGGCCGACGGCGCGCGCGATGGCACGCACGCCCTGCTTGTCGATACCAGCCTCGATGAACGGATGGCGGACACCATGGCAGCGCGCGGCGTCGAGACCAGGGCGATATTCGCCGAGATCGTCGGTGTTGGTGCCGGACACGACCGTCGCCTGGCCCGCGCGTCCGACGACCGAACCGTAGAGGCTGGTCTTGCAAAAAAAGCACCGGTTGACAGGGTTCGCCCGATAACGAGGGTCGGCAAACTCGCCGGCGTCAAAGATGTCGAGAGCCCATGAGCGCTCGACGGCCAGCGCGCGCGTGCGCCGTGTGGCCTCTGCCGGCACGGCGGGAGACACGGCGTGATACAGGCGAACCTCAGCCCCGAGCGTGTCGCAGGCGACGGCGGCGAGTGTGAGACTGTCGACGCCGCCGCTCACCGCGACCGCGGCCGGTCCCGCGAGCGTGCCGAGAACGGATCGGAGCGAGTCGAGTGTGGTCATCGTGGAAATCGTGAGGCAGCAAGCAGAGCGTCCGCGCGCAGTGCTGCGCGACCGGCGGCGTCGCCCACGATGTCGTCCGCCTCGGGCTTGCCGGTCTGGCCTCCCGGCCGATCGACCAGTTTGACTCTCACGTCATGGCCGTCGGCAGAAACGCGCGCTGACCGCCGGACAAGGGCGCGCGCTTCGACCCGCTGGATACGCAGGCCGATGGTGGTGGTCTGGCGAAAGCAGAGCTCGATGATCTCGTCGGATCGCGCTTCGTCGGCCAGAACCTGCAATTGGACGGCGAACCGGCCCTTCTTGCCGATGGCGGGCAGTTGGACGACGTCGTGAACGCCCTCATGGGCACGTATCTGCTCAACTCCAGCCGCCAGATCTTCGCCGGATTGATCGTCCACCTCGAAGGCGATGACGGCCAGCGTTCGGTGCGGCACGCGCTGCCCTGGCTCGTCGGGGCAGACGAACATCGTGGCGCGCAGGCAGTTGCTGATCCCCGGCAGGCGGCGCGTGCCGAACCCGGTGCCGCTCGCAAGCAGACGGAGCGGTCCGGACGGTCTCCGGCCCGGCTGCAGGTAGCGCAGGATCGCTGCACCGGTTGGCGTGATCCGCTCTCCGGGAATGCCGTCGTCGATGGTCTCGAAACCTTCGAGCAGGATGGCCACGGCAGGCGCCGGGACCGGCATGATGCCGTGCGCGGTCTCGATCCGGCCGCTGCCGATCGGGAGCGGTGAGAGGCTGACGGTCGCGGGCTCGAGATGAGCGATCAGGCTGGCGGCAGCGACGATGTCGGCGATCGAGTCGAGCGCTCCAACTTCATGAAAGACGATCTCGTCGGGTTCGACCCCGTGAACGCGAGCCTCTACCTCGGCCAACATTTGAAAGATGCCGACCGCGTGCGTCGCCACTCGAGGCTCAAGTGGTGCGTCGGCAAGACGACGCCGTATCGCCGACCAGTGGGCGTGGCCATGCCGCGCGCCATGCCAGGCTCCGACCTCGAAGCGTCGGCCGCTCAGAATGCCGTCCTGATGGGCGACCGTGCCGCAGGCGATCTCCGTCGCGATCTCGACCGAGCGTCGGACGGCCGGTTCCGCCTCCGGACAGACATCCAACAGGCAGGCTGCGAACATGTCGCCCGCCACGCCGCCCAGCACGTCGAGATGGAGATGCATGCTCAGCGGGCGAAGGTGATCAGGTCCTCGGCCGCACGCACCCGGTCCGTGTAGAGCAAACCGTGCGGAGAGCCGTCATATTCCAGGAACTCGGCGTGCGGGACCAACTTGGCAGCGACGCGCCCGGAGATGCCGATGGGGACCGTCTCGTCGGCGGTGCCGTGAATGATCAGGGTCGGGATTTTGATGTTGGCGACGTCGGCCCGGAAATCGGTTCGGCCGAAGGCGTTGACGCACTCGATGGTGGCTCGTGGCGAGGCCATCATCGCCATCGAAAAGAAATGCTGGAGGACCGGTTCGGGGACGGCGGCACGGCCAAGCAGGGTGTGGCCGTAGAACAGCTTGACGAAACTCGTCAAAAAGCTCTGCCGATCGTCGCGGAGACCCCCAATCATTCCGTCGAACACCGACGCGTCCGCACCGTCTTCGTGATCGAGCGTCTTGAGCATGAAGGGCGTCACGGAGGCGATCAGGGCCGCCTTGGCGACCCTCGGGTTGCCCGCACCGGCGATCCTAGCGACTTCGCCGCCTGCCATGGAAAAGCCGGCCAGAACCACATCTTGCAGGTCGAGATGATCCATGAGTGCGACGACGTCGGTCGCAAAGGTGTCGTAATCGTAACCTGACCAGGGCTGGGCCGAGCGGCCGAACCCGCGTCGATCGGGTGCCACGACACGCAAGCCGGCCTCGACCAGGCGGACGCTCTGATATTCCCAGCTGTCGGCGTTCAGCGGCCAGCCATGCAGGAGAACCACAGGCCGGCCGGTGCCCCAGTCGTGATAGAACAAGTTGGTGCCATCGGCGGCCTGGAAGAAAGGCATGTCGCTGCTCCGCGGATATCAATCGCTCAAAACGAGACCGGCGCCACGCGGTTGCCGCTCAGGCGTCGCCACGAGCCTTGGCGTCCTCGTCCATGTCGGCGACCACCTCCTCGGGCGCCGAGGGGTCGAGCGACTTGGCTTTGTCAAGCAGGCGGTCAGCCGCCTTCTCGTCGCCATCGTGCATCTTGTCCAGGGCCTGTTCGGTCAGGTTCAGCGCCTCGTTGTGCTTGTCGTCGCTCATCTGTCACTCCTTCGATCGCGACCTGACGCGCGGGCGGCGCTCGCGGTTCCAGACGGTCGATATGTCAGCGCAGATGCGCGGCGATCCAGTCGATCCAGCGCTGATCGACGTCCATCTGCCGGATCGGGTCGGAGGGGAAGTGACCGCCGACCGGGTAGGCGTAGAAGGCGGTCTCGACGTGGTTGTCCTTCAACGCGTGATACAGTCCATAGGATTGGGTGATGGGAACGCGGTAGTCGCCGACATCGCAGAGCACGAGGGTCGGCGTGCGTATCTTCGAAAACGAGACGTCGGGTGACTGGTCCTCGTAGGCGTTACGGCCGGTGCCGACCCAGGGCGAACCGCCGACCTGGAACTCTGTCGTGACGTTTCCGTCCGACAGATCGTACATGTCGATCCAATCGGTCACGGCAGCGCCGGCAACGGCAGCCTGCCAGGACGGATAGTGGCCGAGCAGCCAAGTGGTCATGAAGCCGCCGTACGACCAGCCGGACACCGCCATGTGCGCGCGGTCGGCGAGGCCGCGGTCGACGAGTGCCTCCACACCGGACATGACGTCTTCGCCGGGCCCCTGGCCGGCATCCTTGTAGATCGACGCGTAGAACGCGTTGCTGGTGCCGTCACTGCCCCGGTAGTTCGGCTCGAAGACGAGCCAGCCGTGCGAGGCCAACGCCTGGGTGAAAATGTTGAAGCGATCGCGCGAGGTCGCATTCGGACCACCATGAATGACCAGGACGAGCGGGATCGCATGACCAGGCAGATAGCCGGGCGGGTAAGTCAGGACCGAGTCGAGCGTCTGGCCGGCCGGTCCGGTCCAGGTGAAGGTCTCGGTGCGACCGAGCTTCTCGCCGGCCAGCGCCTTGTTCTCGGCGGTGAGCACCTGCGCCACGGCACCGGGGCCGGACATGACGTAGAGTTCGTAGGGATCGGTCCGCGTCTGACCAATGAAGGCGATCTGGCCCTGGCGGCCGACATCGGCATCGATCCAGAAGCCGTTCGTCGGCATGACGGCGCCCAGATCGAGGCGTCTGGCGGGGCCGGCCAGGGGCTGCAGCCAGAGGCCGACGGTGGTGGCGTCATTGCCGCCGACGAGCAGCGTCTTGCCGTCCGGCCTCCACCAGGTGCCGTAGATGTTCTTGTCGAGACCCCGGGTGATGTCGTGGCCTTGACCGCCCGCTAACGAGGCCGTGAGCACGTCCTGGTAGTTCCAGGGCTTGCCGTCGCGGTTGCGCCAGTAGGCGATGGTGGCGCCGTCTGGCGATGGCTTCGGATAGCCCTCGAGGGTGGTCTGACCGGAAAGGTCGCGGAGACGGCCGGTCTCGACGTCGAGCACCTGCACGCGCGTCTGCAGCGCGTCTCCGGTCGAGGGCGTCTCCTCGCGGACCAGCAGGATCGATTTGCCGTCGGGCGACCATGTCAGCGGCGATGACGGCGGCCCGGGCGGCAGGCTGACGGGGAGCGACCAGGTGCCGGCGGTCAGGCGCTTCGGCGCGCCGCCGTTGGCGGTCACGATCCAGATGTGCGAGGAGCGCGGCTTCTCGTTGGTCAGGAAATCGTCGTTGCCGACGGAAAACCCGGTGCGGAACTTGTCCTCACCTTTGCGGTCCGGAGCCGGATCGGTGGCCGCGAAAGCGAAGCGTCTGCCGTCAGGGCTCCAGGCGAACTGGTCGATCCCGTCCTTGACATGGGTGACCTGAAGCGCGTCGCCGCCGTTCATCGGGAGGACGAACAACTGCAGGTGTTTCCTGCTGTCCGGGGCGGTGAAGGCGAGGCGATCGCCATCGGGCGACCATCGCGGTGACCCGGCGTGGTGGCGGTCGCGGGTGAGCGCTCGCAGCGCGCGCGTCGCAACGTCGACAAGGACGATTTCGGTGCGGAACTCGTCGTCGGCGAGATCGGCGCGCTGCTCGACCAGCGCCACCGCTTTGCCGTCGGGGGCGATCTGCGGGTCGGAGAGCTTCACGATGCGGGCGAGGTCGCGCACCGAGGCGGTCTGGGCGGCGGCGAACGTCGCCACGAGCGTGAGGCAAGTGGCAGGGAGAAGGCATCGGCGCATCGGGCTGTCCAGTCGTTTCAAGGCGCGGTGGTAGCCCGTTCGTGAACGGCGGTCAGGTCCCGGCTGACAACGCATCGTCGGCGGCGCGCGAGAGCCGGCGGACGGCTTCGGCAAATTCGGCGCCTTCGAGGCTCGCGAAGCCGATCCGAACGCCCGATGCGCCGTCGCCGTCGATCGCGAACTGACGCACGGGCAGGAGCGAGACGCCGTTGGCGGACGCGCTCGTTCTGAGCCGGGCCGGGTCGATCGTCGTCTTGAACCGAGCCCAGAGGGCGAGGCCGCCCGCCTGCGTCTCGACCTCGAAATGTCGGGAGCAGTGCTGGCGGAGCAGCCGGGCGGCATCGAGACGCCGCTGCGCGTAGATACGCAGCACCCGTCGCGCGTGACTGCGCACCACCCCGGTTTGCATGAGCAACGCGACTGCGCGCTCCGTCACCGGGTCGCCTTGGCGGTCGAACATCATGATGTCGCGCGACAGGCGATCGATCAGGTCGGGAGTACCGGCCACGTAGCCGAGCCGGAGGCTGGGCGAGAGCAGCTTGGAGAAGGAGCCGACATAGGCCACGCGCCCGTCGCGGTCGGCTCCCATCAACGGCAGCAGCGGCCGGCCTTCGAAGTGGAACTCATGGTCGTAATCGTCCTCGAGCACGATGAAGCCGAACTGGGCGGCCAGCACCAGCAGTTGCATGCGCCGTTCGGGACGCATCGAAACGGCGGTCGGGTATTGATGGTGGGGCGTCACGTAGACGATGCGGACACGCCGATTGCGGCACAGCACCTCGAGCGAACGGAGATCCATGCCCTGCTCGTCGAGCGCCACGGGAGCGGCCTCCGCACCGACCGCATGGGCCATATCGCGAACCGGCCCGTAGCCGAGCCGCTCGACGGCGACCGTGTCGCCCCTGCCCGCAAACAAACGGAGTATCAGATGGATGGCCATCTGGCTGCCGCGGGTGAGACAGATATGCTCTGGACCGCACGCGATGCCGCGCTCAAGGGTCAGCATCGACGCGATCGCCTCGCGCAAACCCGCGTCTCCGCGCGGGTCGCCATAGCCGAGGTCGTTGGTGGCGGCACTGCTTGCGAGCGCCTGCGCGTAGGCACGCGCCAGGAGCGCGGTGGGCAACAGCCGGCCATCGGGTAAGCCGTCATCGAGCAGGATCGTTCCCGCCTCTGGCGGTTCGTGGGACAGACATGGCGCCGTCCCGCGGAATGCGACGGCGCAGGCAGCGGCCATGCGCGGCCCCGTCAGGGGGGCGAGCGGCCCGGACGCCGGCAACGCAGAGGCAACGAAGGTGCCCCGTTGCGGTTCCGACACGATCCAACCCTGCGACGCGAGTTCGTCGTAGGCCTCGACAACGGTCTTTCGGCTGACGCCGAGCCGCCCGGCGAGGACTCGCGAGCCCGGCAGCACGGTTCCGGGCGCTACCCGGCCGCCGCTGATGTCGTCGATCAGGACGCGCACGATCTGCGCGCCGAGAGAGGCCTGGCTCGCCCGGTCGAGAACCAGCTTGAGTTCCCAGTTTCTCAGCATGGGCCCGTATCTGGACTCCTGCGTTTTGTGGAACTGGATGTTCCAACGGTTCCACCGGCGACGCTAGCGTGAGCTGCAGGAAACGAATCGGCCCAATCCGAGCAGTCCGCGGCGAGCCCCCGAGCAGCAGGGAGTTCCGCCATGTATACCGTCGATCTGAGACAGAACTGTCTCGGCTTCTTCGAGCTTCTCGCGCAAGCGGTAGCCCTGATCTCGCCCACGATGACGGCGGCGCTGATCATTCCGGTGATGTATTCCAACACCGGCGACTGGAGCTGGCTCTCCTACGCGCTCGGCACCGTCATGCTGTTGTTCGTGGCGCTCAACCTCAACCAGTTTGCGCGTCGCCTGTCAGGTTCCGGATCGATGTATGGCTATGTCCGGCGCGGCTTGGGGCCGATCGCGGGCGGGATCGCTGGCTGGTCGCTGATCTGGGCCTATCTCGGCATCTCGCTGGCCGGCGTCACCGGGTTCACCATCTTTGCCGGCAAGCTGCTGATGATGGTGGGGGTTCCGATCCCGTCGCCGCTGCTGTTCGTGCTCTGCGTCGGCTTCGCGTGGTTCTGCGCCTGGCGCAACGTTCAACTGTCGGCGATGCTGATGCTGTTGCTGGAAGGCATCTCGGTGGCGTTGATCACGGTGCTCTGCTTCGTGACGCTGTCGCAGCACGGATTCGAGGTCGACCCGAAGCAGTATGCGCTGTCGGGCCTGCATCTGTCCTCGCTCGGCCTCGGCGTCGTGGTCGCGATCTTCAGCCTCGTCGGCTTCGAATGCGCGACCGCGTTCGGCGACGAGGCACGCAACCCGCTGAAAAACATTCCGCTCGCGGTGATCCTGAGCCTGCTGATCTCCGGCATATTTTTCGTCTTCGTCACCACCGTGATGGTCCAGGCGACACACGGCTACAAGACCACGCTCGATGCGATCGATGCGCCGCTCAACGTGATGGCGAGGTTGGCGCATTTGCCGGCGCTGCAGGCGCCGCTCTCCGCGGGGGCGATGCTGAGCTTCTTCGCGCTCTGCCTGTCGTGCATCAACGCCGGTGCCCGAGTCATGTTCGTCATGGGGCGGGACGGTCTGCTGCATGGCGCTGTCGGCGGTGCGCATTCCCGCAACGAGACGCCGCACGTCGCGGTGACGGCGATGGCAACCGTTGCCGTGGTCGTGGCCGTCGGCATGGCGCTGGGCCATGTCGCCCTGCTCGATGCCTTCAACGATGTCGGCACCTTGGCGGCCTTCGGGTTCATCGTGCCCTACGTGTTGATCAGCGTCGCCGCACCGGTCTATCTGCGCTCGGTTGGCCGGATGACGGCGGCCCACGTGTTGCTGTGCGCGGCGTCACTGGTACTGCTGGTGATCCCGGCGGTCGGCAGCGTCTATCCGGTGCCGCCGGCGCCGGCGAAGTTTTTTCCTTACCTGTTCCTGGCTTACCTCGCCGCGGGAGCCTTGCTGGTGACGGTGCGTCGCGGCAGACTCGCCGCCTTGCCGTCAGGCGAGGTCGCGCTCTTTCACTCGGCCATCGGCAAAGGATGACACCATGCGCGTCGCCGACATCCGGATCTATCCGGTGAAGGGCTGTCGGGGACGATCGTTCGACGAGGCGTTCGTGGAGCCGTGCGGGCTGTCGGGCGATCGCCGCTGGATGGTGGTCGATCCGGCCGGAAAGTTCATCACTCAGCGGACCCATCCCCGGATGGCTCTCGTCAAGGCGAGCGCCACCGGGACGGGCTTGCTGATCGAGGCTCCCGGGCAGGCGGCGCTCGAGGTCGCGTTTCCGCCGGCCGATGCGCAGACGTTAGACGTCACGGTGTGGAGAGACACCGTGCCGGCGCGCGTCGCCGCGCCGGAGGCCGCGGCCCTGCTCGCGACGGCCATCGGCGAGGCGTGCCGGTTGGTCTGGTTGCACGACCCATCGGTGCGCACGACGGATCCTGCCTATGCACCCGCGGGCAGCACGGTCAATTTCGCCGACAGCTTTCCATTGCTGCTTGCCTCGAGCTCGTCGCTCGACGTGCTCAACGGCTGGCTGCCTTCGCCGATCCCCATCGCGCGGTTCCGGCCCAACCTAGTGGTCGAGGGTGCCTGGGCGTGGGACGAGGATTGCTGGCGCCGGATCCGGATCGGCGAAGTGATGTTCCTCGTGGCCAAACCGTGCGAGCGCTGCATCGTCACCACGATTGACCAGGAGACCGGCGAGCGGCCGGACAAGACCGAGCCGCTGCGCACGCTCGGCCGCTATCGCAAGGACGCTTCGGGCGGGGTGATGTTCGGGCAGAACCTCGTGCCGGAGACTGTCGGCACCGTTCGCGTCGGCGACGCATTGGAGGTGCTCGAAATGGGCGTGTCCAACGTGCGGCTGGAGGCGGTCGCCTGACCGATCAGGCGCGAAGGTGAGCGACCCGGATCGGGACCGGCGGGTGGCTGTAGTTCACCAGCGCGTAGAGCGGGTCGGGCGTGAGCGTGCCGGCGCCGTCGCGGGTGAGCTTGGTCAACGCGGAGATCAGCGGTTCGGCGCCCACCTGCTGGCGGGCGAACTCGTCGGCCTGGAACTCGTGCCGCCGCGAGATCCAGTTCGACAGCGGCGCTGCGAGCGGGCCGACGATGCCGAGGATCAGGTTGGCGGCGATCAAGCGCATCGCGACGCCATGGTCGTGCAGGCCGAAACCGTCGATCAGCCAGGGCTGGCGACAGAGCCAGCCGAAGGCGAACAGGATGGCGAACAGCATCACGATGGCGCGCAGCGTTCCGGTCAGCACGTGGCGATGGCGAAAATGGCCGAGCTCGTGGGCGACGACGGCTTCGATCTCGTCAGGGGATTGCCTGGCCAGCAGGGTGTCAAACAGAACGATGCGCTTGGAGCGGCCGAAACCGATGAAGAAGGCGTTGGCGTGGCTTGAACGGCGCGAGGCATCCATGGTGAGCAGGCCGGCCGAGCGAAAGCCGCAGCGCGTCAGCAAGGCTTCGAGGCGCGTGGTGAGGGCCTGGTCGCAAATGGGCTCGAACCGGTTGAACAATGGCGCGATCAGGCGGGTGTAAATCGTGGGCGCGGCCAGGATCAGGACCACGGCACCGGCCCAGGTCCACAGCCACCACAGGCCGGCGGCGTGGCGCATCAGCGCGAGCAGGCCAGTCAGCAGTGGGAGGCCGATGATCGCCGAAAGCGCGACGCGCTTGAGCTCGTCGACAGCAAATAGGGCTGCCGATCCGGTTCGGAAGCCGAACCGACGTTCTACGATCAGCGCGCTCCAGGCACGCAGCGGCAGCGTGACCAGCGCGGGCGTGGCGAGGACGACCGTCAGCAGCGTCAGCTCGCGAAGCAGCGACGCCTGCATGAGATGGTCAAGACGGCCGGAGAGCAGGTTCAGGCCAACAAAGACCCAGAGCAGTGTCAACGCGGTGTCGACGAGACTGGAAACCTCGGCGAGCTTCGTCTTGGCGACCGTGTAGTCTGCCGCTCTGCGATGCTCCTCCAGTGTCACGGTGGCGGCGAAGTCGGCGGGCACGCGGTCGCGATGGCCGATCGCGGCGCTGGCCTGACGTCGCAGAAGCAGGAGGGTGACGACTTCCCAGGCGACGGAAGCAACCGAAAACAAGCAAAGAACGATGGGCATGCGCCATACTGAAAACGAATGGTTTCCAGGGCAATGGCTTGACGGGCTCCCATCGCGCCCCGATCGTCTATGTTCCGCCGGTCAGTCGCCTTTCCATCCGTACGTGCGGAATGGTCTTGTCGCTGTAGGGCTCCCCCACGATGACGTAGCGGAGCTTCTCATAAAAGCGCACGGCCGAGGTGCGGGCGGAGAGGGTGATCGTCGAGGCGTCGAGCCGCTGAAGCTCGTCCTCCCCATGCAGCATCAGTAAAGTCCCCAGCCCTTGCCGCTGGAAGGTTGGCTCGATGGCCATCTGCCTCAGCTTTGCCATCCCGGTGGCATCGGGGGGGACCAGCAGAAGCGTGCCGATGACCTGATTGTCGAGCCAAAGGGCGAGATGAACCTGGCTTGTCTCCGCCTTGAGCTCGGCTTGGCTGAAATCGAGCCCGAGTGGTCTACGCAACAGACGATGGCGAAGCGCCAGCATGTCGGCATGAGCCGCACTGCCAGGTTCTACCCGGGCAACCGTGACGAAGGGCACAGAGGACATGTGGTGGATGTGACGATGGGCGGCAGCTACTCAAGAACGTCCGGCGAGCTGCGCGAGATCCCGCGCCGCACGCTGCAGCGGTGTGAACCACTCGTGCGGTTTGTCTTGACGGTAAAGCCGCATCGATGCGTACCACGGCGTGTCGTCGCGTCCAGCGAGCCAGCGCCAGCACTGGTCGTAGCGAGATAGCATCCAGATGGGCCGGCCCAGGGCGCCGGCGAGATGGGCCGTCGACGTGTCGACGGCGATGACCAGGTCGAGCGCGGTGATCAAGGCAGCAGTGTCGTTGAAGCTGGCAAGAGACGCCGTGTGATCGATGATCGACAGGCCGGCGGGAGGAGATTCCGCCTGATGCGAGGCCTCGCCGACTTGCAGGCTGTAGAACGTGGCCGGCGCGGCGGCGAGCGGAGCGAAGGCGGCCAGGGTCGTGGAACGTCGCCGATCCGCCAGCGCCGCTCCCCGAAAACCGTGTCGCGGAGAGCCGGCCCAGACCAGCCCGACCCTGAACGGTTCGCGCCCGCCAGGTGACGCGTCGCCTGACAAACGCTCACGCCAACTCTGCACCCGCGAGGGATCCGCTGTCAGATAGCCCGACGCCGACGGGATCGTCTCGACCGTCGTGTTGAGGACGAACGGCAGGCTGAGCATCGGGCAATGCAGGTCCGCTTCGACCGACTCGACGGTTTCGACCACATCGTCGATCGAGGACAGGGACGACAGCAGGGCGGCGAGTTCGCGCCTGACCTGCAGCACCACCCGACCGCCTCGCGCCTTGGCGAGAGCGGCGAAGCGAACGAACTGCAAGGTGTCACCGAAGCCGCCTTCCTCGTGCAGCAGCAGCGTTCGACCGGCAAACGCCTCCCCATTCCATCGTGGCATATTCAGGGCATGCGGGACCATCGCCCGCGTTCGCCAGCGCCATTCATACTCGGCGAAGCCGCGCGCGTAGTCGCCGCAGGCGAGCAGGGACTGCGCAAGATTGCATCGCGTCTCCGCGTTGTCAGGGTCCAGCCCGGCGGCCAGCTCCAGGAACATCACCGCTCTCGCCGGTTCTCCGATCGCTTGCATCGCCACGCCCAGGTTGGACAGCGCCGGTGCATGACCGCTGTTGACGCGCAGGCAATTGCCGAATGCGGCGATGGCGTCGCCGTATCTCTGGGTCTCGACCATCGTGTTGCCGAGGTTCGACCAGGCGCCCCAGCACGCCGGATCGAGCGACACGGCTCGAAGGCAGGCACGCTCGGCCTCCTCGAAGCGGCAAAATTCGTTCAGAAGACCACCGTAATTGCCGAGCACCCGTGGATCGTCGGGCGTGTCGGCGAGAGCCTTCCGATAGGCGATCTCCGCTTCCTCGAAACGCTCTGCGCCATGCAACGCTTCAGCGAGCAGGCTCGCGGGGTGCGTCGTCAACGCTTGCGGGCGGCAGGAGAGGGCCACTCGATGACGATACTGTTTCGCAACGTAATGTCAAGCTTGTCGAGCTGACGGGACATCGCCTTCACGCTTGAGCGTTGAGGCTGTTGCCTATGATGCTGAACAGGCTTGGTGAATCGTCGCTCGTATCGAACAGGCTGGCGACCGTGAAAGTCTGGGCGACCGAGGGAGGGTTGAGTTCCGTCATCGCGAGGTACTGCTCGGCATAACGCTGGATGCCCGTCGTCGTGCTGAATTGCTTCAGATTGACATCCTGCGTCAGGATCGCCTGTTGCTGGTTGAAGTCCAGCGCGCCGAACTGATCCGGATCCAGACCGAGGACCGTCTCGACGACATTCAACTGCGTCGGGTCCGACATCAGAGCGTTGATGCTGCTGACGGAACTGGCTGTACGTGTGAAGTAGAGCGCCTGCTGCATGCCCGGCGTCGAGCTGCCCTGGTTGGTCTCGAACTGGTTGGTCAGGTATTGCGAAGCGATGGTGGAGACGTTCGTCGTCGTCAATGGCGTCGACGTCGATGTCCAGCTCGACATCTGCTGCGCGAAGCGCTGCCACAACGCATTTCCGGATGTCTGCGCGAGCGATGTCTTGGAAGTCGGGTTCTGGGTCATGAGCTGCTTGATGATGGCGGTCTCACCGATGTCCGAAGACATGCCGAACGCGCCGAGAACCACGCCGAGCGAGCGGTAATCGCTCAGGAGAGCCTGCGGGGTCGCGATGGACCCGGCGACCTGCTTGAAATGAGCCACCGCGGTCTGCGCCGAGACGTCGCCGGCCTCGGTTTTGGTGACGGCAGTCTGTTCATTCTTGACGATCGAGAGATATGCCGGGATCGGCGGCAGGCCGACTGAACCGCTCATCGATGTCGCTCCCGGCCCTGTGAGAAGTCAGACCGCGACCGCGATGTTCACCGGCGCGTGCGGCATCGGTCGCGTTGTAGGGGCGCTCACCGGACCCGCTGGCCGCAAGGCGTCGACCATGTCGGCGTTGATCCGGATCAGAGGCTTGAGTGAAAGGTCGCGACCCATGGCGGCGATGCTGTAGGACATCGAGAAGGCACCGATGCTGACGAGGTCTTTCTTAAGCACGAGCGGCAACTGGTTGCTGGTCAGGCCAATGTCGGTCAGTAGGAGCGACCAGAGCCGGTGGTTTCGGCCAAGCGCTTTGATCCGGTCTGGCGCAGTCCCGGCTTCCTCCATCATGCGATTGACGAAGAGGAAGGCGGCGGCTTCGACGTCGCGCGGCGCGAGCGACTGGCCGGCACGACCGTAGTTTGCCGTACGATTGAGCATCAGCAGCAAGTCTCCCTAAACGGGGAGGACCGGGCGCTAGGCGCCCGGCCCGATCGGATCAGCGGATCAGCGGAACAGCGACAGGATCGACTGCGACTGCGAGTTTGCAATCGAGAGCGACTGGATCGCCAACTGCTGCTTGGTCTGCAGCGAGGTCAGCTTGGCGCTTTCAGCCGACAGGTCGGCGTCGGTCAGGGCGCCGACGCCCGAGGTCAGCGCGTCGCTCAGGTCACCGGTGAAGGTCTGGATGCCGGTGATCTGCTGCGTGGTGTAGGCGAGCGAGTCCGCAATGCCGGTCATCGCCGTGATGGCGGCCTGGATAGTGGTGATCGCCGACGCACCGGCGCTCAGCGGAGTGCCGTTGTTCAGACCGGTAGCACCACTGGTGACGCCGGTCAGGCCCTGACCCACGACGTTGATCGAACCGTCATTCTGGACGGCGGCGCTGTAGCCATTCTCGTTCATCGAGTTGACCAGGTCGCCGATCATCTGGTTCGTCGACTCGGTGGCGGTGTCCACCGTCACGACGACGGTGTGGTTGGTGGCGGTGTCCGGCGTGGTCGGCGCCGTTCCGGCCGCGTCGAACTCGAACGTCGTCGTCGAGCCGTCGCCGTTGGCGATCGCGACGGTCGTTCCGCTGTTGAAGCTCGCCGCGACCAGCCCGCTGGTGACCGACATGTTCACGCCGGTCGAGCTGCCGGTCAGGATCGACTGGGTGACCTGGCCGGTTCCGGGCGTGCCGCTGGCGAGGACCGTTCCGTTCGCGCTCATGTTCGAGGTCAGGCCGAGCGCGTCGGTCAACGTGACCGCGCCTGGATTGGCCGCCGCAGCCTGGTTGGCCACGCTCAGCGTCGAGCCCTGAAGGCCGTCGACGATGGACATCGTCGTGTTCGAAACCGAGCTACCGGCATCGCTCTGCGAAGTGAGCAGGTTGACGCCCTGGAATGTCGAGTTGCGCGCGTAATCGTTGATCTGGTTCAGCGCGTCGGCGACCTGGCTCTGCTCGGCGCTCAGCGTGATGCCGGAGGTGCCGGCCTGGGTGATGGTGTTCTGCAGGTTCTGCAAGGTCGAGATGATGCTGCCGGTCGCGGACTGGGCCGTGCTCACCACCGAGGCGCCGAACGAAAGGCCCGACGAGACCGCGCTCAGGCCGGCGATGTTGCCGTCCATCTGCTGCGAGATGGCATAGATGGCAGGGTTGTCGGACGCGCTCGACACGGCCAGGCCGGTGGAGACTTCATTCTCGGTCTGCGTCAGCGCCGAGTTCGTCATCCGCAACGATTCGAGGGCGGCCATCGCCGAATTGTTGGTGTTGATCGAAAACATGGGTTTTCTCCGTGAGGGCTGTTTGCCGCCCGGAGCTAACCATCAGAAGGTTAGAAAATCGTTTATGGCGTCGCGTCCAGAACCGCGTCTTCATGCGCGATGATCCGGCGGGCAAGCTTGAGCGCCCGGTAGCATTCGCCGGCGGACGCGGCGCGCAGTGCCGCCTCGAGCAGGTGGCGCGCCGACGGCGACGTGGTTTCCGCACGGAACATCTCGATGTAGTAGGCCGCTTCGCGCAACGCGGCGTCGCGCTCCTCGGGCTCGCCGACATAGGCGGTCTGCAGCGCGAAGTAGATCCGGCGCGCCGGCGTGTCGGCGTCTGCCGGAGCCATGATCTGGCGGCCGAACAGGAAACGAGCCTTGTTGGCGAGCCTGATGTCGGCACCGGTGACGAAGTGTATTGCGGCGCCGTTGATGACGAGCTTGTCGCCGCCTGCGAGGCGCAATCCCAAGCCGGCCATTGGCGGACCCTCCGGTTTTTACCGAGCCATGGTGATTTTCACCGGGGATGAATGTGGCCGAGAACGATGAACAGGCCGTAAACGAGCGGTCAGCAGGGAGCCAGTGATGGCAGGTCTTGAAGAGGTTCTGGCGGCCGTTCCGGAGCGTTACGCGGGGCCCGGAGGCGCGGTCGCGGTGCTGCATCGGGGACAGCTCATGGCCCGGCACGCCTGGGGTTGGGCGGACGTCGAGACGCGCAAGCCGTTCACGCCGGCAACGCCGTTTCTGATGTGCTCGATCACCAAGCAGTTCACATGCGCGCTGTTGCTCGACCGTTTCGCCGACCCGTCGATGCTGGACGAGGAGGTGTGGCGGATCATGCCAGACCTCCATGGTGTCTCGCCCGGCGTGCTCGAGCTCTGCCACAACCAGTCAGGCCTGCGGGACTACTGGGCACTCGCGATGCTGTGCGGGGCGCCGGCGGAGGGGCGGTTCGACGATGCCGATGCGCGCACGCTGATCGGCCGGACCCGGACGCTGCAGTTCGAGCCCGGCACACGCTACTCGTATGCGAACCAGAATTTCCGCATCCTGTCCGACATCATGGAACGGCGGGCCGGCCGGGCCTTCGGCGAGTTGCTCCGGTCTCACGTGCTCGATCCGGCGGGAATGCCGCACGCGACCCTCAACCCGGACACGAGCCGCGTCCCCGGCGGAACCGTCGGTTACGAAGGGTCGGTCGAGACCGGGTTCCGGCCGGCGTTCAACCGGATCTGCTGGACGGGAGATGCCGGCCTCTCGGCGAG
>CAXTSH010000029.1:18345-20398 GCA_964246925.1 uncultured Acetobacteraceae bacterium
GGTTGATCCCGGTCCACGGGTCGCCGGCCGCCGACATCGAGGGCGTGTTTCACTGCGCCGAGCTGGGCGCCGATCTCACCTGCGTGAACGCGGGCGGCGTGCTGTACGGCGCCTTCTCCGGGTTTCTCGGTGACGGCGCGATGCAGGCACTGGTCCCCTATGGACCGGACCGGTGGCTGCTGCCCTGCCCGCGTGCGCTGGATTACAGCCCGCCTGGAGACTGGACATTGCGGTTCCGGCGCGAGGATGGACGAGTGAATGGTGTGCACGCCGGCTGCTGGCTCGCGCGCCAGATTCCGTTCGAGCGTCTTACGAGCGCTCGAGGATGAAGTGCGCGACCGCCTCGCCGAGCAATTGGTAGCCTACATCATCCATGTGCATGCCGTCGGGCGACAGGCCGCCGATGCCGAGCCCGGTGTCGACGCTCCAGGCCTGCATGAATTTGTAACGGGGAAACACCGGCACGCCTTCGCGCTTTCCCAGCGACCGGATGCTGTCGAGGAAGCGGGGAAAGGCGGGGCTCGCTTCCAGCACGGCGCAGTATTGCGGTTCCATCAGGATCAGGTCGGAGGCCCGCCTGAGCCGGAGAACGCCATCGGTCATGATCCGTTCGAAGCGGGCGAGCGGGATACCCTCCGGCCCGTCATTGCTGCCGGCCTGCCAGACCACCAGGTTCGCGCGGTCGCCAACGACATCCCCCACTCGTGCAGCCATGCCGTCAATCGTCTCGCCGGAGATGCCGCGGTTCGTCAGCACCACGCCACCGGCGAAATGCGGGGCGAGGACGGCCTGCATGCGTGGCGGATAGCCGGTCGCAGGCGGATTACTGGCGCCATAGCCCTCGGTGGTCGATGAGCCGAAGACGGTGATGCGAAGCGCCTGACCGCTCGCCCGCTGCCGGGCGGTGCGCGCAAGGCGCACGCTCAGGCGGCCACCCCCGCCATCGCGCGATCCCGTGCGGCGCGCTTTCGACGGTCGAGACTGTTGGCGAGCGCAAACAGAACGCCGATTCCAATCGCGTTGACACCCGCCTGCATCGGCCAGCCCTGCCCCAGCAAGTCGAAGGCGAGCTTGCCGAGCAGATCCATGAAAGTCCCGGCGGTAAAGACTTCCAGCGAATGCCGGCCAAGCAGCGCCAGTGCCCGGCCCGGTCGGCTGCCCGCGGCAACACGTGCCGTGCCGCTTGAACACACCAGATAAAAGATCGCGAGCACGTCAAGCAGGCGCAGCGGCGCGAGCGACGTCTTGTCTGGCACCCGCAGCGCAAGCGGCGCCAGTTCGGGAAGCCCGTATGATCCATAGGGAAATGCTTCCATGGCGGACAGGGCGAGATAGGTCCAGGCGGTCGCGACCAGCCAGGTCAGCCTCGGAAGATTTCCGCCGCGACCAGACGTGACCACGGCGGCGGCGGCGCCGAGGGCAAACAGGAACTGCCAGGCGAAGGGGTTGAAATACCAGCCGTCCGGGTCGAGCCAGTTCGGCACATTGATGTCGGGGTCGAGATTGACCGCGAGCCACAGCAGGCCGCTCGGAACGAGGGCGGCGGCGAGGCCAAACCGCATCAGCGCCCAGATTGCGGGGAAGCACGCCAGCAGCGCGATGTAGAGCGGCAGGATGTTCAGGCTGGCCGGAAGTGCCAACAGGAAAGCCGCACGCCACAGATGGCGATGGCCATGGGCCAGCTCCGGCTCCAGGTAATCGGGGGAGGTCGGGTGGAGGTGAGACCAGGTGCGGATCAGAAAGATGCTGGCCAGCACGAGGCCGAGCTGGAAGACGTAGAGTTTGACGATCCGGCGGCCGAGGCGGCCGAGGCCGACCCGCCATCCGGACCGTTCGAACACTCGCCCATAGGCCAGCATGGACGCGAAGCCGGCAAGCAGGACAAAGATTTCGGCCGCGTCCGCGAAGCCGACATTACGCATGGTGAACCGGCTCAGCAGGTTCTGCGGGATGTGGTCGACGAACATCATCAGCAACGCCAGGCCGCGCAGCGCGTCGACGCGTGCGTCGCGCTCGGATTTCGGGCTGCGTGCGTCGCGCTCGGATTTCGGGC
>CAXTSH010000029.1:20498-31798 GCA_964246925.1 uncultured Acetobacteraceae bacterium
ACGCGTGCGTCGCGCTCGGATTTCGGGCTGCGTGCGTCGCGCTCGGATTTCGGGCCGCGTGCGTCGAGAAGCGGCCTGGTGGGTGCGTTCGTCGGAACCCGGGTTGTCTGCAGCGGCCGGTCGAGCATGTGCGAGAAGTAAAACGCCATCGCGGCCGGATTAGGGCGATGCCGAGTGACCTTCAAGGCGGGCGCAACGTTGTCACACATCGTTGCCACGAAAGGACCATACCGAGTGAGCGAACCCGAAGGGCCGGACCTGGTGCTCGCCGACCGCGTCAGGGTAGCGCTGGCTCGCATTCCCGACCCGTTCGGCCACGGCGACATCGTTGCGTCCGGACGCGTCGAATCGGTCCTCGCCCGTGGCGGACTGGTGCAGGTGACGCTGCGCGCCGCACGTGAGGAACGCGCGACGGTGGAGGCGACCGCACGCCTGGTCGAGCAGACCGCGTCCAGCATCCCGGAGGTGACGAACGCGTCGGTCATTCTCACGGCGCATCGTGCCCCTGCCGCGCCGGACGCCCGGCCAGCCGCTCGGCCAAAGCTGCTTGGCGATGTTGCGCACGTGATCGCGGTCGCGTCCGGCAAGGGTGGAGTGGGCAAGTCGACCGTCGCGGTCAATCTCGCGGTCGGGCTGTCGCGGCTCGGGTTGCGGGTCGGGCTTCTCGACGCCGACATCTACGGACCGAGCCTGCCCCGGATGCTGGGACTCGACAGAAAGCCTGACCTGCACGGCGACCGTATGATCCCGTTGCAGGCCTGGGGGATCACCTGCATGTCGATAGGCTTCCTGGTGCCCGAACGGCAGGCGATGATCTGGCGCGGGCCGATGGTGATGGGCGCGCTCGAGCAACTGATGGGCCAGGTGGAGTGGCCGGCACTTGATGTGATGGTGGTCGACATGCCGCCGGGGACAGGCGACGCGCAGCTCACGATGGCACAGCGGGTCGATCTGGCGGGAGCGGTGATCGTATCGACGCCGCAGGATATTGCACTGGTCGACGCGCGGCGCGGCATCGACATGTTCGGGCGAACGAACGTGCCGATTCTGGGGCTGGTCGAAAACATGAGCGTGTTCTGCTGTCCGCATTGCGGGCACCGGACGGCAATCTTCGGAGAAGGCGGGGTGGAGCGGGAGGCGGCGCGGCTGGGGGTGCGCTTTCTCGGTGCGGTGCCGCTGCTGGCTGCCATCAGGAACGCGGGCGACATGGGTTTGCCGGTCGTTTCTGAAGATACCGAGGCCGGGCAGGCGTTCAGAGGCATTGCCGACAAGGTATGGTCGGGGTTCCACCCCGAGCCCCGCTAGGGGCAGTCGTCCCTAGGACCCGATCGACGTCATCATCTCCGTCCACTCGCGCTTGCTCAGGCCGCTCGACGCCTGATCGACGTGCTCGCCGGCCAGCATGCGCCGCACCGCTGAGCGCATGCCGGCCGACAGCGTGAAGGCGCCCAGGCGGTACTCCTCGAAGGCAGCCGACGCCATCGGCACCCAGGCGCGCACGATGTCGAGCATCGGTGCGGCGTAGGCGCGGATCTCGTATTGGGCGTGCGGGTCACCCCGCAGGGCCAGGAAATTGAACAGGTTGTGCAGATCCGTCTTCCAGTACCACTGGGTGTAGCTGGAGAGCGTCAGTGTCGTGCGGGCCAGTTCGCGCGCGAGGTGCGGGCGGCTTTGGTCGATCGTGTCGCCATGCTCGTCCTCGTTCAGCAGAGCGAGATAGTTGTCGTAGGAGCGGGTCGCGTCCTCCCGCAGCAGGTCGAGCACCCGGTGGGCGTCATCCGGCGCCAGGACTGCGTCGCGCCCCTGCCGATTGCTCCTTGATTGAGAGGCCAGGTGCTCGGGGGCGGGCAGGTAGAACTCGCGGTCAAGAACGGAATAACGGGCGGAATACTCGTTCACGCTCGCCATGCGGTGACGGATCCACTGGCGCGCAACGAAGATCGGAAGTTTCACGTGAAACTTCATCTCGCACATTTCGAACGGCGTGCTGTGCCGGTGACGCATGAGATAGCGGATCAGTCCTTCGTCTTCCGACACCCGCCTGGTGCCGCGGCCATAGGAGACGCGGGCCGCGCCGACGATCGCACCGTCGTCGCCCATGTAGTCGACGACCCGGACGAACCCATGATCGAGCACCGGATGTGGCCGGTAGAGCAGCTCCTCGACCGCGGCGACGGTCGGCCGCAAGGTCATCGTTGAACGGCCACGTGCGGCGTCGATGTCGGCAGCCTGTTCGGGCGTGATCCTCTGCATGCCTCCCCCTACCATCCGCACCGCGATTGCCCTATATTCGTCTGCGACGGGGCGACCCGCCTATGGCGATAAACGGTTTGTGGAATAAACGTTGTGGACCCGGGGGCAGTGCCCGGCGCCTCCACCATCGCGCCGCGAAGTGGCATATGGGGGCGAAACAGGCTCGACACGCGTGGTAAAGACCAGCCTTTTGCCCGGCATTGTACCGCCGTTATCGGGCTAAATCACAAGTGCCAACGACAACGACGCTATGGCGCTCGCTGCCTAATTGACTTAGGCAAGCGCGGTTCGGGGGGCACCGGGCAACAGAAGCCCCCCACTGCTCCGTCTGCCGTGGCGGTCGCCTCGGATGCTTCTCGACGCCGGTCGTGCCGGGTGCTGAACTGGCGGAGATAGAAGGGTCTGGGAGAACCGATGGACGACCTGCAGGGCTCCAACGGGGGCGACACACCCGACAGCCTGCTTCCCTACGAGATGTGGACCGAGGAAGCATTCCGCAGTGTCGCCGTCCGTGCGCTCTCGCATGTCGCCCTCCACGGCCTTCCGGGCGAGCACCATTTCTACATTACCTTCCGCTCCGACCATCCCGCCACGAGCATGCCGGCGCGGTTGCGGGCGAAATATCCGGAAGAGATGACCATCGTGCTGCAGCACAAATACTGGGACCTCGTCGTTGACGAAGCGGCCCGCTTCATCTCTGTCGGTCTCTCCTTCGGAGGTGTCGCCAGCACGCTGGTGATCCCGTTCGACGCGATGACCGGGTTCGCCGACCCATCGGTGAAATGGGGATTGCGGTTCCGGCCTGTCATTCCCGCCATGGCGGTCCGGCCGGGGCAGGGTCCGCACCTCGTTGCCGACGACCAAGGGACGGCGGAGAGTGCTTCCGGGCGGCCTGACGGAGAACCGCAGGTGGTCAGTCTTGACGCCTTCCGCAAACGCAAGGACTGACCGCGGTTGCGCACAAGGAAGCGTGGTCAGGCGCCGCACGGCACGTGTCTCGCGCAGGCGAGCATCGAGAAGCGTCTGGATCTGGGCATGTCACGGGCAGGACAACAGCCATGCGCTACACGGTCGATCGTCTGGACCATCTCGTCATCACCTGCCGCGACATCGAGAAGACCTCGTCGTGGTATCAGCGAGTACTCGGGATGGAGCGCGAGGAGTACGGCCGCAACCGGCGCAACGCGCTTCGCTTCGGCGGGCAGAAGATCAACCTGCGGCCGGATGACGCCGAAGGTTGGGAGACGGCCGACTTCGCCATTCCTGGGACCCAGGATCTCTGCTTCACGACGACTCTGCGGCCCGAGGACACGATCGAGCACCTGCGCGGCTGCGGGGTGGAGATCGCGGGTGGTCCGATCGAGCGGATCGGTGCGCTCGGACCCATGGTTTCGGTCTACTGCCGCGACCCGGACGGCAATCTGATCGAGCTCGCCTCCTATCTCGGCAGCGAGGAGCCGTGAGCAACCTGTCGCGGCGATGCGTGCCATGCCGGCAGGACACGCCCAAGCTGACCGCCGAGGCCGTCCGGGCGATGATGCCGAGCATTCCCGGCTGGTCCCTGTCGGCAGACGGGAACAGCATCTCCCGCCGCCTCCGCCTGAAGAATTTTGACCAGGCCTTCACGGCCGTGACCGCGGTGGCCGCCATCGCCGAGCGCGAGGACCATCATCCCGACATCTCGTTTGGTTGGGGCTACGCCGCGTTCACTCTGACCACGCACGCCATCGGCGGCCTGCACGGCAACGACTTCATTGTCGCCCAACTCATCGATGATGCGATCGCGGCCGAAGTCACGGTTCCCAAAGGCTAGCCTTTGGCAGCGTTCGGGGCAGAGCCCCGATGTCTGATCGTGGCGTTGGCCTTCACGTCGTATGCGGGCACGAACGCCACCGCGCGGCAGATCGCGGTGCCCCCGCCGCCACTGGGCTGGTCGTCGTGGAACCCGGTCGGCAACGATGTCAGCCAGGGCGTCATCGAGCAGCAGGCGGATGCCCTGGTTCGGCTGAACCAGCGCATCACTCAGCCCGCCTACCGCTACCGCACCATCAACATCGACGGCGGCTGGTGGCTGAAAAGCAAGGGCGACCGGAACTCGGCCGGCAATTTCGCCATCGATCCGATACGGTGGCACGACGCAAGCCTCGCCGAGACGGTGCAGCACATCCATAGCGAGGGGCTGCTGGCGGGCGCCTACACCGATGCGGGCAAGACCGGATGCGGTGGCCAGAATGGCAGCGAAGGCTTCTATGTCCCGGACATGATGCAGTTCGCCGCTTGGGGCGTGGACTACGTCAAGGTCGATTTCTGCGGCGGCGAGGCGGAGAAGCTCGACCCGCGGCAGCAATTCACCGAGATCGCGCGCGCGCTTGGCCGCGCCGAGTTCCAGGCCCGGCACGGGATGGTCTTCTCCGTCTGCGACTGGGGCTACACGGGTGCGCCGGTCGGGTTTCCGGACACCGGCCAGGGGCCCTGGGACTGGGCGCCCGGCGTGGGCGATCTGTCGCGGGTCATCTGGCGCACGAGCGGGGACATCACCTATCGGGTCGGTTCGTCGGCTTACGCGACGTTTCAGAACGTGCTGGACAACTTCCATTCCGCGGTCCACCCGCAGGCCGAGCACACCGGCTTCTACAATGATCCCGACATGATGGTCGCGGGCATCGGCGGCGTCGACGCCGATCCCGCCGATCCGGTGCAGAGCCGCGCGCATGTCAGCCTATGGGCGATCTCCGGCGCGCCGATGATCCTCGGGGTGGACCTTGTCAGGCTACAGGCCGAGGGCAGTCCCATCGCCGGCGTCCTGACCAATCAGGACGTGATCAAGGTGGATCAGGACGCGCGCGGGCTGCAGGGCATCGAGGTGGCGGCGCCCGCGCCCGGGATCGAAGTCTGGTCCAAGCTGCTCGCCGGATCCGGGCAGCGTGCGGTGGTGGTGCTGAACATGACGGCGTCTTCCGCGCCGGTGACGGTGTCCTGGTCCGAGCTCGGCCTCGACCCGCAGGGTGCCACGTCGCTCATCGATGTCTGGTCGCACTCTGCGGTGAGGCCCACCGGACCGTCCGCCGTCACGCTGAAAGTGCCCGCCGATGGCACCCGGATGCTCGACGTGAGCGGGACGGACCTCGCCTCGACGATCTTCGACCCGATCCGGGACCAGGGACTCGGGCGGCGTGAGTTCGCCATCAGCCCGGCCAGGGTCGCGCGTCGAGTGAAGACGTTCCCCCTGCAGGACGGTATCGACTTCCTCGACATCGCCTACCGCAACGCCAGCCGATCGACGCGCTTTTCGTCGCTGACCGTTGCCGGCCAACCCGCGACGACGGTCGCATTTCCGCCCACGGGAAGCGATCGCGGCACGGTCACGATTGCGGCCCGGCTGACGGCACGGGGTGGCAACGACCTCACCTTCGCGATGCCGACCGGCCCGGCTCCGAACATCCAGGCGGTTTCGCTGGTCGCGGGACCCAAGCCCGTATTCTCGCCACTCTACGCGGCGGACGCTGCCGTCAACACGCGGACCGGAACCGCGGTGGCGCAACCCTGCCCGTCCTGCGACGACGGCTGGGATGTCGGCTTCCTCGGCACCAATGCGGGCAGGAGCGGCACCCTCACCTTCAACGGAGTGGTTGCCTCCCGATCGGGTAGCTACACACTCCTGATCGCCTACGCCAACGGCGATGGCGGAACACCGGGAAGCGGTCGTCCGCGGATGGCGGACATCAGCGTCGATGGCGGCGCGCCGATCAGGATGACCTTCCCCGTTGCCGGCCGCGACTTCGACACCGTGGGGGTGATCCCGCTCACGGTCAGCCTGCGCGCCGGGAGCAACAGCGTCGCGTTCGCCAACCCGTCCGGCTATGCGCCGGACCTGGTGGCGCTCGACGTCAGGCCCGATCCTGAACTCAGACAGATCACCCGGCGCGCAGCGCCGGACGTGAGCGCCACCTTGCTCCCGTGACCTCGTCGCTTGTATGTTCTCGAAAACGACAAACGGGGAGATGATGGCCGATTTCGAGCACGTGGTTCGTCTCGCGCACGTGCAGAAGTTCTTTGGCGCCATCCATGGCCTGCGCGACATCAACCTGTCGATCGGCCGCAACGAGATCGTCGGGCTGATCGGCGACAACGGGGCCGGCAAGTCCACCCTGATCAAGGTCATGACCGGCGTGATGCCGCCCAGCTCGGGGCGGATTTTCGTCCGCGACCGCGAGATCGAGTTGCGCGACTACTCGGTGCGCATGGCCCACGACCTGGCGATCGAGACCGTCTATCAGGACAAGTCGCTCGCCGAAAAGCAGCCGCTGTGGCGCAACTTCTTTGTCGGCCGGCAGATCACCGATCGCTTCGGCTTCATCAACGTCCGCAAACAGCGGCAGATCGCGTCCGACATGCTGATGGGCTCGATCGGCTTTCGCGCTTCCGGCCTCTCGGTCGACAGCACGGTCGCGCAATTGTCGGGCGGCGAGCGGCAGGGGATCGCCATCGGACGCGCAATGCATTTCGATGCCGATCTAATCGTGCTCGACGAACCGACCGTGGCGCTCGCTGTGTCCGAAGTTCGGAAGGTTCTCGACTTCGTAAGGCTGATCAAGAGCTCCGGCCGGGCCTGCGTCTACATCGAGCACAACCTCGCGCACGTGCACGCGGTGGCCGACCGGCTAGTCGTGCTCGACCGCGGCGCGATCGTGACCGAGATCGAGCCGCGCCACATGTCGGTGGCCGAACTCACTGAATATCTCATCGATCTCCAACACGAGGCCTGACCAGGGTGGCACGCGCGACCGGTTTCACCAGGATCGAGGGCCTGCCGATCATCGGCGTGTTTGCAGCCCTCCTGCTGCTGTTCATGTATCTGGCACCGACGGTCTTTCTGGCACCCTACATCTACACGACGTTCGCCTCCACGCTGCCGCCGCTGGTGCTGCTCGCGGTCGGGCTGACATTCGTCATCGGCGCGGGCGAAATCGACCTGTCGTTTCCGGCGATCATCGCGTTCTCCGGCTTCATCTTTGCCGTGGCACTGAGGGACTATCATCTCGGCTGGCTCGCCGTCGTGCTCGGTCTTGCGTCCGGTCTCGTCGTCGGCTTCGTCAACGGCGTCATCATTGCACGGATCGGCGTGCCGTCCTTCATCGCGACATTGGCGGCCCAGTTCTTCTGGTCCGGCATGGCGACCGTCCTGTCGGGCGGCAAGTCGTATGCGCTGCGCGGCGTGGAGACGAGTTCGGTCTGGGCTGTCCTGGTCGGTCTGCTTGGCAATGGTGCCGACTGGGTCAGCCAGATTTCGGTGCAACTGTTCTGGACCGCCGGCATCGTGCTCTTCCTCTGGTTCATCCTCAACCGGCACCGGTTCGGCGAGCACGTGCTGTTCATCGGCGACAGCAACCAGGTCTCGCGCGTCGTCGGCATCGACGTCGACCGCGAAAAGATCAAGCTGTTCACGCTGATGGGGGGATTGGCCGCGATCGCGGCCATCCTGCTCACGCTCGAGAACAAGAACTTTTTCGGCAATCAGGGCGAGGGCTACCTGCTGACCGCCATCGCGTCGGTGCTGATCGGGGGTACCTCGATCCTGGGTGGACGGGCGAGCATTGTCGGCACCGTGTTCGGCTGCCTGATCATCGGCATGATCGAGGCGGGACTGGTTGCGACCGGGCTCACCGGCGCCTGGGTGCGCACCATCCAGGGCCTGGTGTTCCTCGGCTCGGTCATCTTCTACCTCTACATCGACGAGCCAGGACGGCGCGGTGTCCTGTTCGCCCGGTTCAGACGACCGCAACGACCGCCAACGAAATCAATGCCAACGAAAACAAAGGAGACGACCCCATGAAGACCCGTGCGCTGCTCGCCTGTCTGACTGCGCTTTCGCTGGTTCCGGTGGCACGGGCGGCCGACGACACGCCGCCCGGCCAGGGCATGGTGATCTACATGCAGATGGGCGGGAACCCGGGCGACGGTGCCACCCTGGCCCGGCAGACCGGTGCTGCCGCGGCTGCAAAGGCGCTCGGCGTCGCCAAGCTCAACGCGCAATTCTCCGCCTGGGCGCCCGAGACGATGATCTCGCAGTTCAAGGAAGCGCTGGCCGCGCGTCCGACCTGCATCGTGGTGACCGGGCACCCCGGCAACGACGCTTTCGCCGACCTGGTCAAGCAGGCGGTCTCCGAAGGCGTCGTCGTCACCGACGGCAATTCGCCGCTCACCACCCTGCAGCACGAATACCGGCCGGACGGCTTCGGCTATGCCGGTGTCGACCTCTATGCCGGCGGCACTCTGACCGCGCAGCAGATGATCAACACCGGCCACCTCAAGGCGGGCGACGAGGCGATGGTCTACGGCGTGTTCAGTCAGGCCGAACGCGGCCAATCGGAGAAGGGTCTCGCCGACACGCTGCAGCGCGCGGGCCTGAAGGTCGACCGGCTCGAGATCACCCAGGAAGCAAACTCCGACCCCTCGCTCGCCGTCCCGGTGCTGACCTCCTACGTGCTCAGCCACCCGAAGCTGCGTGCCATCGGCACCCAGCATGGCGGTGTCACCGGCATTCTGCCGGCCGTGCTCAAAAAGGCCGGCCACAAGCCTGGTGACGTCGTGGTGGGCGGCATCGATCTCGCGCCGGCGACCATCGACGGCCTGAAGTCGGGCTACGTCACCGTGACACTCGATCAGTTGCTCTACATGCAGGGCTTCCTGCCGGTGATGCAGTGTGTGATGAGTGCGAAATACAAAATGCCCGGTCTCGACATCAACACCGGTGCCGGCGTGGTCACTCCGCAGACGATCGCGCCGTTGGTGCCGCTCATCGACGCCGGCTACCGCTGAGGAGGATCGACCGATGAAAGCGATTTGGAACGGCACGACGATCGCGGAGAGCGACGACATCGTGACCGTCGAGGGCAACGCCTATTTTCCCGCCGCCTCGCTGACGCCCGGACTGACCAGGCCGAGCGACCACACCAGCGTCTGTCCCTGGAAAGGGACGGCCAGCTACTACAGCCTCGAGGTCGACGGCAAGACCAACGAGAATGCCGTCTGGTTCTATCCCGAGCCCAAGCAGGCGGCCGATAACATTCGCGACCGGGTGGCGTTCTGGAAAGGCGTCCAGGTCAAGCCGTAGCCCACCGTTCAGGGCGTGCGCAGACGCAGGCTTCCGCGCAGGAGCTTGCGCGGGGTCCTGGCGTCGCGAACCTCAAAGAAACTGTCGGTGGCGCCGGCGCCGGCGAACAGCCGGGCAGCACCTGGCAGGAAAGCAGGTGTGCGGAACGCGACGGTGACGGACGCGACCCGATGCGACGCGCGCAACGGCGCGGTCACGGCAGCCACCGCGCGCGCTTTCATCCACATGCCATGCGCGATCGACTTCTGCAGGCCGAACAGGCGCGCCGTCGCACGGCTGAGATGAATCGGGTTCCAGTCGCCGGACACGCGCGCGTAGCGGCGCCCGATCGACCGCGGCAGCGCCCAGCGGCCGCGCTCGTCGAGGCCGGAGCCATCGGTGAGCGTCGGCGGGACGTAGGGCTCGCCGACCAGACCGCTCCTGGCGGCGCGAAACAAATAAAGGCTGCGACTGTCCCAGACCGGCTGACCGTCACGCGTCGCGGTCGTCTCGACCTCGATCAGTTGGCCTTGGCTGTGCCGCAGCAGGCGCGTCGGTTGCGCTTCGATGTCGAGCACGTCGCCCGCCAGCAAGGTTGCGTGCTGCCGGATGCTGTTCTCCAGATGAATCGCGCCGATGATCCGGTACGGAAATTCCTCCCGGGTCATGACACGGATGTGCAGGGGAAACGCCAGCATGTGGGGAAACGTGATCGGAACCACACCGTCCTCGAACCCGCACAGGGCGGCGTAGGGGACGATGTCGCGTGGATCCAACCGTACCCGCTGGACGCGTACGCTCGGTCCGAGAGCTCCCTCCGGATTGCGGCCAGGCCGCTTGGCGATCGAGCGCACGATCCGCCACAAGGTTCGCAGGGTCCCTGGGCGATGGGCGAAGGTCTCGATCCCCCCGACGGTGGGCATGTCGCGTGCTCCTCATTCGACCCGGATCTGACGGCGACCAACGGTCGGGCACGACAGGCAGCATAGGAGAGGATGCAGCAATGAAGAAGACTTCGGATCAGGGTGCGTCGGCCATGAGTCCCGGCAAGGCGGCCTACGAGGCGAGGCGCGCAGCCGAAGCGGGAATGCCGCTCGACGTCTGGCTCAAGCGGAAGGCGCGCCAGACCGCGGCCGCCGCCCCGGCGGAGCAGCTCCGGAAGACGTCAGCCCGCAAGAGTTTGATCTCGCGTCTGCTGGACAAGGCGCATAAGCCGCTGTGAAGCCATGCCGAAATCGCCACTGATTGGCGGAATTTGCCACATACAGGCCGTTTTTGCAGACAGCTTCTGAAACAACGGCTGATGGCAACGTCAAAAAGGTTACAAAACAATGGGTTAATCTCCACCGCCTGGCTGGCACGGCCCCTGCACAATCCTCCTCGCCGGCCATCCCGGCCAGCGCAGGGGAGTTTCGAGAATGGCCACCATCGTCATGCATCCCGCCATGAAGTCACCCTCGAGCCGGCCGGCTCGCGACGTGTCGGAGCGTCGCGTCGGACCAGGCGCCATCCTGCTCGCCCTGGCAGCACCCATCCTCGCGGTCGCATTGTCGTGGGCAATGGTCGATGCGGTCGCCTACACCCAGCACAGCCTCACCACCCTCTACTCCGCCGCCTCCTCCACCGCTGCCTGACGCCGCTCGGCCAGCAGACCATGCACCCGCAGATGGTGACGGAACTGGTAGTAGGTCAGACCCAGGCTGGATGCGGCACGCTTCTGGCTGAAGCGGTTCGCTTTCAGAGCCTCGCGCAACAGCCTGGCCTCGAACGCTCGGGTCACGGCCAGGAAATCGCCGGCAGGCTCGGCGGTTTCAGTCTCGACGAGCCGCGCCGGCGCCGCCGGATCGGTTCGCGCCGGCGCCGCCGCCGCCCGGCCGAACGCCGCGGGGGCCGGGGCGCTCACCACGCGGTCGCGCCTGCGGTCCGGCCGGTGGGGGCGGGCGCCGCTGCGGTG
>CAXTSH010000029.1:31808-36329 GCA_964246925.1 uncultured Acetobacteraceae bacterium
CGGCCTGGTTCGGCGTTTCCCGGCTCCCGGGGCCGCGCCGGCGCCGCCGGATCGGTTCGCGCCGGCGCCGCCGCCCGGCCGAAAGCCGCGGCGAACGGGTCGATCACCACGCGTTCGAGCATGCGGTCCGGCCGTTCGGCGCGGGCGACGCTGCGTTCGATGACGTTGCGCAACTCGCGCACGTTGCCGGGCCAGTCATGCGCCAGCAGTTCGGCTTCGGTCGCCGGGGCAAAGCCCGCGAAGAACGCGCGTTTGAGCTCGCTGGTCATGCGGCGCGCGAAATGCTCGGCCAGCAGCATGATGTCATCCGGGCGATGCCGCAGAGGTGGCACGGTGACGACGTCGAAGGCGAGACGGTCGAGCAGATCGGCCCGGAACCGGCCGGCGGCAGCAAGTGCCGGCAGATCGGCGTTGGTGGCGGCGACGATGCGCACGTCGACCTGCAGTGTCTCGTTGCCGCCGACGCGCTCGAACGTGCCGTACTCGACGACGCGCAGCAGCTTCTCCTGCACGGCGAGCGACGCGGTGGCGATCTCGTCGAGAAACAGCGTGCCCCCGTCGGCCATCTCGAAGCGGGACGTGCGCCGGCGCTGCGCGCCGGTGTAGGCGCCCGCCTCGTGGCCGAACAGCTCGCTGTCCAGCAACTGGTCCGACAGCGCCGCACAATTGAGCTTGATGAACGGCCGGTCCCAACGCGGCGACAGGTAGGTCAGCCGCTCGGCGACGAGTTCCTTGCCGGTGCCGCGTTCGCCGACAACGAGCACCGGGCGATCGATCGCGGCAGCCCGGCTGATGTGCGCCAGCATCTCGACGAATGCCGGCGCCTGGCCGATCGGCGTCGGCGGCGTTCCGCTTGCACTGGCCTGTTTGGCCATTGCCTTGCCTTCCTCGCCAGAATTGCTGACCGATCCGTAGCAACCGCGCGTGATCCCACGCAAGTCGCCCGCTTCACCCCAACCCGCTTCCGATCGGGAGAGGAGGACACCCCATGAGCATCTTTTCGCGATTGGCCGACATCGTGAACTCAAATCTGAACGCGATCCTCGCGAACGCCGAGGATCCGGAGAAGATCATCCGGCTCGTCATCCAGGAGATGGAGGACACGCTGGTCGAGGTGCGCAGCCAGGCCGTTCGGTCGATCGCCGAACGCAAGGAGCTTGAACGCCGGGTCGACGGCATGCGCCGGGAAGAGGCCGAGTGGCAGCGACGGGCGGAATTGGCGCTGACCCGCAACCGGGAGGATCTTGCCAAGGCGGCGCTGCAGGCGCGTGTCAACGCCGAACGGGCGAGAGACGCGTTGGAACGGCAGATGGCATCGCTCGTGGCCGGTCTTGATCAGCAGAACGACGACATCGGCAAGCTCCAGGCCAAGCTTGCCGACGCGCGGTCCAGGCAGCGCTCGCTCGCCACCCGCCACAAGGTCGCCAACGGCCGCCTCAAGCTGCGCCAGCAATTGCACGACGAGCGGATCACCGACGCGTTCTCGCGCTTCGAGCAGGTGGAGCGCGCGCTCGACGAGGCGGAAGGCCGGGTCGAGGCGTATGATCTGGGCCGTGGCGGTCCCGGCGGACGGCCGACGCTGGAGCAGGAGCTGGCCGGACTGGAAACCGACGCGGCGGTCGAGGACGAACTCGCGGCGATGAAGCAGCGGCTTGGCAATCGCTTGCCAGGGCCCGACAAATCGCCCGACAAATCGGAGTGAGCCCGGGAAGCGGTGGCGAGGTTTAAGCGATGGACGACGTGATCCACCTCCTGATCGTCATCTTCATCTTCGTCGTCGTCCTGGTCGCGATGGACAATCGGGCCAAAAGCAAGCGTGCACGAAGCGGGCTGGGCGCGGCCGACCAGCAGGCACTCGACCGGGCACTGGACCAGGCGCGGCGGCTGGAGGAAAGGATCGAGAGCCTCGAGCGCGTGCTGGACGAGGACATGCCGGGCTGGCGCCGCAAGGTCTCCGCATGAAGGCGGTCGCACTCTCCATCGCCTGCCTCATGGCGGCGACCGCTGCCCAGGGGTCGACACAGGGCAACCGGCTCCTGCTTGAGCGGCCATGTGGTGCTGACAGCACCACGATCTCGATTGTACCCGACCCATCGCTGTCGCACGCGATCGAGATCGACGGCGAGACCGGCGGCGTCTCGACCAACATCGACCTGATCCGCGTCGCCGGCGCCTGTCACGGCTCCGGCGAGCTCGTGATCCGTGTGCCCCCTGCCTTCCCGATCACCATCGAGTCGAACGCCTCGGGCGATATCCATCTCGGCGATCTGGGTCCGGTGACCGCGCGTCTGCACGGCGACGGCGACCTCGCAGCGGGACGGCTCGACAGTCTGCTGCTCGATGACACCGGCTCGAGCGACGTGCGCGTGGCCGCACTGTCGGGTGCTTCCGTACTGAACCTCTACGGCTCGGGCGACCTGGCCGTCGGCCACGTTCAGGCGCCCTCCCTCGCGATCACCCAAACCGGTTCGGGCGACGTCGAACTGGGTGGCGGACAGGTCGGCAAGCTGGTCGCGACCCTGTCCGGCTCGGGCGACCTGGCGGTCGCGGCGACCGTCGGCGGCGGCACGGTGACGACCACCGGTGACGGCGACGTCTCGATCGCGCGCGTGCTCGGCGACCTGTCGCAGACGCAGACCGGCTCGGGCGATATCACCGTGCACGCAAGGGGCCAGGCAGCGCCCTCGTCCGTGATGGTGATGCCCGCGATCGATGTCGGGCACGCCGGTACGTCGGCAAGCCACCAATCGGGCGCCGACGTCGCGCAGGCGCTCGTCGTGCTGGTGGTGAGCGCGGGCGGTGCGGCTCTCCTCTGGCGCTGGCGTCGGCGACGGCGCCAACCCCCGGCCGGAGTCTCGACGGATCCGCGCGTGGCTGCGACCGCCGAACGCTTCGAGGCGCTGGCGCGGCGCGTCGGCCGGATGGAGGCGCTGGTCACGTCGCGTGATTTCGAGCTGAACCGCCGGTTCCGCGAAATGGGGGACTGACCGTCAGGCTCTGGACGGCCCGGTCGCCTCCCGCGCACGCTCCGGGCCGGGAACGGTGAGATAGGCCATGTGCCGCGCCTCCAGCCGCCCGCGCGTGACGCTGTCGAGGATTAGCCCGCACACCAGGCTGAGGAAACCGAGCAGCACCAGGCCCGTCGCCAGCACCGCCGTCGGCAAACGCGGCACCAGGCCGGTCCTGGCATAGTCGAGCACCACCGGCAGCCCGGACAGCAGAGCGAGCAGGAGCAGGACGGCCCCGGCGATCGAGAACAGTGCGAGTGGTTTCTCCTGTTTGACCAGGACCAGGATGGTGCGAAGGATGCGCACGCCGTCGCGGTAGGTGCGGAGTTTGGACGACGAGCCCTCCGGCCGTGCCCCGTAGCGGGTCGGGATCTCGCCGATCGGCATGTTGAGACTGAGCGCATGGACCGTCAGCTCGGTCTCGATCTCGAAGCCCGACGACAGCGCCGGGAACGATTTGACGAACCGCCGGGAGAATCCGCGATAGCCGGACAGCATGTCGGTCAGCCGGCTGCCAAAGATGATGCCGACCAGCCCGGTCAGCATCTGGTTGCCCGTCAGGTGACCGCGCCGGTAGGCGTCGCTGTCTTCATGGACCCGGGCGGCGTTGACCATGTCGAGCCCGTCGGCGGCGAGGGCGGCGACGATCGCCGGAGCGGCGGCCGGGTCATAGGTGCCGTCGCCATCGACGAGGAGGTAAAGGTCGGCCTCCACGTCGGCGAACATCCGGCGCACCACATGACCCTTGCCCTGCAGCGGCGCCCGATGCACGGCCGCTCCGGCTCCGCGTGCCACCTCGCTGGTGCGGTCGGTCGAATTGTTGTCGAACACGTAGATCGAGGCGCCGGGCAGGCAGGCCCGGAACCCCGCCACGACCTCGGCGATTGCCTCCGCTTCATTGAAGCAGGGGATGAGGACCGCGATCCGTTGGCCGAGCGTGCCCAGGCCGTCATAGGCGTTCACAGCAGGACGGGTCGCAGTGATCCGATAGTGATGGCCTCCTCCAGGCGGAACAGCAGCGGGATCGCCACCACCTGGATCAGGATCAGCACGACGAACGGGCTCAGGTCGACCGCGCCGAACGTCGGCAGGATGCGCCTGACCGGGGCCAGCACCGGCTCGGTGACACGATAGAGGAAGTCTCCGATCGTCCAGACGATCCGGTTTCTCGTGTCGAGAACGCCGAAACTGGTCAGCAGACTGAAGATGCAGACCAGGATCACCGCCCAACTGAGAAGTCTGAGGAGCAGGAAGGCGAGATCGAACAGGATTGGAATCAAGCAACACCCGATGGGTCCGAGGTGTCGCGGAAGCTACTCTCGGGTCCGGGTCAGGCGCAATCGCGTGCGCTTGACGGGCGGTCGCGGTGTCAGCATGTTCCGCCGCTTGGCACAGGCGGGGCTGTAGCTCAGTCGGGAGAGCGCCTCGTTCGCAATGAGGAGGTCAGGGGTTCGATTCCCCTCAGCTCCACCACGCCCGCCTGTGGCTGACCACGAGCGGTCAGACCGACTGG
>CAXTSH010000030.1:0-7062 GCA_964246925.1 uncultured Acetobacteraceae bacterium
GAGCATCGCCACGGCCGCCGCCGGCGAGAAGGCGGCCGCGACGCGGTTTCGGTGGACCCCGCTGATCGGGGTTCTCGGAGTCGTCTACGGCGACATCGGAACCAGCCCGCTCTACGCCTTCAAGGCGTCCATCGAAATCCTCAACGATCATGCGGTCTCGGCGGGCGAGGTGCTCGGCATCCTCTCGCTGATCATCTGGTCGCTGATCCTGATCGTCACGGTCAAATACATCCTGCTGATCATGCGCGCCGACAACAACGGCGAGGGCGGAACACTGGCCCTGATGGCGCTTGCGCACCGCCTCGCCGGCACTGCGCGGATGGGCGCGATCATCACGGCGGTCGGCCTTCTGGGTGCGTGCCTGTTCTTTGGCGACGGCGTGATCACGCCCGCCGTGTCGGTGCTGTCCGCCGTCGAGGGATTGGAAGTCAGCGTGCCCAGTGCCCGGTCGGTCGTCATTCCTATTTCGATCGCAGTGATCGTGCTGTTGTTTAGTTTTCAATCGCGCGGCACCGGGCAGGTGGGGCGGCTGTTCGGCCCGATCATGCTGTTGTGGTTCGCGGTCATCGGCGTGCTCGGCGGTATCGAAGTCGTGCACGATCCCTTTGTTCTCCAGGCGCTGTCGCCGGACCATGCAGTCCGCTTTGTGATCCGCCACGGCTGGCTCGCCTTCATCGTTCTCGGCGCTGTCGTGCTGGCGGTGACCGGCGCCGAGGCTCTGTATGCCGACATGGGACATTTCGGTGCGGCGCCCATCCGGCGAACCTGGCTCGGATTCGTTCTGCCATGTCTGGCGCTGAATTATCTGGGCCAGGGAGCACTGGTCATTCGCCATCCCTCGGCGATCGTGAACCCATTTTTCCTGCTCGGCCCAGAATGGCTGCGGTTGCCCATGGTGCTGCTGGCCACCATCGCGACGGTCATCGCGAGCCAGGCGGTCATCTCCGGCGCCTACTCCGTGACCCGGCAGTGCGTGCAGCTTGGCTTCCTGCCGAGAATGAAAATCCATCACACCAACAGCGCCGAGAAAGGCCAGATCTTCGTTCCGCAGCTCAACAGCCTCCTGGCCGCCGGCGTGATCCTGCTGGTGCTGACCTTTCAGAGCAGCGGCAATCTGGCGTCGGCCTACGGCATCGCCGTCACCGGAACCTTCAATTGTGACTGCCTGCTGGCCATGTTCGTCTTCCATCGCCAGTTCGGATGGTCGCGATGGCTTGCCGGATTGGTGTTCGGCAGCTTGTCCGGCATCGACACCGTCTTCCTGCTCGCGAATTCGCTCAAGATCCCGGAAGGCGGCTACGTCCCGTTGCTGACCGGGATCGTCTTACTGGCGCTGATGACGACCTGGAAGCGCGGGCGCAACCTGCTGCTGGAACACTGGCGATCGGAGAGCCTGCCGCTCGCCTCGTTCCTGGCGCGGTTGCCGCAGTCCCGTACCTTACGGGTGCCGGGGATGGCGGTGTTCCTGACCGGCAACCCGGACTACGTGCCCGGCGCGCTGCTGCATAATCTCAAGCACAACAAAGTCCTGCATGAGAAGGTGCTGTTCGTGACGGTGCAGAACCTGGACCGTCCGGAGGCGGGCCTGGAAGGACGGGCGCGGGTGGAGGAGTTGGCGCCGAATATACACCGGGTCACGCTATGCTATGGTTTCATGGAAAGTCCGAACATCCCGCGAGCCTTGGAGGACCTGCGCCATCGGGGGATCGACTACGATCCGATGCAGGTGAGCTACTTTCTTGGCCGCGAGGTGCTGGTTCGAGCGATGGTGCCGAAACTGCCGCTGTGGCGGATGTATCTGTATCTGCTGATGGCCCGCAACGCGACGCCGACCACGGAATTCTTCCGCATCCCGAGCGACCGCGTGGTCGAGTTGGGAATGCGGATCGCGTTGTAGGCGATCACCGACCTGACGTGACGTTGTTCGCCGGCGAAGCCAGCCTGCGAGGATCCACGCCAGAGAACCCACATGGCGGTGCATGGACACGATCGCGCTCTATGTTCACTGGCCGTTCTGTCGCGCCAAATGTCCCTACTGCGACTTCAACAGTCATGTCAGGGATCGGGTCCCGGCGGAGCGGTTCGGGTCGGCGTTGCTGCGCGAGCTCGAGCACGAAGCGGCGTCGTTGGGACGACGGCAGCTCAAATCGATCTTTTTCGGCGGCGGAACGCCGAGCCTGATGCCGCCGGAGCTCGTCGGGCGCCTCATCGAACGGGCGACGTCGCTGTTCGAGCCGGCAGACGATCTCGAGGTGACGCTGGAGGCCAATCCGACCAGCGTGGAGGCGGCTCGGCTGCAGGCGTTCCGGGATGCGGGCGTAAGCCGATGCTCGCTCGGCGTGCAGGCGCTCGACGACACGGCGCTGGTGCGCCTGGGACGGCAGCACACCGCAGCCGAGGCGATCGCCGGGCTGGAGCTGGCACGGTCCGTGTTTCCACGGCTGTCGTTCGACATGATCTACGCGCGGCCGCAACAGGGTGTGGCGGCGTGGCGCGCCGAGCTCGCCCGGGCGCTGGCGCTGGCCGCGGATCATCTGTCGCTTTACCAGCTCACGATCGAACCGGGCACGCGCTACGAGGCGCTGGCGAGGCGTGGCGAGATCGTGCTCCCGGACGACGAGACCGCAAGCGCGCTGTATGAGGCGACCGGGGAGGAGGCCGCCCGGTTCGGCCTGCTGCCCTACGAAGTGTCGAACTACGCGAAGCCCGGCGCGGAAAGCCGGCACAACCTCGCCTACTGGACCTACGCCGACTATGTGGGGATCGGGCCTGGCGCGCATGGCCGGGTCACTCGCGACGGTGCTTTGTGGGCGGTGCGCCGCCATCGTGGTCCGGAGCGCTGGCTCGCCGTGGCAGAGCGGGACGGACACGGCGTCGAGCACGCCGAAGCGGTCGGGCCACGGGATCGGGCGCGTGAGATGCTGCTGATGGGACTGCGCCTCTCGACGGGTGTCGATGCGAAGAGGTTCGAAGAGCGTGTCGGCTTGGCCCTGAGCGAAGCCCTCGACCCGACCATCCTCGCCGCGTGCCTGGACGAAGGCTATCTGACATTCAGTGCGTCCAGCTTGGTCGCCACGAATGCCGGCCGCCTGCGCCTGGACGCCCTGCTGCCCCGCCTTGTCCTGTGAAGCGTAGACCTCTGCGTAGAGCTCGACTGAGACGGGGTTGGGAGACTTTGGGGCTCTGCCCCAAAACGCCGCTGGGCGCCGCGCGCCCAGACCCGCTCGACTGGGCGGACTGGGCCGGTCGGCGTTCCTCGCGGCTCGAGTGCGGGCGGGTCTGGGGGCGCTTGCCCCCAGCGGGGTCTTGGGGCAGCGCCCCAAATCTACTTTCGCACAGGTCTCAGCGGCGCGCCCACTCGACCAGCCGGTCGGCGGCCTCGTGCATGTCGGCTTCGGGCCCGCAGTAGCTGAAACGCACGAAGCGCGAGCCCCGGCGCGTGTCGAAATCGACGCCCGGCGTGGCGGCGATGCCGGCCTCGTCGAGCAGACGGTTGCAGAACTCTTCGCTGTCCGCGGCGATCGCGGTGATGTCGGCATAGAGGTAGAACGCGCCCTCGGCGGGAGCGATGCGGTCAAGGCCGGCTTCGGCGAAGCGGGCGAGCAGGTGGGTGCGGGCACGAGCATAGGCGTCGACGTGGCGCGACAGTTCGTCGTCGCAATCGAAGGCGGCAACGGCCGCCCGCTGCGAAATGTGCGGAGCACTGATGAAGAGGTTCTGCGACAGACGCTCGACCGTACGCACCAGCGCCTCGGGCAGAACCAGCCAGCCGACCCGCCAGCCGGTCATGCACCAGTATTTCGACAGGCTGCCGACCACGATGCTGTCCGGGTGGACGGCGGCGGTGCTCTCGGTGCCGGCGTAGACGAGGCGGTGATAGATCTCGTCGCTGATCAGGCGGACGCCGTTGGCGTGGCACCAGCCGGCCAGGGCGCCGAGTTCCGCCGGGGTGAGCATGCTGCCGGCCGGGTTCGACGGACTCGCCACCAGGAGAGCGGCGGGTGGCGGGCCGGAGGCGTCGAGCAGCGCCGGAGTGGGCTGGAAGCGCGTATCGGGACCGGCCTCGATCAGACGGGGACGCATGCCGAACGCGGTGAGCACGTTGACGTAGGGCGGGTAGCAGGGGGTCGCGAGTGCCACTTCGTCGCCTGGGTCTAGACAGCACAGGAAGGCCAGCGCGAAGCCGCCCGAGGCGCCGGTGGTGATCGCGATCCGGCCGGGAGAGATGTCCAGACCGTAGCGCTCGGCGTAGTGGCGGGCGACGCGGGCACGCAGGCCGGCGAGGCCGAGCGCCTCGGTGTAGCCGAGCGAGCCACCTTTGCCGAGCGCCTCTCCGGCAGCCAGCCGGGCGCCGAGCGGAGCGCCGGCAGCGGGCTGGCCCACTTCCATGCGGATGATGCCTGGACTGCCCGGCGGCAGCAGGGCGGCGCGGGCGTTGGCGCGCGCGATGACGTCCATCGCCCGAAACGGTGCGACGCGGGAGGCCGCTCGACCGATCCCGAGCACGCCTACTGGCCGAGGGCCACGCCGTTGCCGCGCGCGTCGGTGGCACCCCCGCAGGTGCCGCTGTTGCCGGGAAGCAGGTCCGGGCAGGCGACGACGTTGACGCGGCCCTCCGCGGTGACCGGACCCACGATCGCCTTTCCGGTCCGCAGCGTGGCCGCCATCGCCTCGGCGGTCGCGGCGGCGGCGTCGTTCTGACCCGACGAGGCGACGGCGGCGCGGAACGCGCCCGCGTCGCGCGCGAACGCAATGGCGGCCGAGAGCAGCGGCAGCGGCCGATCGGCAGGGGAGGCCGCCAGCATGATGCCGGTACGACCGGCGATGCGGCCGGTACCGAACAGATTGTCCATGGTGAGCGCACAGGCGACGGCGCCCCCGTTCCTGTCGAAGGCGACGAACGAGGTCGAGGCAGGCAGCGCGGGCAAGGTCCCGGGCGGGATGGTGGCGGCGAGCAGGTCGGCCGCGGAGGCGGCCGTCCGGCGGGCGTAGGCGGCGGTCGAGACCGCCTCCTGCTCGGCGGCGGCGGTCGCGTTCGGGTCGGACAGCAGCAGGCGGAAAGCCCGCGCGGCGGCAATGCCGCCGTCGGCAGGCAGCGGCAGGAAGGCGACGCTGAGATCGTCGTCCGGTCGTCTGTGCCGCTTGCCGGTATGGACGGCGGCATCGTCGACGACGATCGGAGCGGCGAGCGCCGCATGGGCGGACTGGATGTCGGCCAGCGTCACGCCACCGCCGGCCGACGCCGCACCTTCCGCGAAGGCGCGGGCCGCCGGGCCACCGACGAGCGCGCCCGGACCGAGGGTGCGTATCTGATCCAGGGTGAGGCCGAGATCGGTCTGGATCAGGGTGTCGTTCTCCCCCAGCGGCGAGCCGTCGGGCGCGGTGAACAGAGCGCGTGCCTGCTGGTCGGCGAGCAGGGGACCGCGGACGATCGAGAGGTCGTTGCTCAACAGCGGCGAGATCGGGACGCCGTGCCGCGCCATCGCCTCGGCCGGCTCGACCAGCTCGTCGAAGCGTATCCGGCCGAGCCGGTCCTGCAGCGCGTACAGGCCGCGGGCCAGCATCGGGACCGAAGCGGGGCGATCGGCGCCGGCAGGCGAGGCGGGAGCGCCGGGCAGGAACATCGAGGCGATCGCGAGCCCGTCATGCTCGGGCGAGTAGGCGAGACAGGCACCGCCGCCACCGAGCGAGGCGCGGGACGGAAGCGAGACGGCCAGTGCAAGCCCCATGGCGGCGGCGGCATCGGCAGCATTGCCGCCGCGCTGGAGGATCTGCCGGCCGACGATGGCGGCCTGGGGTTCGTCGGCGGCGACACCGCCGATGAAGCCGGCGAGGTGGGCGTCAGGACCGGTGCCGTTGATCCCGAGCAGGAGACTTTTGACCGAGCTGATGGTGCCGCAGGCGGCGACGGCGCCGGCAATAGCGGTCGCGGCCAGAACTCGGCGCATGCGGACACTCCGTGCGTCGCCCGGAGGGTCCGGCGCGAGGTTCGCCCCCATAGACGGATCACCCTTGGGCGGCAACAGCAGGGCGCTGCCCTGCACCCGGAAGGGGACGGTCGTCCCCTTCACCCCTCCCGTCTGGCCAGCGCCCTGTAGACGGTGTTGCGCGACACGCCGAGTTGGCGCGCCGTTTCGGCGACGTTGCCGTCCAGTTCGCGGTGCAGTTCCCTCACCCGCTGCTCCTGCAGGTTGCGCAGGCTGGTTGACGCTGCGGCTGCGGGCTCTGCGCAGACCGAGACGTCGGGGGCAGCGATGGCTCGGGCGTTGTCGGCCAGCGTCAGCCGGGTCAGCAGGCTGCGCAGCTCGCGCGCGTTCCCCGGCCACGCGCGTCTTCTGAGCACAGCGACGGCATCGTCGGAGATCGTGGCATGGGGCGCGACCTCGGCCAGCAGCTCGCGGGCGATGGCGGCGAAGTCGGTGCGCTCCGCGAGCGGCGGCAGCACCACCTCGACCGTGTTCAGACGGTAGAGGAGGTCGGCCCGGAACCTGCCCGCCGCCACCGCCGCCCCCAGGTCGACGTTGGTGGCGGCGATCAGCAGCACGTCGACCTGGCGAGGCCGGCCGCCGCCGACCGGGCGCACCGTCCAGTCGTCGAGCAGGCGCAGCAGCACCGACTGGAGCGACAGCTTCATGTCGCCGATCTCGTCGAGGAAGAGCGTGCCGCCGCTGCTCTCGACCACCAGGCCGGCAGCGCCGCCGCGACGGGCGCCGGTGAAGGCGCCGTCGGCGTGACCGAACAGCTCCGCCTCGACCAGCGTGTCGGTCAGACCCGCGCAGTTGACCGGAACGAAGGCGCCGGGTCGTCCGCTCACCTGATGGGCGCGGCGGGCGAGCTGCTCCTTGCCGGTCCCGGTGGCGCCGCGGATCAGGATGGGCAGACGCCGCCGGGCGGCCGCCTCGACCTCCCGCAGCAAGGCTGCCACTTTCGGGTCCACGGCGACCCGGCCCCGCGGACCCCGCCCCACCCCCGGCCGGGCGCGCGCGGGCGCCGGACCCGCCCCCGCGCCCGCCCCGGCCGCGGGGACCGGATTCCGCTCGACAAGCGGCGCGATCCTGGGCA